>JAJFUQ010000231.1 GCA_021372355.1 Nocardiaceae bacterium | reverse complement strand
CCTCACGGTGGTCAGTCACAACGTCGGTGCCAACAATCGGGACCCGGTCTCGACGGCACACGACTTGGTCGCATCGAATGCGGACCTGCTCGCTCTGGAGGAAGTCACACCGGATGCGGGAGATCCCTATGAGAGGGAGCTGGCGAAGGCCTATCCGTACCACGTCCTGGCGGGGACGGTTGGCCTGTGGAGCAAACTTCCGCTCTCTGACACCACGACCATCGACGTCGTGGATTTCGGTCCGTTGGCCGCTTACGTGCCAGACGAGAGAAAGGCACCTTCGAACCGGGCGTTGCGGACGACGGTCAGCACCGATCGTGGACCTCTCGCGGTCTACGTTGCCCATCTCGGGTCGGTTGGCGTCAATCCGCGTGGCGGGTTCACCACCGGCCAGCGCGATGCCGGTGCGGAGATTCTCGGCAGGGCCGTCGCCTCTGATGCGGTGAAGCGGGTGATCCTGATGGGGGACTTGAACGGAACGATGGACGATCGCGCGTTTGCCGGCCTCGCCGATCAGTTGACGTCGGTTCAGGCCGCGGCGGGGGATGGCTTCGGCTTCAGTTGGCCGGCGAGTTTTCCGGTGGTCCGGATCGACCAGATCCTGGTCCGCGGCCTGACGCCGAAGAGTTCGTGGGTACTGCCGGCGACGGGGAGTGACCATCGCCCAGTCGGGGCTCGTATATCGCTTGTCGCCTAGCAAAACCCTGTCCGGTTTGGGGCTGATGTGACGATGTGCACGTCACCCGAACTGGCAGCGGTTTTGGTTTAGCGTCTCCAATGGCAGTGATAGCTGCACGGTAGCGGTAACGATCAGGGGGACTGTTATGCGCAAAATTCTGGGTGTGGGTGGTGCAGTGATCGGCCTGGTGCTGATCTCGGCAGCGCAGGCTGCGGCGCAGGCCGGGAAATTCAACGATGAATGGTCGGCGACCGCTGACTGTGGGGGGACAGCGGTCGACTACACCACGACGTCGTGGGGGACCTACGTATTCAAGGGCGGGGACGGGTCTCGATACTCCGCAAGCTCCCACAACACGACCGTGTGGACCAACACTGCGACCGGAAAGGTCGTCACCGCGTATCAGAACATGAGCTCGAACGGCGACGTCACTGTCGATGCAGATGGCCAGACCTACATCGCGCTCCTCGCGGGCGCGACCCGGTTCGTCGACGCGGACGGCCGCACCATCGCATCCACTGCCGGCAGCACGAAGAGCACTCTTGTTCTGGACGCGAACGGCTATTACGTGTCGAGTGATCTGGACCAGCACGGGCGCCAGGAATGGGTCGACTTCTGCCAGTTGCTGAGCTAGACGGGCAAGTTCCGCCGTCCTTGTGCCTGTAGATCCCACGGCACGTGGGCCCCTACGTCACAAGCTGACTACATCACCGGATGTGAGTGGCACGGCGACAACGCATCTCGTGGTTGCTGGATGATTCTTTCAAATGTGGAAATCCGGCATTTCGTTCGCCTGACCGTGTCTCTCGTGCTGGCGGCGGGGGCGCTTTCGGTTGCCGTCCCGGCGAATGCTGCGACGGCACTTCCGACCCTGTCGGTCACGGCTGAACTGAGTAACCTCAATCGTCCGTGGGACGCGATCGCCGCGCCCGACGGGACGATCATCACCGCCGAGAAGACGGGCCGGTTCGTCCTCAAGGAAAGTGGCGGCGCAATTCATTCCGTCACCGGCGCAGTCCCTGGATTGTGGGTCAGCGGGGAGACCGGACTCATGGGACTCGCTCTCGCCAAAGACTTCTCGACGAGCCGGACGCTGTTCGCATGCCATGGATACAGCGCGTCGGGAACGACCGATATTCGTATCAGCGCGTTCACGATCGGGGCTGACTGGAACTCGGTGACGTATGCGGGCTCTGTTCTCACCGGCATCGATACCGACACCGGCCGGCACGGCGGCTGTCGGATCCTCGCGCATCCGGACGGCACGCTTTACGTTGGAACCGGCGACGCGGCGGTTGGTACGAATCCGCAGGATCCGACGTCGCTGGCCGGCAAGGTTCTGCACATCACGACGTCCGGTCAGCCCGCTCCCGGTAATCCGACGGCATCGAGCCCGGTCTACACACTCGGTCACCGCAATGTGCAGGGGCTGGCAATGCGGATCGACACCGGGTTCATCTACTCGGTAGAGCACGGGACGGATCGCGACGATGAGATCAACCGCCTCGTCCCCGGCGGGAACTACGGCTGGCGTCCGGATCGGACGGCGTACGACGAGACGGTCCCGATGACCGACAAAGTCCGAGTGCCGGGAGCGCTCGATGCGATTTGGAGTTCTGGCGAACCGACCCTGGCGACGTCAGGCGCGGCGGTCGTTCAAGGGTCGGCGTGGGGAGCATGGGGTGGAGCTCTCGCAGTCGCGACCCTCAAGGCGCAGAAGCTGATGCTCGTGAAGCTCGGGCTCGACGGTCAATCGGTGACCGAGACAGCATTTCCGCCGGCTTTGAACGGCACGAACGGCCGACTGCGGAGTGTGACGTCAATGCCCGACGGGTCGTTGCTCATCACGACGGACGCGTCACCCGATGGCAAAGTGCTGCGGGTCCGGCCGGTCGAAAACGTCAGTTCACCAACGCTGACCGGAACTCCACCGCGCGGGCTGGTGCAGCGGCCCTATGACTTCCAATTCGCCGTCACGGGAGGACCGACAACCACGACGCGGGTGACGAGCGGTGCGCTTCCCACCGGCTTGAGCCTGTCTTCGACGGGCAAGCTCAGTGGCGTGCCGACGAAAACCGGCTACTTCAGTTTCCGGATAACCGCGAGCAACTCTGCCGGGGCCGTGACGAAGCTGTACCGCCTGCAGATCGCCTCGCAGCAGGCAAGTATCACTGGTAATCCTCCGGCTGGGACGGTCGGCGTCCCATACCGTCACGAATTCACGGTGACCGGTGCTCCGCCGCCTGTCGTGTCTCTGGCGAGCGGACAGCTGCCGCCCGGCCTCACGATCTCTTCCACCGGCGTGCTCGAGGGAACCCCGTCCGTGGCGGGCGACTACCGGTTCAGCCTGCGCGCCAACAACGGAGTCGGATTCCGACCACCGGTGTTCGCCTTCACGTTGACGATTCGTACGTAGGCCAAGAAACAAATCCGCCCGCCTCTCGATGAGAGGCGGGCGAATTCGTCTGTCTGCTTAGAGGCCCGAACGCTCGGTTCCGCGGCCCTTGAAGTCATCCATCGAGTGGTAGACACCGAGGAGACGGTCTGCGATGAGGTCGTACAGCTTGACCGGGAGCAGGCCCTTGACGGCGCGCGCGAGGTAAACGGTCTTCGGGAGAACGATGAGCGCGTCGCCGTTCTTCATGCCCTTCCACACCGCGGTGGTGACTTCCTCCGGCTTGAGGATCGGGGCGAGGAGCGGGCCCTTGGCGCCCTCGAACATGCCGGTCGAGATGTAGCTCGGGCACACCGTGGTGACCTTGACGTGGCCGGCGCCCTGCTGCTCGAGCTCGATGCGAACCGAGTCGCTCCAGCCGAGGCACGCCCACTTCGAGGCGGCGTAGACGGCCATCTTCGGGGTCGCCTGCATGCCGGCCGCCGACGCGATGTTGACGATGCGGCACTCGCGCTCGGGGTTCGAGACCATCGACGCGAGGAACTCGAGCGTGATGTACATCGGAGCCATCGAGTTCACGTCCATCGTGAACTTGATGTCCTTCTCGGCGTCGGCTTCCCAGAAGTACTTGGCGCGCACGACACCGGCGTTGTTGATCAGGATGTCCGGGTAGCCGATGTTCCGCTTGACCTCTTCAGCAGCACGCGAGATCGCCGTCGGGTCCGCCACGTTGACGATCTGACCGATGACTTCGGTGCCCTTTCCGGAAAGCTCAGCGACGGCCTTGTCGAGCGCCACCTGGTCGATGTCCCACAGGATGAGGGTCGACGCGCCGTCCTCGACGGCATAGCCGGCCCAGATACGACCCATACCCATTGCCGCACCGGTGATGAGGACGGACTTTCCGGAAACTGTGAAGGCCATGAATGCTCCTCTTTGTTTTGTCTTGGCAGGCCAGGTGGACTCCACGCGGACATTACACCTGTGCTCGGTAAAGACCTTACACAGGTGTTCAACAAATAGAAGCGGCTTGGTGGCCTGGCCTTCAGCCGACCTCGACGGCGGTCAGGACGTCGCCGACAAGGCCTGCCGCGAGGGTGTTTCCACCGGCGGGATCGATCAGCAGGAAGCTGCCGGTGTGACGGTTGACGGCGTAGTCGTCGGCCACGATCGGCTCGGCGACGCGGACCGAAATACGACCGATGTCGTTGAGCTCCAACGTTGCCGGCGACGGGTCCGACGACAGGTTCTGCTCATCGAAACGATCGATCAACGCACCGACGATCGCCTGCGTGGTTCGCGTTCCGTGCTTGAGCAGCAGGCGTGCGCCCGGACGAAGCGGCTTCTCGGCGAGCCAGCACACGGTCGCGTCGAAGGCGGCCAGCGGCTCCGGAGCGTCGATGGGGGAGGCGATCACATCGCCACGCGAAACGTCGACATCCGTGGTGAGCAGCAGCGTCACGCTGCGGCCCGCCTCGGCCACTTCGAGTTCGCCGTCGGCTGTGTCGATTTTCGCGATCGTGCTGCGCACTCCCGACGGGAGGATGACGACCTCGTCGCCGGGGCGAACGGAACCTGCCGCGACCTGACCCGCGTACCCGCGGTAGTCGGGGAACTCGGCAGACCGCGGACGAATGACGTACTGCACTGGAAAGCGCAGGCCGATTTCGGTGCGTTCGCTGTCGGCATCGACCGGGACTGACTCGAGGTGCTCGATGAGCGTCGGTCCGTCGTAGTACGGAGTGTGCTCCGACCGGAAAGCGATGTTGTCGCCAAAGAGCGCCGACACCGGGATCTCCTGCACGTCTTCGGGCGCCCAACCCAGTCCCGCCGTCAGCCTGTTGAACTCGGCGGAAATGGTTGCGAAGACCTCGGCCGGGTTCTCCACGAGGTCGATCTTGTTGACCGCGAGGACGAGCTTCGGCACGCCGAGCAGTGCGAGGACCGCGGCGTGGCGACGGGTCTGTGCGACGACGCCCTTACGTGCATCGACGAGCAGCATGACGAGCTGAGCGGTCGACGCGCCGGACACCGTGTTGCGCGTGTACTGGACGTGACCAGGAGTATCGGCGAGGACGAACGACCGCTGCGGCGTCGCGAAGTAGCGGTACGCCACGTCGATCGTGATGCCCTGTTCGCGCTCGGCGCGGAGGCCGTCGACGAGGAGCGAAAGGTCCGGCGTCGCGAGACCCTTGTCGACGGAGGCCCGCTCGACCGCGTCGATATGGTCGGCGAGCACTGACTTGGTGTCGTAGAGGAGACGTCCGACCAGCGTGGATTTGCCGTCGTCGACGCTGCCGGCCGTGGCGAGGCGCAGCAGCTGTACCTGGGTGCTCAGAAGTATCCCTCCCGCTTGCGGTCTTCCATCGCCGCTTCGGACACCCGGTCATCGCCGCGCGACGCCCCGCGTTCGGAGAGCCGGGACGCCGCAACCTCATTGAGAATTGCCTGGTTGTCGGTGGCATCGGACAGCACGGCACCGGTGGTCGACGCATCGCCGACGGTGCGGTAGCGCACCGAGCGAACCTCGAGGCCTTCGCCGTCTTGCGGGCCGCCCCACTCGCCAGGAGTCATCCACATGCCGTTGCGGTCCTGGAAGACCTCGCGCTCATGGGCGTAATACAGGCTCGCGAGGGAGATGTTCTCGCGGGCGATGTAGCGCCAGATGTCGAGTTCGGTCCAGTTGCTGAGCGGGAACACGCGGACGTGTTCACCGGCCGCGTGACGGCCGTTGTAGAGGTTCCACAGCTCCGGACGCTGCTTCTTCGGGTCCCACTGTCCGAACGCGTTGCGCAGCGAGAAGATGCGCTCCTTCGCCCGGGCACGCTCCTCGTCGCGACGCGCGCCACCGAAGACCGCGTCGAAGCGGTGCTCGGTGATGGCATCCAGAAGCGGGATCGTCTGCAGCGGGTTGCGGATTCCATCCGCGCGCTCTTCGAGGCGACCGTCGGCGAGGTAGTCCTCGACCTTCGCGACGAACAGACGCAGACCGTAGCGCTCGACCACCTCGTCCCGGAAGTCGATGACCTCGGGGAAGTTGTGGCCGGTGTCCACATGCAGCAGCGCGAACGGGATCTTGGCGGGGTAGAACGCCTTGATCGCCAGATGCAGCAGAACCGTCGAGTCCTTGCCGCCGGAGAACAGGATCACCGGACGTTCGAACTCGCCGGCGACCTCACGGAAGATGTGGATCGACTCCGACTCGAGGGCGCCGAGGGTGTCGACGCTGCTCGAGTGGCCGGATAGGACCGCGGTCATGAGGCGTGTAGCCCGCACTCGGTCTTGGCGAAGCCGGCCCAGCGGCCGCTACGCGGATCCGCGCCCGGCTCGGGCTTCGCGGTGCACGGTGCGCAACCGATCGAGGGGTAACCCTCCTCGACGAGCGGGTTCACGAGGATCCCGTTCTCGATGATGTAGTTCTCCATGTCCTCATCAGTCCACGCGGCGAGCGGGTTGATCTTCACGAGGCCGAATGCGTCGTCGAAGGAGATGAGTGGCGCGTTCGCGCGGGTCGGAGACTCGACGCGACGGATGCCGGTCACCCAAGCTTGGTAATTCTTGAGCGTGGCCTTGAGCGGCTCCACCTTGCGGAGTCCGCAGCAGCGGCCCGGCTCGCTCGCGAACAGGTTCCGGCCGATGAGCGCGTCCTGCTCCTCGACGGTCTGTGCGGGGGTGACGTTCACGAGGTTCGCGCCGTAGACCTGGATCACCGCGTCGCGGGTTCCGAGCGTTTCGGCGAAGTGGTAGCCGGTGTCGAGGAAGAGGACATCGACGCCGGGGTGAACCTTCGTCGCGAGGTCGACCAGAACGCCGTTTTCCATGTTCGAGGCCACGATGTAGTCGTTGCCGAACGTCTTCTCAGTCCACTCGAGCAGCTCGAGCGCGGATGCGCCCTGCAGTTCGCGCGCGCCATCTGCGGCGATCTCGCGAAGAACCTCTTCGCTCAATCGGGTGTTCATCTCAGGTCGCCTTCCTCAGCACGGGTCACCCACACGGGTAACCGCGAACTTTCGTTTCGGTGCTTGACGTTTCTACGCATCACGCGGTCGATGTATTCCCCGAGCTGTGTCGTGGCGACGTTGTGTCGGCGCGAATTGCGGCCAAACGGCACATCCAGACCGGGGCTGCCGGTCGGAAGCACATTTCCATATATGTTATCGGCGCTGTCCAATTGACCTTCGACGACCGCCAAACGCTCTTCCATGAAGTACGAGCTCCTGCTGCAGATTGTGCCGGTGAAACCGGACTTGAACGGTGGACCGAGGTCACCGACAGCTGCAGCTGCACACGCGCTTGAAGTCCACGTGGCGACGTGCCACGAGTCGAACTGCCGTTGCGTGCATAGATGTCATTTTGCCACGTGGATTGGTACTCAAACCACTTCGTGCCGGAAACTGGGAATGTGAGTGGGTTTGAGATACCGGGCGAATGCCTGACCGATTTCGGTCAGCGGCCGTTTGGCATCTATATCCACGTGCCGTTCTGTGCGACTCGCTGCGGTTATTGCGACTTCAACACCTATACCGCCGGTGAGCTGGGCAGCTCCGCCTCGCCGCAGTCGTGGATGGAAGGGCTGCAACGCGAGCTCGCGTTGGGTGCCGAAATGGTCGGAGCGGTCCCCGCGGAGACCGTTTTCGTAGGCGGGGGCACACCGTCGCTGCTCGGTGCGGAAGGTCTCACCAAGGTCCTCGATGTGGTGAGACAGACATTCGGGCTCGCGCCGGATGCCGAGGTCACGACCGAATCGAACCCCGAGTCGACGTCACCGGCATTCTTCGGTGGATTGCGGGAGGCGGGGTACACCCGAATCTCCCTCGGCATGCAATCCGCGGCGCAGCATGTGCTCCGGGTACTGGATCGCACTCATACGCCGGGCCGCGCGGTAGAGGCAGCTCGTGAGGCGCGCCATGCCGGCTTCGACCACGTCAATCTCGACCTCATCTACGGGACGCCGGGGGAGACCGACGCCGACCTCGATGCGTCGCTCGATGCCGTGCTCGGCGCCGGCGTCGACCATGTGTCGGCGTACGCACTCATCGTCGAATCGGGCACGGCCCTGGCTCGCAAGGTCCGCCGTGGTGAGCTTCCGGCACCCGACGACGATGTCCTGGCGTCTCGTTACGAGCAGATCGATCGCCGTCTCGCCGACGCGGGTCTGCACTGGTACGAAGTGTCGAATTGGGCCCGCGACGACGACGCGCGCTGCCGCCACAACCTCATCTATTGGCAGGGCGGCGACTGGTGGGGTGCCGGTCCGGGCGCGCACGCCCACATCGGCGGTTTGCGCTGGTGGAACGTCAAGCATCCGGCGCGGTACGCCGAGACCCTTGCGGCCGGCGTGCTTCCGGTCGATGGGTCCGAACTGCTGACGCCCGACGATCAGGCGCTCGAACAGCTCATGCTCTCGATCCGGATTCGGGACGGAATACCGGACCGGCCCGGTGCACAGCCCCTGGTGGACGACGGGCTGCTAGAACGAAAGGGTGACCGCTTGGTCCTCACGGACCGGGGTCGCTTGCTGGCGGATGCTGTCGTCCGTGACCTGAGCGCCTGAGGAGCCAAATGAGACTCAACCGCCGTCTGTTGAGTACGAACAACTGGTCTCCGCCCAAGGCGCCGGAGAACGAGGGCAGAACTGAGCTCACCGCCCAGCTCGAGGTCGTCGGGCGGATCGCGTCCGGCGGACATGGCCCGGAGGATGTGTGCTTCGACTCCGGCGGCGGCGTCGTCACCGGGCTCCTCGATGGCAGCATCGTCGAGATCGATGTCGATTCCGGCGTGCGAAGCCTGCTCGGCAACACGGGCGGCCGTCCGCTCGGCGTTCAGCCGTGTACCGATGGCAGCATTCTCGTGGCCGACCACGATCGAGGCCTGCTGCGACTCCGGGACGGTCAGGTCGAGGTTCTCGTCGACGAAATCGAAGGCGAGCGGCTCACTTTCGCGAGCAATGTCGTCGTCGGCAGTGACGGCACCATCTGGTTCACGACGTCGACGAGCCGCTGGGACGTCGATCATCACGAGGGCGACATCCTCGAACACTCGTGCACCGGGCGTCTCGTGCAGTTGTCGACGGACGGCACGGTGACCGTTCTCGTGCATGGCCTCGCGTTCGGCAACGGACTCGTGCTGGCGCCCGACGAATCGCATCTCTTGTTCGCCGAGACCGCCGGCTACCGCATCAGCCGATATTGGCTGACCGGTCCGGACGCCGGCGCTGACGAGTTGATTCGCGAGAACCTGCACGGGTTCCCGGACAACATGAGCCTCGGCAGCGACGGGTTGTTGTGGGTCGCGATCGTCGCACCGCGCAATCCGCTGGTGGATCGGTTGCTGTCGCTTCCGGGAATTCTGCGGACGATCTCGTGGAACCTGCCGAGGTTCCTCCGGCCCAAGCCGGCGCACGTTGCGTGGGTCATGGCGTTCGATCTCGACGGCAACCCGGTGCACGACCTGCGGCTCGACGACGGCAGCTACGGCTTCGTGACGGCCGTCGCCGAGCGCGACGGAACTCTCGTCCTGTCGAGCATCGGCGAAGACGACCTGCTGATAGCCCGTAAGCCTTAGCAGTCTGCGCGTGGCGCGAAAGTCGGTGTTTCCCGGCGTGGTAAGCCGATAGTCGTGCTTGGGTCCACCTCTCTCACGGATGCTGCTCGTGATCTCCGGACGCGCCGACCGACGATCGCGCTGTGCATGATCGTGCGCAACGAGGCACAAGTACTCGAGCGCTGCATTTCGAGCGTCGAGCGGTTCATCGACGCGTGGGTGATTTGCGATACCGGATCGACAGATGGAACACCGGAGTTGGTGGAGTCGCTGCTGGGACACCTTCCCGGGAAGCTGCACCGTCGTCCCTGGCGGAATTTCGGCCACAATCGAAGCGAGGCGCTCGAGCTTGCGCGCGGTGCTGCTGACTACCTTCTGCTCCTCGACGCCGACCACACCGTCGAAGTCACCGGTGAGATCGGGACTCTTGGTGCCGACCAGTACTTTCTTCGTCAGGTCGAAGGCATCGAGAGCTGGTTGCCGCGCCTTGTGCGTGCGGACGCGCCCTTCCGCTACGTCGGCGCGACCCACGAGTTCCTCCACTGCGATGAACCCGCCACGGAAAGCCGGCACCACGGATTGGTCGTCGTCCATCACGGCGACGGCGGGCACAAGGCGGACAAGTTCGAACGGGACCGCGCGCTGCTCGAGGCTGAGCTGGCGGTGGATCCGGAAAACCCACGTTCGACGTTCTATCTCGCCCAGACCTTGGAGTGCCTCGGCGAGGTTGACGCGGCGGTCGAGACGTACCACCGACGCGTCGTCCTCGGCGGGTGGGACGAAGAGGTCTTCATGGCCGATTACCGCGCGGCTGCCCTGCTTGCGGCGAAGGACCTCGACGGCGCGGTTCCGTACCTGATGCGAGCCTGGGAGCGCCGGCCGAGCCGTCGCGAGCCGCTGTATATCTTGGCTCGCGAAGCGAATCGGGCCGACCGGCATCATCTGGCTTTGCTCGCGACAGCGGACTGGCAACCATCGAGTGCCGGAACGGATCGACTTTTCGTCGACACCACTGCCAATGGGTGGGGGCTGGCTTTCGAGCGGACGATCGCACTTGCGCGGTCGGGACGTGTTGCGGAGGCGATCGAGCTCACCGATCACGTTCTCGCGCGTCTTCCGCATCCGGACTGGCTCGACGCAGACCTGCTGATCAACCGCCAGCACTGTGTGGACTTCCTCCTCACGAGGGGCGAGCCGGTGAATCCGTATCGACCGGCGCCGATGGTGGCGGACCTGGTCGAAGAGCCCTGCGAGGCGACTGATATCGCCGTCGACCTCGAGCCGGGCTGGGTGGCGCTCAACCCATCGCTCGCGGTCGACGACGAGCGGGTCCGGCTCATCGTTCGCACCATCAATTACGAGCTCGACGCGGGCGGAAATTACCTGATTCACGACCCCGACAACGTCGTGCGCACGCGGAATTTCCTGCTGGAGCTGAACGAGGACGGGTCGCGACGTCGGATCGACGAGCTGCACGAACCGCGGGCGGGCCGCTTCCCGACCCAGGTTCGCGGTCTGGAAGACCTGCGACTGTTCCGATGGCGCGACGCCTCGTATGTCGTCGGGACCAGTCGTGACTTTGATCCGACGATGCGTGCGCAACTGGTATTGGCCAAGGTTTCGGGTGATCGGCTTGTCGATCTGGTTCCGCTGGGCAGGTCATGGGGCCAGTTGGACGAGAAGAACTGGATGCCGGTGGTGGACGGCGACAGGCTGCTGTTCGTCTATTCGTGTCATCCGCTTCGGGTGTTCGAATACGATCCGACGCTCGGTGCGGTGGCGGAAGTCCATCGGCAGGCGACGCCTTCGGTGCTTGCGGATGTTCGCGGTGGCGCGCCCGGGGTGTGGATCGGGGAGCGGTTGCTGGTGATCGGTCACGAGGTCCGAGCCTCGGGGGCACGACGCCTGTACCGGCACCGCTTCATCTTGTTCGATCGACAATTCCGCCTATTGGGGTACTCGCGGTCCTTCAGCTTCGAGCGGTACGGCGTCGAGTTCTGCGCCGGAATGGCACTCCTCGGTACCGACATGCTGGTGAGTTACGGCGTCGAGGACCGAGCTGCGCGCGTGATGGCGCTTCCGCTGGATGCGGTTCTGAACCTTATTGATTTCCAGACGGATTGATACTTTTCCGACGAACTTCCGAAATCGGTTTGCGACGCACCGCCGATAGCGTTCACCGCAACTGCCTGTCGTCGCGCGTCGGAAAGTTGGTGGAGTGGTGGATTCCCGTCGCCGGTTTCTCCGGAACCTCGGATTGGGTGCGCTCGTCGTTGTCTCGCCAGGCATTGCGGGGTGTCTGCCAGGCGACTATCCGGGGTCGCTCAGCAACTTCCTGCCCGCCGGCCCTCCCGGCCCAACGGGGGCCACGGGCGCAACCGGGGCAACCGGGTCGACCGGTCCGGCGGGATTGACTGGCCCCACCGGGGCGATCGGAGCCACGGGACCCACGGGGGCGGCAGGCCTCGGGGTAACCGGACCCACGGGGCCCGCTGGACTGATTGGCCCGACCGGGCCCACGGGAGCCGTCGGAGCAACCGGTTCGTCCGGGGCGACCGGACCTATCGGCCCCGTCGGCTGACTAGCCGCTGTTCCGTAGTGCCGTAGCCAGACCGTTCATCGTCAGCAGAATCCCGCGCTTGATGAGCTCGCGGTCATCGCCGGAGCGGTATTGACGCAGCAGCTCGACCTGCAGGTGGTTGAGCGGCTCGAGGTACGGGAAGCGGTTGATCGTCGACCGCGCCATCGCCGGGTTGTCCGCGAGCAGGCTGTCGAGACCGGTGATGTCGAGGTAGACCTGCACCGTGCGGGTGTGTTCGGCGCTGAGCATGCCGAAGACGTGATCGCGCAGCTCCTTGTTGGGCACGAGCTCGGCGTACCGTGCCGCGAGGCCGAGGTCGGACTTGCTCATGACCATCGCGAGGTTCGACAGCACGGTCTTGAAGAACGGCCACCGCCGATTGAGTTCCTGCAGTTCGCCCAGGTGCGCAGGGCTCTCGTCGATGTAGCTGGAGAACGCGCTGCCGACGCCGTACCAACCCGGCAGCATCACGCGCGATTGGCTCCAGGACATGACCCACGGGATCGCGCGGAGGTCGTACACCGAGTTCGTCTGCTTACGCGACGATGGGCGACTGCCGATGTTCAGCTCGCCGATTTCCGCGACCGGAGTCGAGAGGCGAAAGTACTCGACGAAGCCGGGCGTCTCGTGCACGAGTTCGCTGTAGGCCTTGCGTGCGCGGGCAGCGAGGTCGTCGAGGATCTCGTACGCGCGTTCGGCGTCGTCACAGAGACCCTCGACGTCCAGCAGCGTCGATTCGAGGGTCGCGGCCACGAGTGATTCGATGTTCCGGCGCGCGTGCTTGGGATCGCTGTACTTGGCGCTCATCACCTCGCCTTGTTCGGTGATGCGCAGCGAGCCGCGCACGGCTCCGGCCGGCTGCGCGAGGATCGCGTCGTAGCTCGGTCCGCCACCACGGCCGACGGTTCCGCCTCGACCGTGGAACAGCCGCATGTGGATACCGGTGTCGCGGGCGGCTTCGACGAGGTCGAGTTCTGCGCGATAGAGCGCCCAGTTCGCGGCGAGGTATCCGCTGTCCTTGTTCGAGTCGGAGTAGCCCAGCATGATCTCCTGATTCCCGCCGCGGTTGTCGACGATCTCGCGGTAGACCGGCAGTGCCATGGCCGCGCGGACAGTCGCCGCCGATCGCTGCAGGTCCTCGATCGTTTCGAAGAGCGGCACGATGCCGACCGAACACGGCTTTCCGGGCTGGAGAATGCCGCCTTCCTTCAGCAGGATCGCGGCTTCGAGCAGGTCGCTCACCGACATGCACATGGAGATGATGTAGTTCGGCACGGAGCCGGGACCGAACTTTCGAATCGCCTCGCCGGCCGAACGAATGATGTTCAGCTCTTTGACCGCAAGCTCGCTCAGGTCGCTGTTCGGGGCAGTCAGCGGCCGGCGCATGCTGAGCTCGCGCGACAGGATCTCGACGCGTTCGTCTTCGCTCAGACTCGTGTAGTCGGCGTGGACGCCGGCCCACGCGAGAAGTTCCGCGACGACCGTCTCGTGCATCTCGGAGTTCTGTCGCATGTCGAGCCCGGACAGGTGGAACCCGAAGGTCTCGACCGCACTGCGCAGGTTGAACAGCCGATCATCGGCGAGGATCGCATCGCCGTGACCCCGCAGAGAGGCGTCGACGATGTCGAGGTCCTTGAGCAGCTCGCCTGCTGTCGCGTATGGCTGACGTCCGAGATCGAGCGCCGCACGTGGCGCCTGATCGAGGAGCTTCAACGCCGTCGCGGTGATGCGGGCGCGAATTCCGCGCAGCGCGCGCCGATACGGTTCGTCCGCACGGCCAGCGGATTCGTCTCCGGACTTGTCGGCGAGTTCCTGCAGCGCAAAGCTCACCGTCACCAGGCGCGCGGACATCGACAACTCTTGCTCGAGCGTGTTGACCTCGTCGGCGTAGAACTCGAAGGCGGTGCCGCTCGCCCGGTGGGTCGCAGTCCGCACGATGTCGGCCGTGACGAACGGATTTCCGTCGCGATCGCCGCCGATCCACGAACCCATGCGCACGAGCGGCTCCTGCAGGACGTTCGCGTCCGGCCAACGGCGCGTGAGTTCGGCGCGCACGTCGGCGTTGATCCCCGGCAGCGTCTGGAACAGCGACAGCACGTAATACCGCAGGCCGACGGTGATCTCGTCCTCGATCCGCAGCCGATTGAGCCGGATGAGAGCCGTCTGCCACATCATGAGGATCTGCCGATGCAGCAGGTGGTCGATCTCGGCGTTGTCGCCATCACCGCGGTCCCGCTCGCGCATCAAGTTCATGATTCGCGTCTGGGTTTCGAACACCGTGCGGCGACGCGTCTCCGTCGGGTGGGCTGTGATCACCGGCGAAACGAGGGCATGCCGGAGGTCGGCGACGCGGTCGGGGTTCGGCGGTGCCGCGTCCAGGCGGGCGTAGCTCGCGGCCAGGCTGCTCGCGAGCGGTGGGTCACCGGCCTTGACATGCGCCCGTCGGCGACGTTCGCGGTGCAGGTCCTCAGCGAGATTGGCCAGGAGCGAGAACAGACTGAACGCGCGAATCACCGGTATCGCGTTCCCGATCGTGATGCCGTCGAACAGGCGGGCCAGTTCGCTGCGGTCGATCTCCGAGCGACGCAGCCGGAACGATTCGACGCGGGCACGCTCGACGAGATCGAAGACCTCGTCGCCTTCTTGCTCTCGAACGACCTGGCCGAGAATGGCGCCCAGAAGGCGAACATCCTCGCGCAGCGGTTCATTGAGCGATCGCTCGGTGGTCTCGGCGGGCGGTTCGATGGCCATGAGTGTCAGTATCGGCCGCAGCGTCGCGAGGCGCGCTGTAACCGCTGCGTCGCATCCCAAGCGGCCGTAGGATTTTCCGAGATGAGAGCGCTCGAGCCCGGTGATCCGACAGAGATCGGGAAGTACCGACTACTCGGTGTGGTCGGCACCGGCGGCATGGGTCGCGTGTACCTGGGCCGCAGCGAAACCGGGCGAACCGTCGCGGTGAAGGTCATCCGCCCCGACCTGGCCGACGACGACGGCTTCCGGGCGCGGTTCGGCCACGAGGTGTCCTCGGCCCGGCGAGTGAGCGGGCACTTCACTGCTGCCGTTCTCGACGCCGACCTCGATGCGGCGCAACCGTGGCTCGCGACGGCGTTCGTTGCCGGAATGACGCTCACCGAAGCCGTGCGGAGATTCGAGCGTCTGCCCGACAACACGGTGACGGTCTTGGCCGACGGCCTCGCGCGGGCAATTCACGCAGTCCATTCGGCCGGCGTCATTCATCGAGACCTCAAACCGTCGAACGTGATCCTCGGACTCGATGGACCGCGTGTCATCGATTTCGGAATCGCCCGAGCCGCCGACGACTCGGTGCTGACGGCATCCGGACAACTCGTCGGGTCGCCGAGCTTCATGTCTCCCGAGCAGGTGAAGGGCGAACGAGTCGGACCGGCAACGGACATCTTCGCGTGGGCTGGCGTCGTCGTCTATGCCGCTCGCGGCATGGGTCCGTTCGGCGAGGCCGACACCATGACGATGCTGTGGCGGGTTGTTCAGGAAGAGCCCGATGTCAGCAAGGTGCCCTATCCGCTTCGTTCGGTGGTCGCGGCGTGTCTCGCCAAGGATCCGGCCGCCCGACCCACGATCGAAGAGTTGTGCGAGACGCTCGCTCCGCTTCGACCGGAGAGCACACGCGGGTGGTTGCCGCCGGAGATTCTCGAGGAGGTCGGGCGACGCACCGCCGGGATGCTGGATCTCGAGCACCCCTCCGTGGGGGAGAGCGAAACCGCGACGGTCGCGCCGATCGACGCCGAGACCACTACCAGCAAGCCGCCTACAGTCCCGAAGGCTAAGCCCAGCCCGGTGCGGAGGTCGTCGCGCTCGGTATGGCCACTTGTCGCGGTGTCGGTGGTCGCGATTGCGGCGGTCGCACTCGCAGCGTGGTGGGGGACACGCGGGTCCGGCGATGGAACGTCGGGCGGGGCGGCCCCGAGCAGCGCGGTCGACGGCGTGTGGCCGTCGACGTTCGACGGCGGTTGGAAAGGCGAGGCGACCGGCCCGGGCGGCCGGTTGACGGTCGAGATGTACTTGTACGCGGGCAACGTCGGCGACACGGTCGGATCATCGACCTACGTGAAGTCCAACGGCGACACGTGCGCACGTGACGAGGATCTGGTGTCCGTCGACGGGCGCACCGCGCATCTGCAGGGGCGGTTGAAGGACGGTCCGGCGAGCTGTTTGGACGACAACCTGACGTCGACCATCACGCTCGAAGGCGGTTCGTCGATTGCCTGGACGATGCCGGGGAACTCCGGAAACATCACCGGCACGTTGCGCCGTCAGCCGTGACTCAAGATCAACCTGTGACCAAGGTCGCCGGATGCCGATGCGCGTCCGACTAAACTGTTGGTGCAAGGTCGGGCCACAAGGAGGTGATGATCATGTCGAGCACGGACGACCGTCGGTTCGAAGTGTTGCGCGCGATCGTTGCTGACTATGTCTCGACCAAGGAACCTGTGGGTTCCAAGGTGCTCGTAGAGCGCCACAACCTCGGTGTCTCGAGTGCGACCGTTCGCAATGACATGGCTGTTCTCGAAACCGAGGGGTACATCACCCAGCCGCACACGTCCTCGGGCCGCGTCCCGACGGACAAGGGTTACCGACAGTTCGTCGACCGAATCTCCGAGGTCAAGCCGCTGTCATCGCAGGAACGCGCAGCGATCATGCGCTTCCTGGAAGAGGGGGTCGACCTCGACGACGTGCTTCGTCGCGGGGTGCGCCTGCTCGCCCAGTTGACCCGTCAGGTCGCGATGGTCCAGTACCCGACGATTTCGGCGTCGACGGTGCGGCACCTCGAGATCGTGGCGCTGACTCCGGCCCGCCTGCTGCTCGTCCTCATCACGGACACCGGCCGTGTCGACCAGCGAATCGTCGAACTCGGCGACACCGTCACGGACGAGAAGCTCGCGAAGATCCGGTCGTTGCTCGGTGTTGCCGTCGACGGCAAGCGCCTGCCGGTCGCGTCGAGCGCGGTCGTCGATCTCGCAGTCGAGGCGCCGCAGGACCTTCGCGACGCGATGATCCGCATCTCGACGGTGCTGGTCGAGAGCCTCGTCGAGCACCGGGAAGAGCGTCTGGTGCTGGGCGGTACCGCGAATCTGACCGCGAGCGCTGCTGACTTCGGCGTATTCCCGGGGTCGTTGCGTCAGGTTCTCGAGGCGCTCGAAGAGCAGGTCGTGGTGCTGAAACTCCTCGCTGCGTCCCAACATCCGGGCACGGTGACCGTCCAGATCGGGGAAGAGACGCAGGTCGAGCAGATGCGCGGGACGTCGGTGGTTTCCACTGGTTACGGCACAGCTAGTACCGTATTCGGCGGCATGGGTGTACTTGGGCCGACCC
The DNA here is from genome assembly GCA_021372355.1 of Nocardiaceae bacterium. GTDB lineage: Bacteria > Actinomycetota > Actinomycetes > Mycobacteriales > Mycobacteriaceae > Smaragdicoccus. The sequence goes on along the minus strand of JAJFUQ010000231.1, from coordinate 10,475 downwards.
GCATGGACTACCCGGGAACGATCTCCGCGGTGGCCGCGGTCGCCCGCTACATCGGTGAGGTCCTGGCAACGCGCTGACCCGCGGTCGATACGCCAGGTATGAGACGAGAGCAGAGAAGTGGCACGCGACTATTACGGCATCCTCGGAGTGGCAAAAAACGCCAATGAGCAGGAGCTCAAGCGGGCATACCGCAAATTGGCACGTGAGTACCACCCAGACGTCAACAAGGGCGAAGACGCGCACGAGAAGTTCAAAGAGATCTCGCAGGCGTACGAGGTTCTCAACGACCCCGAGAAGCGACGCATCGTCGACGCCGGCGGTGACCCGCTCGAGCAGCGCGGCGCCGGTGGCTTCAGCGGTCAGGGCTTCGGCGGAATGGGCGACATCTTCGACGCCTTCTTCGGTGCGGGCATGGGCGGAGGCGGCGGCCGTCGCGAGCCGCGTGGTCGCGTCCAGCCTGGTGCCGATTCGCTGCTTCGCACTCGCCTGACGCTCGAAGAGTGTGCGGCTGGAGTCCAGAAGCGCATTGTCGCCGAGACCGCCATCCTGTGCGACGTCTGCACCGGTTCGGGAACCCGTAGCGGCAGCAAGCCGGAGCGCTGCGGTACGTGCGGCGGCGCCGGTGAGGTGCAGTCGATCCAGCGTTCGTTCCTCGGCAACGTGATGACCTCGCGCATGTGCCCGACATGCCGTGGCGCCGGCGAAGTCATCGCCGACCCGTGCCACAAGTGCGGCGGCGACGGCCGGGTGCGGTCGCGTCGCGAGATCACCGCGAACATCCCGCCAGGCATCGCGAGCGGCATGCGCGTGCGGTTGGCCGCGCAGGGCGAGGTCGGCCCCGGTGGTGGCCCTGCTGGTGACCTGTACATCGAGGTTCTCGAGGCGCCACACGACGTCTTCGTTCGCGATGGCGACGACCTGCACTGCACCATTCGCCTGCCCATGGTCGACGCGGCCCTCGGCACGACCGTCGTGATCGACACGATCCTCGACGGCCCGGTCGAGCTCACGATCGCGCCGGGAACCCAGCCCGGCTCGGTGTCGCTCCTCCGTGGGCACGGCATGCCGAAGCTGCGGTCGTCGATCCGCGGTGACGTGCACGCGCATCTCGAGGTGGTCATCCCGTCGAAGCTCGACGGCAAGTCGGCCGATCTCGTTCGCGACCTCAAGGCCCGCCTCCACGAGAAGGCCGAGGTCGTCTCGACCTCCTCGGCACACTCGGGCGGGCTGTTCTCGCGCCTGCGTGCCTCGTTCAGCCGGTAGTGGCAGCCACCGTCTTCTACGTTGAGGCGCTGCCGGACGGTGGCGTCGCCGAGCTGACCGGCCCGGACGGACACCACGCGGCCCGCGTTCTTCGGCTGCGCGTGGGTGAGAAGATCGTCCTGAGCGACGGCTTGGGCGGACTCGCGTCGACCGTTGTGTCGGCCGTCGATCGAGACACGGTGTCCTTGGATGTCGTGTCTCGGAAGACTGCGGACCGCGTTCGACCTGCGGTGACGGTGGTTCAGGCCTTGCCGAAGTCGGAGCGGGCCGAGCTCGCGGTCGACCTTGCGGTCGAGGCTGGCGCTGATGTCTTGATCCCGTGGCAGGCGTCGCGGTCGATCACGCAATGGAAGGGCGAGAAGGCAACCGCCGGCGTTCGAAAGTGGCAGGCGGTGGCGCGCTCGGCGGCTCAGCAGGCGCGGCGGCCGTATTTGCCGGTGGTTTCGGAGCTGGTGTCGACGAAGCAATTGCTCGACCAGGTACGTGCGTTCGATGGCCTGGTGCTGGCGCTACATGAATCTGCGTCGACGCGGATGGCCGACGTCGATCTCGATGTGCCGGCGGTCATGCTGATCGTCGGGCCCGAGGGCGGTATCGCGGACGGCGAGATCGCCTCGCTCCGGGAGGCTGGCGCGGTTCCGGTTCTCCTGGGGCCCAACGTCTTACGTAGCGTGACCGCGGCTTCTGTCGCGCTGGGCGCAATCGGCGTCCGGACTGGGCGCTGGGATGCGGCGCCGGTGGAGTGGATCGGTTGAGTGGGAGCTCTGCACCATCAGGTCCCTTTTGTTTCGCGATTTTAGGGACCTGACGGTGCAGAGCTCTGGCGTCACGGCGCCGGGGCGGGTTCCACCGTCGTCGTCGGCGCCGGAGTTGTCGCGGTCGCCGACGTTGTTGCGGGTGCAGACGACTGCGGAATCGCGACCGTGAACGGGGTGTCTCGCGACTCCTTGCACTGACTGTCATCGGTGACCGTGCTCTTCGGGAAGTGGTTGTCCGTACCCGCGAACTCGGGTCCGGACGGTCCGCACTTCATGCCGTTCACATTGATCGGGTGCCCGTCCTGGTCGACGAGGTAGAAGTCGCTGATCGGCTTGCCGTCTGGTGTGAACCCATAGATGTTGGTGACGTCGCCGTTCAAGCCTGGCATCAAGACGGCAGGCTGTCCGTAATCGGTGCGCGCGTCGGTCATCGCCTCCGGCACGCCCAGAACGGACCCGATCGCGATGGCCGACAGGGGAACGGTCGCCCACATCCAGGCACCATTCGTGCCCACGCGACGTCCAGCAAAGATGATGAGGCCGGCGCACGTCGCGAAGATCGGCAGCGCTATGGCCGCGTCGCTGTGGCGGGCGAGAAACAATGCGGCGCCGACGAAGATGAATGCGGCCCCGATCCACCAACCAGGCGCGAGCGACTTCAGGTAGCGGCCAGTCGGGGAGTCGTACGACTCGCGCAACCAGACGATCTCCGGGAGTTCCTCGAAGGCGTCCGTGCCGCGTCGCACCACCGAGACGGCACTGAATCCGATCACTGTGCCGCACAGCAGAATCCCGACAAAGAGGGCCTCAACCGCGCCGTCCACGATAGCGATCACTGCGAACCACATGAGTGCGAAGCTCGCGATGAGCATGCTCCAGAGAGCGAGTCGGGGGCGTCGGGTCTGGCTCGCGACAGGCCCGGAAGGTGCCGGCGGATAGTCGCCCGCGGACCGTAGTTCGGCGGCGTACTGCTCCGGAGTTCCGAGCCGAGCGATCATGTCGCGCAAGGTGCAGTCCGGCCCGATCTCAGCCGCGATGTCGGCGAGGTGCGGCCGGACGTCGTCGAGTAGATCGTCGACTTCTGCGCCGGGGATGTCGGCGAGCGACGTCCGCACCCGGGTCAGGTATTCATGCGTGGCACGAGTGGCGATGGCGTTCACTGTTCCCCCTTGAGAAGCGAGTTCATGGCGTTGGCGAAGGAGTTCCAGGCGGCGGCCCCTTCGGAGAGCCGGGTCCGGCCGGCGTCGTTGAGTGCGTAGTACTTGCGGTGTGGTCCCTCGTCGCTCGGTACGACGTACGACGTGAGGGCGCCGGCCTTGTACAGGCGCCGAAGGGTGCCGTAAACCGACGCGTCGCCGACCTCTTCGAGGCCCGCGGTGCGGAGGCGGCGAAGTACGTCGTAGCCGTATCCGTCGTCGTCCCGCAGGACCGTCAGCACCGCGAGGTCGAGCACACCCTTGAGAAGTTGACTTGTGTCCATATGCCTCCGCTCTTGCGGTTTGGACGCTACCACGCAATGCGCAGTACTGCGCAATAGCGCGGCGTGACTATTGAAAAGCGAAGTAGTCATATCCGGCGATAGAATCGAAGTGCCATCTACCGAAAGCAGCGCACTGAGTGACGACACCCGAGGACGACAATCTGACTGACCGGACTGTCAGGTCCAGCATCCAACTGGATCCCGCAACGGTGTTCACGCTGCTCGGCACGGCAGATGAGAATCTCCGCACGCTCGAGACGCTTCTCGATGCAGATCTGCACGTTCGCGGCGACATTATGACGATCTCGGGTAAGGCGGGCGACGTCGCTCTCGCCGAGCGAGTCGTCGAGCGAGTCGTCGAGCAGCTTGCCGATCTGCAACGCCGCGGTCAGCGCATCACGCCGGAGTCGGTGCGGCACACGTTTTCGATGCTGACCGAAGGGCTTCATGAATCGCCCGCCGATGTGCTCAGCCTCGACATCCTGTCGCGCCGCGGGAAGACGATCCGGCCAAAGACGCTCAACCAGAAGCGCTACGTCGACGCGATCGACGAGAACACGATCGTGTTCGGCATCGGTCCGGCCGGAACCGGCAAGACCTACCTCGCGATGGCGAAAGCTGTTCAGGCGCTTCAGATCAAGGAAGTCACGCGCATCATCCTGACGCGTCCGGCGGTCGAGGCGGGGGAGCGGCTTGGCTTCCTGCCGGGCACGCTCAACGAGAAGATCGACCCGTACCTGCGGCCGCTCTACGACGCCCTCAACGACATGATGGACCCGGAGTCGGTGACGAAGCTGATGCAGGCCGGCGTCATCGAGGTCGCGCCGCTGGGGTACATGCGTGGCCGCACGATCAACGATGCGTTCATCATTCTCGACGAAGCGCAGAACACCACGCGCGAGCAGATGAAGATGTTCCTCACCCGACTTGGATTCAACTCCAAGATGGTGATCACCGGTGACGTCACTCAGATCGACCTGCCGGGTGGCACCACGTCCGGCCTCCGGGCGGCTGCGGAGATCCTGCCGAACATCGACGGCATTCACTTCTCCGAGTTGACCAGCGCGGACGTCGTGCGCCACCGGCTCGTGAGTCAGATTGTCGACGCGTACCAGAGGTACGAGGACGGACAGGATCTCGGCAACCGGGCTCAGCGGCGCGATGCTCAGCAACGGCGCGGTCGGCGCTAGGAGGACGACTGAGCACCGCAGCGAGTACCGCAGCGCAGCGAGGAACGCAGCGAGGAGCGGAGGGAGGACGGAGCGCCGAGGTGGATACAGCTAAGGTTTCGGCATGAGTATCGAGGTCTCCAACGAATCGGGGATGGACGTCGACGAGGCTGATCTGATGGCCGTCGCCAAGTTCGCCATCGACAAGATGGACGTGCATCCGGGTGCGGAGCTGTCGATGATCCTCGTCGACGACGCGACGATGGCCGACCTCCACATGAAGTGGATGGACCTTCCCGGACCCACCGACGTCATGAGCTTTCCGATGGACGAGCTCACCCCGGGTGGCCGTCCGGACGCGTCGCCGGTCGGGCCGTCGATGCTCGGAGATATCGTGCTGTGCCCGTCGTTTGCGGCGGGTCAGGCGAAGAAGGCCGGGCACTCGCTCGATCACGAACTCTGGCTTCTCACGATCCACGGCGTGCTGCACCTCCTGGGGTACGACCACGCCGAGCCGGACGAGGAGAAGGAGATGTTCGGCATCCAGAACCAGATCCTCGCCGAGTGGCTCGCTGAAGTTCGCAAGCGCGAGCGCAAGGCGTTCCAGGCCGAGCGCGACCGGAAGCTGCTCGGGAAAACGGGCTTCCTGCCGGTCGACGAAACGCAGTGATCGGTCCGATTTCGGCGATCTTCCTCGCGGTCGCGCTGGTCATCCTCGGAGGATTGTTCTCGGCCGTCGACTCTGCACTTCTCACCGTTTCGGCGGCCCGCGCGGAGGAGCTTGTCCGCGACGGCCGTCCCGGTGCGCGCCGCGTCGTCCTGGTGGTGGCCGACAAGGCTCGCTACGTCAACCTCATGGTCCTGCTCCGGATCACCTGTGAGGTTGCCGCGACGGTGTCCCTCGCGGATGCGTTGCTCGAACTGATGACACCCGGCATCGCACTTCTCACGACGGCGCTGATCATGGCGCTTGTCGCGTACATCGTCATCGGTGTCGGCCCGCGAACGCTCGGCCGACAGCACGCGTACTCGATCATGCTCGTGGCGGTGTGGCCGCTGCAGATGCTGCGCAGGGTGCTGGGGCCGGTGACGCAATTGCTCATCCTCCTCGGTAACGCGATCACGCCCGGTAAGGGTTTCCGGAACGGCCCGTTCGCGACGGAAATCGAACTCCGCGAGATCGTGGACTTGGCACAGGAGCGGGGCGTCGTCGCAGCCGACGAGGGACGCATGATTCAGTCGGTTTTCGAACTCGGCGACACTGCCGCGCGCGGCGTCATGGTGCCGCGGACCGAAATGGTCTGGATCGAGGACGACAAGACGATCCAGCAGGCGGCGTCTCTTGCGGTTCGAAGTGGGCATTCGCGCATCCCGGTGATCGGAGAGAACGTCGACGACGTGCTCGGCGTCGTCTACCTGCGCGACCTCGTGTCGCACCTGACCGCGAACCGCGGAAATACGCCGGTGCGCGATGTCATGCGTCCGCCGGTGTTCGTGCCGGACTCGAAGCCTCTCGACACTCTGCTTGCGGAGATGCAGCGCGACCGGAACCACATGGCTCTGCTCGTCGACGAATACGGCGGCATCGCCGGACTGGTCACGATCGAGGACGTCCTCGAAGAGATCGTGGGGGAGATCGCCGACGAGTACGACGCCAGCGAGACCCCGCCGATCGAAGACCTTGGCAACGGCAAATACCGCGTCTCCGCCCGCCTCCGGCTCGAGGAACTGGGTGAGATTTTCGGTATGGAGATCGAGGACGACGAGGTCGAAACCGTCGGCGGTCTCCTGGGGCACCGACTGGGTCGGGTGCCGCTGCCCGGCAGCAAGGTCGTCAGCAATGGCCTCGTCCTCAAGGGCGAAGGCGGCGCCGACGAGCGCGGCCGCATAAGAATTCAGACGGTTCTCGTCAAGCGCACGCCGCGGGCGAAGGAACCTGAGGTGGAGACGTCGAAAAAGAAGAAGGACAACGGTGGCGATGAGCGAGAGTGAGCTGCACACCCTCGATGCTGAGGACTCGAAACTGGTCGTATTGGCCCGCGGTGCGATGGGCCGCGCGAACGCAACGTCCGGCGCTGCCGTGCGGGACAGCGACGGACGGACGTATGCCGCTGGGCCCGTGTGGCTTTCGACGCTGAAGTTGTCGGCGCTGCAGTCCGCGGTCGCGGCTGCGCTCTCCAGTGGCGCCGAGGGTTTCGAAGCAGCGGTCGTCCTCGGTGCCGACCTCACCGATGACGGCGTGGAAGCGCTGCGCGAGGTGTCGGCAACGGCGAAGGTCATCGTTGCCAAACCAAACGGTGAGGTCGTGAGTATCGATGGGTGACTTTCACTCCGGATTCGTGTGTTTCGTCGGTCGTCCGAACACCGGCAAGTCGACTCTGACGAACGCTCTCGTCGGGGAGAAGATCGCGATCACGTCGGACCGCCCGCAGACGACGCGGCACACGATTCGGGGCATTGTGAATCGTGAGAACGCGCAGATCATCCTGGTCGATACGCCTGGTCTGCACCAGCCGCGGACTCTCTTGGGCAAGCGGCTCAACGACCTGGTGCGCGACACCTACGCCGAGGTCGACGTCATCGCCCAGTGCTTCCCGGCGGACGAGAAGATCGGACCGGGCGATCAATGGATCGCGGAGCAGGTCCGCGCCGTCGCGCCGAAGACCACCATCGTGGGCGTCGTGACCAAGATCGACAAGGTCGGCCGGGACCAGCTCCTTGCCCAGCTCCTCGCGGTGACGAAGCTGCTCGGGCCATCGGCCGAAGTCGTTCCGGTGTCCGCTGTCTCGAAGGACAACGTCGACACGCTGGTCGACGTGCTGACCCAACAGCTGCCCGACGGTCCGCAGTACTACCCGGGTGGCGAACTCACCGACGAGCCCGAAGAAACGCTCATGGCGGAGTTCATTCGTGAAGCTGCACTCGAGGGCGTCACCGACGAGCTTCCGCACTCGATCGCGGTGACGATCGAGGAGGTCATCGAGCGCGAAGGCCGCGATGACATGCTCGAGATCCACGCGTTCATCTACGTCGAGCGCCAGAGCCAGAAGGCGATCGTGATCGGCAAGGGCGGCTCTCGCCTCAAGGAGATCGGGACCACCGCGCGCAAGCAGATCGAGAAGTTGCTCGGCACCAAAGTGTTCTTGTCACTGCACGTGAAGGTCGCGAAGGAGTGGCAACGCGACCCGAAGCAGCTCGGTCGCCTGGGCTTCTGAGCCGTATGCCCGCGCCGCCGATTCGCCTGGCAGAGCTCGTTTCTGCGATGTCGCTGGTGTCCGATCTGGGGATGGGGCGACCGTCTGAGCGCGTGCTTCGACAGACCGTGGTCGCACTGCGGCTCGCGGATTTGGCGGGTCTTCCCGCAGAGGTGAAGTCGCAGACGTACTACACGTCGCTGCTGATGTGGCTAGGGTGCGCGGTCGATACGAGCGACCTCGCGGAGTTGTTCGGCGACGAAACCCAGCTGTACGCCGAAACCCACGAAGGCGACCTCGGCGGCGCCGCGATGGCGGCCTTCGTCCTGCGGCGTCTCGGCCGGGGTGGCTCCGGGCTGCGACGGGTAGGAATGCTCGGCGAGTTCTTCGCGACCGGCGGCCGATCTGTCGAGAAGATCATGCGGTCGCACTGTCAGGCCGCGAGTGATTTCGCTGAACGCCTCGACCTCGGACCGGACGTGTCGAGGGCATTGACGCAGGCTTTCGAGCGCTGGGATGGCCGCGGTGTTCCGGGCGACGTCAAGGCCGTCGATCTCGCGCTGCCCATTCGGCTCGCACAGATCGCCGACAACATCGAACACTTTCACCACGCCGCGGGACCGCACGCCGCGTTGGAGGTCGTGCGCGAGAGGCGGGGGACGCAGTTCGACCCCGACCTCGCTGACTGCTTCCTGGCCCACCACGATGATGTCCTCGCCGGCCTCGATGACCTTCCCGCGTGGGAACAGATCGTTCGAGAAGATCCCCAGCTCGGCGTCCCGCTGACGCCGGCTCAGGTCGACCAGGCTTTGGAGGCGTTCGCGGACTTCACGGACTTGAAGTCGCCGAGCCGAACCGGGAATTCGCGCGCGGTGGCGCGGCTCGCGGAAGCGGCGGCCAAGCATCTGTCGATGCACGCGGAGGACATCCGACTGGTCCGGCGCGCGGCTTTGGTCCATGACCTCGGCATGGTCGGTGTCCCGAGCACGATCTGGGAGTCGACGAAGCCATGGACGCGGATGCAGCGCGAGCGCGCCCAGACGCACCCGTATCTGGCCGAACGGATGTTGGCCCACGTGCCCGGCTTGTCGGCCGTGGCGCGCTGCGCCGGCATGCACCACGAGCGGCTCGACGGTTCGGGCTACCCGCACGGGCTGAGCGGCACGGCGATCCCGCTGACGGCGCGCGTGCTGGCCGCGGCCGATGTGTTCGTCGCATTGCAGCAACCACGCCCTCATCGACCTGCGTATCCCTCGGCGAAGGCACGGGAGATCCTGCTCCAGGAAGTCCGGGACGGCAGACTCGACGCAGATGCCGTGGAGGCGGTTCTGGCCGCCTCCGGCGAACGGGGGACTGCACGTCGACGTCCGCCGAACGGTCTCACCGAACGTGAGGTCGAGGTGCTGCTCGGCCTGGCCCGCGGGTTGTCGAATCCGGAGATCGCAGCCGAGATGTCGATCTCGCGCAAGACCGTGTCGAGCCATCTCGAGCACATCTTCACCAAGCTCGGCGTCAATACCCGAACTCAGGCAGCGCTTTTCGCGATGCGTGAGGGCCTCACCGACGCCTGAAAATATCGGGTGGTTACCCGATTCGGGCGCAGGTGGTGCCGGGATAGAAATCCGGCATGGCTACGTCTCCCCGTTGCACCCGCTCGGAAAGCCGATCCCATGTCGCTGCTGCGGCAAGGTTCCTCGAGGCACTCGCAGAGCGCGACTTCGACACGTTCGGTGGTTCGCTGACTCCCGACGCGACGATGACGGCACTGGTTCCCCGCGGACTTCGCGAATGTGCGAGTGCCGGGGAGATCGGTTCGATGTTCACCCGTTGGTTCGGCGACACCCCAGATTTCGCGCTCGTCGAAGCGGAGATCGGGGAGATCGGGGAACGACTCCATTTCCGGTGGTTGGTGCGCATTCGCGCCGAGAGGATCGGGATCGGCTTCTTCGACGTCGAGCAACACGCCTACATCGAGACCGATACCGGTCGCATCTCGCGGATTCGGCTCTTGTCCAGCGGTTATTGCCCGTCGACGAGTACTCGGTGAGGGAAGGCGCGTAAGTCGGGTATTCCGAGGGTATGAGCACTGTCGAAATCGGATGCTCCGGCTGGATGTACGAGGAGTGGCGCGGCAGCGTCTATCCGTGGACGCTGCCGAAGTCACGCTGGCTCGAGGCTTACGCGGAACGGTTCGAGACGGTCGAAATGAACAGCACGTTCTATCGTCTGCCACCCCGTGCCGCGGTCGAACAATGGGCGTCGAGGGTTCCGCCGTCGTTCTGTTTTTCGTTCAAGCTCGGTCAGTTCGGGTCGCACCGGATGAAGCTGAAGGATCCTGGCGGATGGCTGCCCAACCATCTGGATCGAGTGAGTGCAGCCGGTGCGCGGATGGGACCGACTCTCGTTCAGCTCCCCGCGCGATGGCGACCCAACCCGGACCGACTGGATGAATTCCTTGCCGTCGCATCGCCGTCCGTGCGCTGGGTGTTCGAGTTCCGGAATCCGGAGTGGCTCCAGGAACCGATCTTCGACGTGCTGCGGCGTCACGGCGCCGCCTTGTGCATCCACGATCTGATCGCGGACCATCCGCGGGTGCTCACGACCGACTGGA
>JAJFUQ010000202.1 GCA_021372355.1 Nocardiaceae bacterium | reverse complement strand
AGGAGCTTGTCCTGGTAGTTCGAGAGGCGGAAGAAGTAGCTCGACTCCTCGGTCCACTCGACCGGCGTTCCGCTCTCGGTCGAGAGGCGAGTTCCGTCGGGCTGGACCGTGGTCTCACCCTCGGTGTAGAACGCTTCGTCGCGGATCGAGTACCAGCCGGAATAGCTGTCGAGGTAGATGTCCCCGGCGGCCTCCATGCGCTTCCAGATTTCCTGGCTAGCGACCTTGTGGTCCGGGTTCGTCGTGCGGATGAAACGGTCGAACGAGATGTTGAGGATGCCGTCGAGCTTCTCGAACACGTCCGAGTTGCGTGCGGCGAACTCGGCCGGGGTGAGCCCTTCCTTGGCGGCGGACTGCTGAACCTTCTGACCGTGCTCATCCGTGCCGGTCATGAAGAACACATCGAAGCCGTCGAGACGCTTGAAGCGAGCGATCGCATCGGTGGAGATGTACTCGTACGCGTGACCGATGTGCGGCCGGCCATTGGGGTAAGCGATGGCCGTGGTCACGTAGAACGGCGGACGTGTCTCAGTCATGGTGGACTTATCGTAGTCGGCATGGCATTCGACCGCCCCGCACCCGCACTCCCGGACCCGCTGTCGCCGCTGGTCGACTCCCACACGCACCTCGACGCGTGCGGGGCCACGGACGCCGCATCGGTGGCAACCATCGTCGACCGCGCCGAATCGGTTGGAGTGGGCCGAGTTGTCACGGTCGCCGATGACATCGAGGCCGCGCGATTCGCGGTGCAGGCCGCGCATTGGGATCCGCGCGTCTATGCAGCTGTCGCACTGCATCCGACGCGGGCCAACGCGCTCGACGAGGCGGCGAAAGCCGAGGTAGAACGCCTGGCAGCGGACGACCGTGTCGTCGCGGTGGGGGAGACCGGGCTCGACTACTTCTGGCCGGGAAAGCTCGACGGTTGCGCCACAATCGATGAACAGAAATCGGCGTTCATTTGGCACATTGATCTCGCGAAGAAAATGAACAAACCGTTAATGATTCATAATCGCGATGCAAACTCGGACGTTCTTACCATTCTTCGATCCGAGGGTCCGCCGAATTCGGTCATTTTCCACTGCTTTTCCGGCGATGCTGAGATGGCAAAAGAATGCGTTGACCTGGGGTTTTACCTGAGTTTCTCGGGCACCGTCAGCTTCCGAAATGCGAAGGATCTCCACGAGGCTGCGAGGCTCGTTCCGGACGACTTGATCCTGGTCGAGACTGACGCTCCGTACCTGACGCCACACCCCTTCCGGGGTGCCCCGAACGAGTCATACTGCTTGCCCTACACCGCATCTGCGCTGGCAGAGCTACGTGGGGCCGATCCGCGTGATCTGGCCGTGATTGTGACCAAGAACTCCGAGAAAGTTTTCAATCTGCATTAATGCAGGTCAATCAATGTTTTTGCGGACATTGAATGTAACCAAACCGTTATGATGCACGTCACAGAGGTGGCGAGGTTCACCATTCCTCGTTACTGTCCTGTGACCATGGCCGGAATTGCTCGAATAACTCAGTCGAGGACCGTGTGGCTCTATGCCGCAATCGGTGCCCTTCTCATCGCGATACTGGCCGGTGGAATCGTTGCAGTCGCTTCTGCGAATGCAGTGACGGTTGTGGTTGACGGGAAATCGGAAACGGTTTCGACGTGGGACAACAATGTCGACGCGATTCTCAAGGACGCCGGATATGCGGTGAAGGAAGGCGACGTTGTCGCCCCTGCGCTGACCTCCCAGGTCGCCGACGACGCGACGATCACGCTGAAGCGTTCGCGCAAGGTCACCATCGTGACCGAAGGCAACGCGAAGGACTTCGTGACGACCGGCGCTACTGCCGACGAAGCGCTCGCGCAGCTGAACTTCCCATCCGATGTCTTCGTGGTGGGCGATCGCAAGGCGCCGTTGCCGATCGACGGTGGGCGTATCGATGTCTACTGGCCGTGGACCGTCACGATTCACGACGGCAATGCCGAGCCGCGCAAGCTGACTCTTGCCGCACCGAACCTGGGTACCTTCCTCGCGATCGCAGGCGTTCCGCTCCAGCAGGCCGACTCGATGTCGCCGGCTCCGGATTCGCCGGTGTGGACCGCGCAGGACGTCTACGTCACGCGCAATCGCACGACCGAGGTCAAGGAAACCCGTCCGGCTATGCCGCCGCAGAACGTCGTCTATGACGCAAACCTCGACTCGGGTGTCGTCATCGTCGACGTTCCGGGAACGGCCGGCACCGAGGAGGTGACCTTCAAGGTCACGACGGTCAACGGCACCGAGGTGTCTCGCGAACAGGTCGGGCAGAAGGTCGTCGTGGCAGGAACGGCAGAGACCGTCCGCGTCGGCACGAAGGAAGTTGCCGCGATTGCGGTCGTCGCCGCACCGGCGCCCGAGGTTGGAAACGGCGCGACGTGGGACTCCATCGCGCAGTGCGAATCCGGTGGCAACTGGGCGATCAACACCGGCAACGGCTACTACGGCGGACTCCAGTTCACCCTCGCGACCTGGCAGGCCAACGGCGGCAAAGGCCTGCCATCGGACGCCAGTCGCGACGAACAGATCCGCGTCGCCGAGAACGTCCTGAAAACCCAAGGACAGGGCGCATGGCCCACCTGCGGCAAACACCTGGGAACCGTTTCGACCCCGGAAGCGTCCAATACGTCCGTCAGCCAGGCCGACTACGTCGGCGATTGGTTCACCGCCGCCACAGACGCCGCCGGCCACTAACCCAAACCCGTCCGGTCTCGCGTGCCAGCGCGACAGACACGGACAGGCAGCCCCAATCCCCGATGCAGTGGACTGCGGCTGCCCTCTTCCCCTTCACCTAACGAGGAGTAGTTAACCCATGTCCGCATCGCGCCTTCGCGGCCGAATCGCCGCCGTCCTTGCCCCCGCCGCGGCGTTCTCGATCGCCGTCAGCGGCATCGCAGCCGCAGCTCCCGCCGCTGACAACCCCGGGGCAGATACCAGTCAGTCCGCTGTCAGTGACTCCGGCAAGGGTGCTGATCACAGTAATGACGCCTCATCGACACCGAGCCAGTCGGCGGTCACTGAGTCCTCAAGCCAGGACGGCGTCACCGCCACCACACCGACACCTCAGGCCACCGGCAACATTCCGATCTTCTCGAATGCCGTCGAACTGACCTCGGCGACTGCCAGCACCGGCAGCCAGTCCGGAACCACGGCTGGTGCGCAGACCGGAGCGACCATCGCCTCGCTCACCCCAGAACCGATCGCTCCAGTTGTGTCTCCAGTCGCTGGTGGCGCAGCCGGAGGCCTGGTCGGTTGCGGTGTCGGCGGCTTCGCGGGCGCTCTCGCGGGCGCATTCATCGCTCCTGGGGTGGGTGCGGTGCCGGGCGCTGCGATCGGTTGTGCAGTTGGAGGCGTGGGCGGTGCCGTGGCCGGTAGCGAGATCGCACAGTATCAGGCCAGCCAGCAGACGCAGGAAGCTCAGTAATGACCTCCCTGTACACGTTGGAAGACACGGCACCGGGCACGGACCTAGCGGTTGGGTCTGACGAGACGAACCTCGACGCAGACGAGTGGCCAGCGTGGGCACGCGCGCACATTCCCGTCGATGAGCTCACCCCGCCCGCGGCCACGCGCCGCAAACTGTCTCGACCGGCACTGTCGCTGCGCCGCGACACCACCACCGAAGCGGATGCGGCCACGACGACCGAACTTCCCGTCGTCGCTCTTGATGCGACAGACCCGGTCATCGATGAGCCCGACCGATGGCACGCGCCCTCCGCACGACCTCGGGTGACGTCGCGGGTAGTGATCGGCTTCGCCGCCGGTGCCCTGATCGCCGCAGCGGCAGGCGGCGCAGGCGTGACACTGCTGGCCACCGGCCAGGACACGACGCCGATCGTCACCGCTGAGCCGCTTCCGTTTCCCGGTCCAGCGGCATCACCAGTCGCGGACTACTGCCCCGACCGCACCGAAGGTGTCCTGCTCACCACCGCAGGACCAGGCAGTGAATCGACCGCGTCAGGTGTCATCGCGGCGTTCGACTACGCGTACTACACCCAGCGCGACGGGGCACGGGTGAGCGCACTGATGGTGAAGCCACCCAACACCGTGGCGGTGATCCAGTCCGCGATTGACGCGGTCCCGACCGGCACCCGCGCCTGCGTGACGACAAGTCCCACGAGCGACCCGATGGTCTTTCACGTCGATGTGAAGCTGCACGCCCCGAACCGGGCCGACAGCGCACTGCACCAACGCATCACCGTCGCCGCGAGCGGCACAAAGTTCAAGATCGCCCGAGTCGAGGACCGATGAACACTCACACTCCACTGCCGGTCCGTCAGTCCCCGCTGGCGATACGTTCACGCCCCGCGGTGTGGCTGCTCGGCGCCAAGGGTGGCGCGGGGGTCACAACCCTCACCAATTTCTGGGCGGGCTGGGCCGCTGATGCACGCCGTGAATGGCCCTGCGGCAACGCCCGTAGCGAGGAATCGCCGTACGTGGTGATCATCGCGCACGACACCCTCGACAGCCTGCAGGCTGCCCACGAGCTGCTCATGCGGCACGGCGCGGCCCAGCTGGAC
>JAJFUQ010000157.1 GCA_021372355.1 Nocardiaceae bacterium | reverse complement strand
GATCGGGCTCTTCAACACCGCGCAAGCGCTTCTTCCGTTCGAAGAAATGAGCATCAAGCAGGGCCGTGATGTGGAATTGGCGACGTACAACGACTATCGCGAGAATTGCGGATTCCCACGCGTGACCAGCGTCGAGCAGATCTCGAGCGACCCCGCGATTCAAGAAGCCCTGCGCAAGACCTATGCGTCCGTCGACAACATCGAGTTCTACCCAGGCCTGTTCGCCGAGGACCGAAAAATCAACTCGGCCCTTCCACCTCTCATCGGTCGCATGGTTGCGCTCGACGCTTTTTCGCAGGCCCTGACCAACCCGCTCCTGGCACCACGGGTTTACCACGCGAAGACGTTCTCGGAACTCGGCTGGAAGATCATCGAGGACACGAACACGCTGTCCGACATCCTGAACCGAAACGTGAAGCCCGGTGACAACTTCTACGTCAGCATGACGCGCAAAGACTGGAAGCGCGGCACGTAGCTAGCCGACCCGGATCGTCAACGACACGTTGTCGCCGGCGACGTCGAACTCGCGGTGGACCAGCGCAAATCCCGGCGCGTTCACGGCAATGCCGTAGTGCCCCGGACCGACGCTGGCCAGCGCGAATCTGCCCCTGCTGTCGGTGAGAACTGCGACGTCCGGAGTCGGCCGCGGCGCCTTGACGAACAGGACGGCCGCGCCGACGACGAAACCGTCGTCGGACACGACCTCCCCCCAGATCACCGGATGCCCGGCAGTCGTCATGCTTTCCATGCCACCAAGTTGTTGAAGACCTCGTTGTTGATTCGCGTGCCCGAGTTCGACGTCGACCCGCCATATGTGTGCACAGCGAAAGCCATTCGGTCCTGCCCGACGATGCGGTAGACGGCGCTGCCGCTCTGCCCGCCGAAGCTGTCGGTTTCGTAGAAGACCTTCTGCGTGTTCACCGATGTCACGCGACTGCCGTGGTACCACTGCGTGCCGGCCGGCTTGTCCCCCGGGTAGCCGGAGATGTTTGCTGCGGACGAGGTGATCGTGGCGTCGTCGTACGCGCCGAAGCCAAGCCATCCCGTCTGACTGCCCAGGTCTGAGCCAAGGATGATGGCGCCGTAGTCATAGTTCTGGTTCCCGTCACGCGTCCAGCCCAAGACGGAGCGGAAGTTCGAGGTCGTGACCGATCCGTACGGCAACTGGTTGCCGTTGCGGCCCGGCATGACCTGGATCGACCGGACCCAACCATCCCGTCCGGGTACACCGCTGTTCTTGATGAAGACGACGTGGCCCGCGGTGCCCAGCGTGTGCGGGCCCAGGAACCAGCCCGTACCGATCCACTGGGAGCCGTCGGCGGCGGTAATGCGCAAGGACGCGTGTACCCGCCACGGGTACACGCCCGTGTTGGTGATCTGCACTCGGTCGTCGGTGCCGATCACGGCCTCGGCGTCGATCGGCTCGCCGAAGGAAGCCCATGCAATGTCGGGGAGCGAGTGAAGTTCGACTGCTGCGGTTTCGCTCAGGACCTGCGCCTGGGGGAGTGCGTATCCCGGTACGTTCTCGATCCCGCCATGCGCATCGGATACGCCGCTCGCGGAGCCGAAGCTTCCCTCCTGCTCGACCGCGGTCGATACCTCCTGCGCAACGCTGGACACGGGGGTGTGTTCACCGAGTTTCTCGTCGACGCTGTTCATTGCTTCTCCTTCGGGTGGGCCGCACGGCGGCGGTGGTTGATCCAGCTCAAGACTGGTTTCGACCCCATTTCGAGAGCGTGCGTAGCGGTCTACGTCAGTTTCGGGGCGCCACTACCTAGGTGCGATCAGGGCAGCCGCCAGCCGCCGTAGGCGGCCTGTGTATCGAGGCGGGGAACCGGCTTGCCAGCCAGGGATTCGAACTCTTCAACGTCGACGAGCTCGACGCACACCGCACCGGATGCGCCCCAGTCACCGCGGCGCGCATGGATCGCCAGCGACCGGCAGGCCGGCGCGCTGTGCACGACCGGACATCTGGTGAAGGGCCACCACGAGGTGTCATCGCGCGGAAGGCCGGCGACACCGCAGGCCGGCGGAACATGCGCGAGTTCGGCGTCGGCGCTGGCCCCGATCGTCAGTGACGCCTCGACGCGCACGGTCCACGAATCCCCGCGAGCAGACACGAGCCCCACCCAGAACGCCTCGCCGTCCGGGCACGGTGCCAGCAACCCGTGCGAGGTCACGAGCATCGGCAATGCACCACAGCTGTGCGGCAACGCGTCGATACCGCCGCAGGCGGGCTGCAGGTATCGCTGAAGCGATATCCGCAACCCGCCGACGATGGGGTATTCGAACGTCGTCTTGTTCGACGTCACCATGGGTACTGCGCCCTGATCAATTCGACGTCGGTGGGGGACAGTGCGCGGTTCATTCCCGCGGAGAATCCGTCGAGAGTCCACGACTTCGGTATCGGGTACATCATGATCGACTCGGCGTCGACGGGGGTGCTCGCGAGTTCGCTCGGGTCGTACTTCTTGAACATGTTGTTCTCGATCGTCGCCGGATCCCAGTTGTTCGGGGGTCCGGACAGGTCGGCGATCACCGCGGCGCGGTTCCACTTGATGGGCCGGTTCGGGTTCTGGTGTTCGTGGATGAGACCGAGCGCATGACCGAATTCGTGCAGTACGACTCGACGCACCTCGTCGTCGGACGAGGTCGGTGTGAGCCAGCCGTAGTTCATCGTCGGCTGGTTGGCCGGAATCTGCTGGCACACGGTGCCCAGGTACGACCATGAGCCGTTGCCCTTGACGAACGCAACGCGGATGTCGGCGGGTCCCTTGTCGACGAACTTCAGCGTCAGATTCGCCATCTTCTCGCCGGTCCACTGCTCGGCCACCTCACGAACGCGGCGCTTGAGGTCGGGCGCACCTTCGAGGAAGCGGACGGTGATTTCCTCACCCGTGCGCCATTTGGTGTCCTGCAACAACGCGGCCTCGGTGTCGGGTGCCAACGGCGCGTCAACCAACACGCAGAAATGGCGTTCGTTCTCTGACATAGCGACTTCTCCTTTCGGTCATCCGAGCGCTGTGCCCGGTATCCAAAAGGATGTCGAGGGAATGTTCACGTGCCGTGAGTAGCGAACTACCCGATATTTCGACCCTGTCGGCGGTCGAAGAAACAGGTACCTAGCACCACTGATTCGCGTAGTCAGCTACCCGCGTGCTGACTTATCAACGGTCCTAACGTCCGAAGCATGCTCACTCAAACGCTCCCCGACTGCGAACTCGCCCAGACGGGTTTCGACCCGCTGTTTCTGTCCACTCCGCTCGACGCGCCGCACATCGACACCTCACTCCACGACGACCTCTTCATCCTCGACGGGTCCGAAGTGATTCCGTATACGCATTTCTCGCTCGTGCTGTCCATGTCGCGACGTTTTCCGCGGTGGGTGGCGTGGAACATCGACGGTGGGAACCTCAAGAAGCTCAACCGCGCCGGCATTCCGTTCACGAAGGACCCGCGAATTCCGGCCGAATTCCAGACCGGAAACGAGCTCTACAGCAATAACCGCGTCGATCGCGGACATATCGCGCGCCGCGCAGACCTCCTGTGGGGGCCGCTCCCGGAAGCTGACCGCGCGAATACGGACTCGTTCTACTTCACGAACATCACTCCGCAGATGGATGACTTCAATCAGAGCGCGAAGCAAGGCCTGTGGGGCGAGCTGGAGAACGCTGTTTTCGACGAGGTCGACGTCCAGAATCTACGAATCTCCGTGTTCGGTGGACCGGTCTTCCGGGACGACGACCGCGTCTATCGCGGCACGAAGATCCCGCGGGAATTCTTCAAGATCCTCGTCTTCGCCGAGAACGGCAGCCTCAAGGCTCGAGCCTTCGTTCTCACCCAGAATCTCGACGAACTCGAGGCCTTCGCACTCGACGAATTCCGGGTGTACCAGGTCGCGGTCGCCGAGGTCGAACAGCGCACGAGGCTGCAGTTCGCCACGGAAATTCGCGTCGCCGACACCTTCGCCGAGGTCGAAGCATTCGGGCCGCGAGCGCCCCTGGACAGCCTCGCAGACATCCGCTGGTGAGCACACCACCCGGCACTTCACGACATTTGGAGCAACACGATGACCATCGACACTACGACCATCGACGATCTCGCCATGTCACGTGGCGACCAGGTTGACGCCGCCACGCGTCGATACGCCCAGTCCGAGTCACAACGAGCCGCAACCGAGGAACGGCGGAATGAAACCGGGCAGACCGTCGTCGACTCACACGACGAGATCCTTGCCCGTGCCACCAGGCTCTTGAAAAACGGCGAGATACCAGCGCAGGCAGTGATCGACGTGGGTCGAGGGGAACTCGACGGTGACGCGGCACTCGAGCGCATCATCGGCGCGGCGAACGAGTCGCAGCCGGTCAGTTTCCTTCCCCGGGGTACGCGTGCTGCCGCCGCCGTCGCCCGAATCTCGTTGTCCGTCCGGGGTGGCGAACGTCCGCAGGGAACCGGCTCGCTGGTATCGCCGCGACTGCTGCTCACGAACAACCACGTGCTGCCCGACGTGGTGACCGCCGGGATTGCCGTGATCGAATTCGGCGCCGAGATCGGCGTGGACAACGCACCGGCCGCTTGCACGCGATTTCGGCTTGACCCGGACACCTTCTTCGTGACGGACAAGCACCTCGACTACACCCTCGTACTGGTGGCGCCGCGTGACGACGGCACGACCGCAGGCAAGGTCGTGGGCTGGTTCAACCCGCTCATCGCCCAGCCGGGCAAGATCGTGATCGGCGAATCGATGAACATCATCGGTCACCCGATGGGCCGGTTCAAGGAGATCTCGATCCGCGACAACCGACTCGAGGCCCAACTCGACGATTTCCTGCACTACACCGCAGACACTTTGCCGGGCAATTCCGGGTCTCCCGTCTTCAATGATCAATGGGAAGTCGTGGCACTTCATCACGCGGGTGTGAAGAGGAAGGACGATCAGGGCCGGGTACTGCGCAAGGACGGAAAGGTCTGGCAGCCGGGCGATGGAGAGGATGCCATCGACTGGGTGGCCAACGAAGGTGCGCGGGTGAGCGCGATCCTCAGACACCTCGCCGGCCTGACGCTGAGCCCCGCACAGCGGGACATCATCGCCGAACTCGGACGGGAGGCGCGGGTCGCCGCCCCGATAGCCATCCCCACACCTGCTCCGGTTGAGGCGGCCGTCGTCGCGAACGCCGTCGAAAGCGCACGACTGTCCGGCGTCCGAGCCCGGTCCGGCGCGTTCGGTGGTAATCGCAGCGTGGTTTTCATCCACGGACGGAGCCAGCAAGGCCGCGACCCGGAACTGCTCCGTCGTTCGTGGACGGCCGGGTTGAACAAGGGCCTCACGCTCGCCGGCGTGGGCACGATCGACCCCGCGGACGTCTATTTTCCGTTCTACGGTGATCGGCTTGTCGAGGACGTCGGGACACGTGAATCCATCGCCGACGACCTCGGCGGCGGTCTGTACGGAGAGATGATCGCGCAGGCAGCCGAAAATGCCGGTATGCCGCCGGACGGAGAAGTGGAGGCTCCGGAAGGACTCGGATCGTTCGGCAGCGGGGTGGTGAGCAAGATTCGCACCCAGCTGGCGTGGCTCGCGGCCCGCAGCGGCTTGGACGACTCGATCATCGCGTCGATCTTCAAAGACGTCGCGGCCTATCTCGACAACGAGGAGACGCGCGGAAAGGTCCTCGACACCGTTGTTGCCGATCTGCCGACATCCGGAGAGGTCGTCCTCGTCAGCCACAGCCTCGGCACGGTCGTCGCGATGGACCTCCTGACCCGGCTGTCACCCAACGTCGAGGTGAAGCTCATGGTGACCGCGGGCAGCCCGCTGGGGCTCGATGCGGTGTACAAGAAATTGCTGGTCCATGGTCCGACCCGGCCCAGTCGCGTCGGCAAGTGGTTGAACACCTGGTACGCCGGCGATCCGATCGCCATCGGTTGCCCGCTGCGGCGGTCCTGGGGTCCGAACCTGCTCGAGATGAACGTCGAGAACCCCAAGGCGCGTGCTCATGACATCGCCGAGTATCTCGCCCATCCGGAGGTCGCCCAGTCGATCCACCAGGGTCTGACCACTTAACGGATTGTTCAGAGCACCACGACAATTAAAGAATCACAATCCACCTGGCGGTTTAGTATTAAATCTATGGCCGCCAGGTGGCAGTGGATTGAGCGGCCGTCTGAGGCGAGAACAATGCGGTCGGCCCTCACCGACGGCACCGCGTGCGGAGTCATGCTCGTCGGTCCGGCCGGCGTCGGCAAAACCGCATTGGCGCGCACCGTCACCCAATCACTCTCACCCAAGCCGCTGTGGGTCGCGGGCACCGAGTGCGCGCGCAGCATCCCGCTCGGGGTTTTCGCACACCTGATGGACTCGACGGGTTCCCGGGATCCGGCCGGTTTGGTCGCGTCCGCGCGCAGTGCCGTTGTCGCCGACGGCCAGAGCCTCATCGTCATCGACGACGCCCAGTTGCTGGACGATCTCTCGGCGACCCTGCTGCATCAGGTTGCGATCGATCGAGCCGCGCGCATCGTCGCCACCGTTCGCAGCGGTGAAGCGGTGCCGGACGCGATCACCGCGATGTGGAAAGACGGTCACCTCAAGCGAATCGAGCTCCAGCCGTTCACGAAGGAGCAGAGCGTCGAGCTCATCGAGTCTGTCCTCGGGGGTCAGCTCGAAGGCTTGAGCGCCGACGTCATCTGGGAATCGTCGGGCGGAAACGCCTTGTTCATCCGGCATCTCGTCGAAGGCGGCCTCGAAGCGGGGCGACTCACGGAGGTCGGCGGCGTCTGGCAGTTGCGCGGCGAAACCGTCGTCACGTCGGGCCTGACGGCGCTGCTCGAGGAACGAATCCTCGGGATCGGCAAAGCGGAAGCTGCATTGCGGTTGTTGGCGTTCTGTGAGCCCCTGAACATCGACGTGCTGTGCGAACTCGCCGGCGAGGAAGCGGTCGACACCGCGGAGCTGCACGGTTTGATCCGCCTGATCGACGACGGTCGTCGCATCGACGCGCGTTTCAGCCACCCGCTGATCGGCGACGTGATCCGCTCCCGCACCGGTACGGTCTCAGCCCGAAAGATCCGCGGCCAGCTCGTACGGTCGCTTCGCGATCGGGAGGGCGGCACACCCGGCGGGCGGATCCGGCTCGCCGAGCTCTATTTACGCAGCGATCAGACTCCTGACACCCAGTTGCTCGTCACCGCCGCCAAGGACGCGATATCCCTCTCGAATCTCGAATCCGGCGAGGCCATCGCTCGCGGCGCTCTCGAGCGCGGGGGAGGGTTGGCGGCCGCGGAACTGCTGTCCCGCGCGCTTCTGTGGCAAGGGCATCCCAATCAGGCCGACGAAACGTTGGCGGCTTTCGGCTCCGAGACACTCAACGAACTCGAGCTCGTGCGATGGGGTTTGACCCGGCTTGCCAACGTGTTCTGGTCGATGGGTGCGGTGGATCGTGCCGACTCGATTCTGGCGGAGCTGCGAGAGAGGGTTCGCCACCCCAGCCTCCGGCTCGTCGTGGAGGGCGTCGCCTCGGCAATGACGGTGCACGAGAACAAGTTCAGCCAAGGGCTCGCCGAAGCTGAAGCGGTGCTCGCGGACCCGCAGTCGCCCAAACAAGCCATCGAGTGGGCTGCCTATGGCGCCGGATTGGCCCTGCCGGTCGCTGGGCGAGGCGGCGAATTCGAAGCCATCGCAGACCGGTGCCGCACCGAACAGCGGGCCACCGACGGAATGATCCGCGTCATGATCCGCTACGGCGAGGTCTTGGCTCTCACGACGATCGGCGAACTGGACCGTGCCGAGGCCAAGGCAGCCGAGTTCGCCGTCTTCTCGTCGGCTGGGCAGGCGGTCGCGTGGGCGATCTCGAAGGGGATCTCAGGCACGGTGGCGTTGGGTCGGGGCCATCTCGGCGAGGTTGTCGCGAACATCGAACAGGCGCTCGCCGCGATGTCGGCGGAGGTGCCGTTGCCCTGGCGACTGCCGGCCATGATTCTGCTGGCGAAGGCCTATGCCGGACTCGGACGTGCGGACGATTCCGCCCGTGTGTTGGCAGAGACGCAGGCGCATACCGGTAAACACATGGCAATTCACGAACCGCACCTGATGTTGGCGCGTGCGTGGGCCGCTGCGGCCGAGGACGCACCGCAGCGGGCGATCGAAATTGCCCGCAGAGCGGCGGAAAAGGCGCGCAACTCGGGACAACTTGGCGCCGAAGCTGACGCGCTGCACTCTGCGGCTCGCTTCGGCGATCGTGCGGTCGCGGGCCGATTGGCGCAGTTGGCCGAGATCGTCGACGGCAACCTCGTCAAGATCCAGGCCCGGCACGCCGCCGCAGTGGCCGCGTCGGACGGCGCCGCGCTCGACGCGGTGAGCCGAGAGTTCGAAGCTGCGGGTGTTCTGTTGTCAGCCGCGGATGCGGCCGCCCAAGCCGCGGCGAGGCACGACCAAACCGGTGATCGCCACCGCCTGGCGGAATCGGGCGGCCGGGCTACGAGACTCGCCGCACTCTGTGGAGGTGCAGCGACGCCCGCGATCCGTGCCGCCGCACATCCGCTGCCGCTCACCGCACGCGAGCTGGAAATCGCCACTCTCGTGGCCGCCGACCTGACTAATCGACAGATCGCCAACCGCCTGACGCTGTCGGTGCGCACGGTCGAAGGTCACGTCTACCGGGCGTGCTTCAAACTCGACGTCGCCGACCGCGACGGTCTCGCGAGGGTGATCCGGCAGGAGAGAGTCGATGCTTCGGCCGTTCGGCCTTAGTCAGCTGTCGAAGCCTGCATCGAGGTCGGCGGCCGAGTACTGGCGGAACGCAATGTGAGTCGAGGTCGACTCGACACCCTCGAGTCGGTTGATGCCGTCGGTGACGATCTCGGCGATGGTCTCGTGGTCCCGCACCCAGATCTTGGCGATGAGATCGATGTCGCCGGCGCACGACCACACCTCGGTGACGCCCTCGATGTTCGCCACGGCTTGCGCGGTTTCGGGGATCAAGTGGACGTTCGCTTTGATCAGGACGATGGCGGTGATCACTGTCGGGTGCCTCCCTTTGGCCACTGCGGGTGTGGCTCAACTCTATTCGCGGGTCACTTGGACAGCCGTCGTTTCATGAACCCGTCGATTGCGGCGGGTCGGAAACTGTTGATCGCGTGCGCGGCGAGTCCGATGCGGGGTGCGATGCGGATCGGCCGGGTCTGCGCAGCGGTCACCATCCAGTCCGCAGCTTCCTCGGCGCTGAGTCCGGTTCGATTCTCGAACGCGCGGGTGGGTGCCGACATTGCGGTTTTGACCAGCGGGTAGAAGATCGTCGTCGAGTGCACGCCGAACCGGAACCACTCCGTTTCCGCAATCCGGCTGATCGACGATAGCGCGGCTTTCGATGCGTTGTAGACACCAAACAGAGGAGGCGACTCCATCAGAACTCCCCAGGTGGCGACGTTGATGATGTGCCCGTCGCGGCGCTCGCGCATCCCCGGCGCGAAGCCCCGCATCAGGCGCAGGGGAGCGTAATAGTTGAGTGTGATCATGCGTTCGACGTCGTGCCAGCGTTCGAGCGACTCCGCCAACGGACGCCGGATCGAATGCGCCGCGTTGTTGATGAGGATGTCGATGCCGCCGTGGTCGCTCTCGACGCGCGCGACGAGTTCATCGATGGCCGCGAGATTGCCGAGGTCGCAAGGGTAGGCGGTGGCAGAGCCACCCAAAGCCGCGATCTGGCTGACGAGTGCATCGAGCAATTCCTGCCTCCGCGCGACCAGGACGACATGTGCCCCGAGTTCGGCGAACTTGACCGCCGCGGCCGCACCGATCCCGGCCGAAGAGCCGGTGATCAGGACGCGCTTGCCGGTCAGATCCACGACGTCGCTGTCGTCCCTGCGCAACAGTCGCGGTGCGGCCGGGGGCCGTTGCAAGGTCAGGGCGGTGAAGTCCACGAGCCGCTTGCGCCAGTCATTGGTCATAGCGTCATCATTCTCGAAACCGGCCGATGAAACATCGACTACCGGTCGTCCGCTTCCCGCTTCGGGTCGTAGACCGGCAGACCCATCTCCGCTCGCAGTTCATCGGCTGCCCGTTCCGCGAACATCGAGATGGTCAGGAAAGGGTTGACGCCGACTGCGCGCGGAACGACCGAGCCGTCGATGACGTAAAGCCCTTCATTGACCGTGCCGTCTTTCCGAAAGACTCGCCCGGCGTGGTCGACGACCCCACCGTCGACGTTGTCGGCTGTCGTGCAGCCACCCATCGGGTGCGCGGTGATCAAGTGGTTGCCGAACATCGTGTTCGCCCACCAGGGGTTCTTGATGTACGTTCCGCCGATCGCCTCAACTGCCGGCTTGAGGACCTCGTCGACATCCTTGTACATCCGCTCGGTCGGTGCGCCTGGCCAGTCGATTCCTGCAGTTCCGTCGTCCTTGAGGACGAGTTCGCCGTCGGAGTTGTCGTGGACCATGATCAAGAAGCCGAGCGAGTGGTTCATCGCGCCGTCTTCGTTCCATTGAACGTCCTTGCGCCAGCGGTTCACCTTCGCTGGACGAAGGTCCGGGTGTTTGACGGAGGCCAGACCCATCAACCCGACTCGGAAGACGTCGACGAGCGCGCGGGGAATCGACAGGTCTTCGACCGTGAATCGCTTTCGCAGGTCGGCCTGGTCCGCCCCGAAGCGCATGACACTCGTGATGCTCGGTCCGCACTTGAGTTGAGCGCGCGGGCCTCCCTCGGTCGTCGACCACGCTTGAGTGTCCGTGCGGCGGTCGGTGTTGTACGCGATCCCGAAGCTGTCGCCGTTTCCGCTGAAGTTCTTGCCCAGACGCGGTGACACGTTGAGCCCATTCTTCTGCGAGCGCATCAGGATTGCGTTGGTGCCCATGGTTCCCGCCGCGAGAACGACGCGTTTCGATCTGAGTTCGAAGGGGGTCGTGGTCGTTCCGCGAGTCCCCGACCTGCGAACGCCCGTGACCTTCCATCGCCCGTCGGACAGTTCGGCAACCTGGTCGACCTCGATGCGCGTGTGCATTTCGACGCCGAAGTGGTGCGCCATCGGCAAATAGTTCGTCATCAAGGTGTTCTTGGAGAACGAGTTGTCACCCGTCCCGTCGCCACCGTGCATCGGGCATGGTTTGCGTTGCACTCCATAGCGAGTGACCCGCTCCTCCTTGTTGACGGTGATGCTGAGCGGCTCGGCCTTGACGCCCGCGTTTTCCGCGATCTCCGAGAACACGTCGACTCTGGGGAGATCCTCGCCCTCGACGAATCGGTTGGCACCCAGCATGGATGCGGCCCGGTCGACGTAGATCTGCAGTTCACCAATCCCGTTCGGGTCTCGCTCCACTGCGTCGCGGAACGGCTTAGGCCACGAGGCCAGAAAGACTTCACGGTCCGGAACGATCGCTACGTTGAAGTTCATCAAAGACGTGCCGCCGAGTCCGCTGGCTCGGATGACATCCACATCGGCGTTTCGGTCGACTTGGAAGATGCCCAGCGGATTGATCGTCGAGCGGACCTTGCCAATTGCGGATTCCTGGGACTCCGGAAATGCGCCCGTCGGGTGCTCGTCTCCTTGTTCGAGGATCGCAATGCGCAGGTTCGCCTGCGCGGCATCATTGGCGACTCCGAGGCGTGCTGCGGTGATCGCGCCCCCGTAGCCGGATCCGATGATCACAACGTCATATTCGGGCGCCAATGCGTCCGGCGCGCTCGCGAGTCTCTCGGCGGTGGTCATTGTTACTGCTCCGTCCCGGTGGCGTCGAGCGCGAACCACAGCACGTTTGCCGGAGTGTTTTCGCCTCGCTTCCACATTGCCGGGCCGAGGAACATGCCGTTCGATACTTCGCGCAGTTCGTCGTGGATCTGGCGAACGAACCAGGGGTTACCGGGCTGCTCGTAGTCGAGGACGATCGTGTCCGCACCGTCGATGACCGACGGCTGGATGCGGGTTTGGAACGGGAACCAGTTCAGCGAGAGACCGATCTGGATCCGGTTGATGCCCTGTCCGCTCGTCGCGTCGTCGGCCTGCAGTGACTTTCCGTCCCACGGGAAGATCGGCAGCTTGGCTGCCACCTTCACCAGCGCCGACAGCGGCGTCTTGTCGACTCCACGCACCGCGAGCATGCGGCCCTTCGGCTTGTTGTCGAGAACGGCGAGGTCGACCGGCACCGAACCAGATCGGTAAAGGGAGTCGAGTTCTTCGAAACTCATCGACGACAAGTCGTCGAGGGTGAAGTGCTCTTTGTTGATTGGCATGATGCCCCTGCTTTCGTGGGGTTCCGCGGTCTCGATTGCGGAACGTTCTGTCAAATAGTGACATGCCATTCCGCTTCGGAACCAGGTATCATCTGAAAGTGTGACGGGGATCAATCGGCGGCAGCTGAAGAAGGACGAGCTCAAGCGCGACATCATCGATGCCGCCTTTGAAGCGTTCGCCAAGGCGGGCTACCACAACACGGGCATCGCCGACATTGCCGAGACGCTCGGCATTGGACACGGCACGTTCTACCGCTACTTCCAGAACAAGCGCGACATCATCGACCACGTCGTCGCGGATCTGGCCAGTCGAATTGCCGTGGCGATGTCAGAGGAGAACGACCCGACAGGCGCACGAACGCTCGACGAGTACCGCCACCAGGTTGCGCGAATTGGCGAGTCGCTGGTTTCGATCCTCAGCGAGGACCCGCGGATTCCGCGCGTTCTGTTGTTCGAGGCGATGACGGTCGACGACGCGCTGCGCAGTCGCGTCTCCGAGATGCTCGATGCCATGGCGTCGATGACCGCCGCATACCTGCACCACGGCGTTGGCCTGGGCTACTTGCGTGCAGATCTTGACGTCGAGTTCACCGCGAAGGCCATCAACGGCGCGATGATCGCGCTGGTCCTTCAGGACATGCAGAGTGCCGACGCGGCAATCCGAACGAGGTTCAGCGAAGCGATTCAGCGATTGATGTATGACGGGATCGCGGCCCGTCCGGGCGCCTGACCCCCGCCGTCGAAGGTGGGCATTTACCACCCCCTAGGTGGGCTGCCAGCAGCGCAATCTGCGCCGTAGCGTCGAAGTTGACCTTGAAGGGACAGCGAGTTCGGGCCTCGCTGTCACCGACAAGCAGCTCAAACTCCGAGCGCTCACCACCCAATGAAGGAACACCGAAAATGAACATCACCAAGTCCGCCGCACTCCTCGTCGCGGGCATGGCAACACTGACCGTCGCGTGCTCGACGACCGGAACGAGCACTCCCGCAGGCTCGACCACGTCGTCGAAGGCCGCCGCGTCGAGCTCGACAACTCAGAGCACCAGTCACCCAGGGACTGCGACGAACGCTGAGCCGGTCGCCAGCACGAACAACAGCACGACTAACAGCCCGGCCAGCAGCCCGGCCGAGACCGGCAACATCGTCGTCCACGTATCGGACCTCGACGGAGGCCGGCTCGGCGACATCGAGGTGAAAGCATTCCGCGTCGGGCCGTGCGACCCGAGCCACTACGAGATGCCGCCGGTCGACGGGTTCGCCGAATCGCTGGAGGAGCGAACGGACGGCAGTGGCACCGTCGTGTTCGAGCAAGTGACGCTGGGCTGCTGGTCGGTCACGGCCACCGTCCCCGCGGGATACTCGCGTGTCGAAGCGACCCGAGCCTCGGTCTTCCTCGTCGACGGCGGTGATACCGCAGAAGCCAACCTGCAGCTGCAGCGCGGGATGACCGACCCCTGCGGCGGCGAAGGCCTCGCCAACGCGATGGGCGAAGACGTCATCACCGACGCCTACTGCGACGGTTCATGGGCCTTGGTCAGCGCCGCATGCGGTCCTGATGACAGGTGCGAGAACGGACCGAACGACAACACCCGCATCCTGCGCGTTGCCGGCGACCGTTGGGTCACCTACACCGCACTCCCGTCGACTATGTGCCTGAGCACCGCGAAGCACGACGGAGTACCGACGAAGCTGCAGCTTCACTTCAATCCCAACTGCTGAGGTCGAGCGGTCGGCGGCGGACGTGACGCCGCCGACTATCGATAGTTATTTATTGACAAACGATAAACCGCATACCTACCTTTGCCTCATGAACAAAGGCTCAGCAACCTTCCTGCAGGTCGTCATCGCGTTCCTCGGCCTGGGTACCCTCGCGCTCATGCTGTGGGAGCCGCACCTCGAGGGTCGGAACGCACACGCGACGACCTTCGAGATCTACTTCCACGATCCCTTCCTCATCTGCGCGTACATCGCCTCGATCCCCGTCTTCTTCGCGGTCTTCCAGGCGATCAAGGTGATCGGGTACGCCGGCCGGAACGAGATGTTCTCGCCGCCGGCAGTGAAAGCACTCCGCACCATCAAGCTCTGCGCAGTCTCGGTGATCGGGTTCGCTGCCTGCTTCGAGATCTACATCTTCTTGAACAACACATCGGACGATAAGGCGGGCGGAGTCTTCATCGGCGTCCTCATTGCCTTCATCTCCACCGTCATCGCGGCCGGGGCGAACCTGTTCCAGCGGATCTTGCAGAACGGCGTGGACCTGAAGTCCGAAAACGATCTGACGGTGTGAGGCCTGCCGTGCCAATGATCATCAACATCGACGTCATGCTGGCCAAGCGGAAAATGAGCGTCACCGAATTGGCCGAACGAGTCGGTATCACCATCGCCAACATTTCCGTCTTGAAGAACGGCAAAGCCAAGGCGATTCGGTTCTCGACCCTGGAAGCGATCTGCGAAGCGCTGGACTGTCAGCCGGGCGACATCCTGGAGTACAAGAAGGACTGAATGGTCGACGTCACGTGGTTCGCTCATAGTTAATCGCTCTGAAGTTCGGCATGCTGGAGTACATGAACATCGAGGTACGCACACAGAGTTCCGACTTCGCGGCGTTGGATCTGCTCGCTGCCGAACTCGAACGGGTCGCGCAGAAGATCGTGATCGGCGCGCTCGCGCAGACGGTCATCATGGCCCGGAAGATCGCGAACACCGTCTCCGACGGCGCGTTTGGCGTCATTCAGCAGATGACGGCGGACGTTGACAGCGTCGACTTCGAGCTCATCGCGAAGATCGAAGCGAAGGCTGCGGAGACCGGCACGCCCCTTCAGGACTGGATTGGCGAGGCCGCCATGGGCATCGTGCGCACCGCGACCGCACCGCTCGCGTTGACCACCTCAGGCCGGCGAAAGTAGCACTGAGTTTCCGTTGTGGTCTGGCAGCGGATGCTGCACAGGAATTCTGCTCGAAGGAACGTCCAGACTCGGCCGTGATGCCGACGGCACGGGCTTGGGCCGGACACCACGGTCTTGCCAGTTCCAGATCGGAGCCAGCCGATCGTCTTCGTTGAGGATCCGGACGAGTGTTCGCATCCGCTCGGGGGAGAAGCGGTCTACTCGGCATTCCACCTGCTCGTACCCCTTGCCGGGTGAGGCGTTTCGACGTGGGTCTATTTGGTCGGGCGGAAAGGCTTTCAGCAGGTCGGTTGCTGTCCGAATACCGAACGCGCGCAACGCAGCCCGATCCTCCTCGTGTTCCAGCCGGACATACAGAATCGATTGGTCGAGCCAGTCGATGAGACGTTCGACCGGCGCTTTGGTGTGCAGCATGACGTCGACGAGTTTCATCGATGCCATGTTCTGAACGTCTTCGATGCCGAGTTCGATGAACCGGTTCTGGTACCAGACGTTGAGACCGTCGAGCTGATGCAGGGGAAGCCGTTCGTCCGGGACGAGATGGACGCCGGACAACGTTCGGGCCGCCAACCGATACAGCGCTTTGAGAAAGATGACCGGGAAGATGCCGGCGACGAATGCCGCGACGAGCTCCCACTGACCTTCTGACCACGACGTCGCGCGGAAGGCCTCGTACATCGCGGTGGTCGTCACAAGGGCGACGACGATGCGCAGTACGGCGCTCGCATACGCACTCGCCCGCAGATCGCTTTGGAAGAACCGTCGGAGCAGGTCTTGGGCGATGAACAGGTACGCCCCGACGAACGCGAACTTCAGCATGTCGAACAGCTGTGGATCGGCGTTCCGATTCGTGAAATCAAAATCGTAGAAAACGGCGCTCCACCCGACCGCCAACACGGCCGTCGCCATGAATACCGGGAACAAAGTGTCGCTGTGCAGCGAGTAGTCGCTGTTCTTCGCGGTGACCGCAAGCGATCGCGCAAAGGTTTCCGACACGGATTTCCCGTAGTAGGCGTCGAATTTCAATTGGTAGATCGTGCGCCCCTGGCATTCGATCAGATATCCGCCGGCATCCAGCCATTCCGGGAAGAAACACGAACTTCGCGGTGGCCGGGGCAGATATTCCGGGCTGTCCCAGCCAAGTCGGTGCAGATTCAGGACGAATTCGCCCCATAACGCCCCAGCGCGTTGGCCGAGGAATCTGATGAACAGCCAGCCCGGGAGGAAGGACAGGCTGATGACCGCAAAGATCTCCAATCCGCAGATCAAAAAACGGCTTCCGGCCATTGCCGTGGATGCGACGGCGGGAACGCCGGCGACCATCGTCGTGATTGTTGCCGCCGCCCAGCGCTCCCATGCTGATCCGGATGGGACGGCCGCGAAGGCTCGACGTGGCGTCGCGTCGTCCTCGAGTTGGTCCGGCGTTTGCGCTTCGATCAGCGACGCGAGCGCCAGCAGCGCCGGCGGGTTCGCTGCCTCGATGAACGAGCGCAGGTCATTGGCGAAGACGGCATATCGCCGCAGTTCCTCATCGGTCTCGACCTCGTCGTTGTTGAGCGACAGCGCCTGCCCGAAGAGGCTGGGATGCTGCTTGAAAATCGACGAGATCTCCGCCCACGCCGTCTCCTCAAAGGTCCGCATGCCAGCCGCGAAAATGAGCCCGGGCGGAAGCAACCGTTTATCGGTGACCTCGCCGAACGAACGGTGCCCTTCGAACCTCTGCGGTAGCAATCTCGCCAGGTAGAGGGTGAGAAGCTGCACTTGATGCGCAGTGCTCCGCGCTGGACTTCGGTGCTCTGACGTAGCCATTTCGATTCCCGCTGACAAGTCCGGTGTCTCGAATTCAGACTGCGCGATGAATTCTCCTGAGTAATCCGTACCGACTACTCGTTTTTCGCCCCTGAACTACGCGGTCGGTCGCTTGAATCGCGGACGTAGAATGTGTGCGTTGCATTCCTCATTCATCGGACGTACGAGGGGCGATGGCCGACCTTCTCGATCCACTGCAGAACCCGGTGACGTATGCGATCCCTTTCTTTCTCCTCGCGCTTGGGATCGAAATTGCCGCGCTCGCCTGGGGCGACCACAAAGACAAGACCGGCTACGAGTTCAAAGACGCTCGCGCCTCACTGACCATGGGCGTCGGGTCGATCCTGTTCCTGACGCTGTTCAAAGTCGCGTCGTTCTTCTTGTTCTCGGCGATCTATGTCTGGGTCGCGCCGTGGCACCTCGACACCGGCACGTGGTGGTACTGGGTGGGTGTGCTGGTCGGCTTGGATTTCTTCTATTACTGGAACCACCGATTCGTCCATCGCGTGAACATCGGCTGGGCGGCACATCAGGCGCACCACTCGAGCGAGTACATGAACCTGGGCACGGCGCTGCGGCAGAAGTGGAATCCCTGGTCGGAAGCCATCTTCTGGCTTCCGCTGCCACTCCTGGGTTTCGCGCCGTGGACGCTGTACGTCTCGTTCGGCTTCAATCTGATCTACCAGTTCTGGATTCACACCGAGCTGATCGACAAGCTTCCGCGTCCGATCGAGTACATCTTCAACACGCCGTCGCACCATCGTGTTCACCACGGTTCGGACCCGGAATATCTGGACAAGAATTACGCCGGCATCCTGATCATCTGGGACCGACTGTTCGGTACCTTCCAGCCCGAACGCCAACGACCGACGTATGGACTCACAAAGCCGGTCAATACCTACAACGTCCTGACGCTGGAGTACGGCGCGTATCGGCAGATCTTCCGCGATGTCCGGGCGGCGACGACCTGGCGCGATCGAATGCACTGCATCTTCGGTCCGCCGGGTAGACAAGCGATGGGGGACCCGGGGCGTTCAGTGGTTCGATAACTCGACGGTCTTGAGCCCCAACCCCGCGCGAAATTCGTCGATCAAGACGCTCGCAAGCTGCGGATGCGTGGACAGGGACTGGCGAGCACGAGCGAGTTCGTCGAAAGAGCAATCGCCCTTGTTTCTCGCCAGTTCTTCGACCAGGGGCGTGAAGACTTCGAGCACAGTGGCGCAGTAGTACGCGTAAGCCGCAGTGAGCCGTTGTAATGCCGCCATGCCGGCGGTCGGCTCGATGTGCTCGGTACAAAACTCCGAAACCTGGGAAAGGAGACGGAACGAGTCCGCATGGAAGGAGCGCACCGCTCGGAGGTACCCCGTGATGTCGGCAGGAGCCGTCAACTTTCCGGCCGCCGCCTCGAACGCACGCGTCCAACGTTCCATATCCCAGGTCACCAACGCCTCACATACGTCATGCAGGCCTGGGGGATTGACTTCGTCACCGTTGGCGATCATCGCCCGGGCAACCCGGACGACCTCGCGAGCCAATCCGCCCGAGAGGCAGTGAACCAAGCACACAAAGGGTTCAGATACTCCGACGACGCGACTGTGGAGCATTTGCCTGGTGTCCGCGAGGTTCAGGTGTTCGATGCGAACGATTTCGTCAAACGCGCTGTCGAACGCGTCGCGCATCGACATGCCGCGCTGTTCAAAGGCAGCAAGTGCGTCGTCGGATACCGACACGAGAAACAGCGTGCCGCTCACCCCGAACAAGCCCTTCACCTCGTTGGCGAATCGCTGGCCCTGCTCTGCCGATTCGATCTTGTCGAGTTCGTCGATTGCTACGACAACCATGGGGACGGAGGCTTTGGCGTCCGCGGGCCGCAACCTTGTCACCATCTCCGCCAAGTAGTCGCGGACTTCCGCGACGATCTCCGGATAGGTCATCGGCCGGGCAGCAGATTGCACAGATCGGTTCCACCCCATCTCGGCCTTGGTCGCCAGGGTCACCTTTCCTGACCAGCCAGATGTTCGGGTCTGCAGAAACCTGATCCGATCGAGGCGATGGCGGGCATCCGAAGCCACTCGCAGGCGGTCGAAGCCGGTCAACGAAATGGTGAAGCCATCTGGTTGGGGAAGTTCGGCCATGATCCTGGCTCGTGAGCGGCGGTAGTAAGACAGCCGCAGGAGGATGATCGCCAGGCAAGTGGCGACCACCAGTTCAGCAACAAACGGCGGCAAACCCGAAATCTTGAAATCGCTGAATCTGCGGAACATCGAACTGCCCACCGAAGCGCTGAGACTTCCGATTCCAACTGCCGCCAAAGCTGTGACTTCGACGGTGGTCCTCCGCCGCAGGAGCGTCAGCCTCTCGAACAGTGCGTCGGGGTACGTGAGGTCGACCACCGCACGACACAACGTTGCGTAGAGGTGCAGCACGAATTCACGCGCGTCGTATTGCACCGGTGCGGACACGCATACCGTGAGGGGCGCTACGAGGTCCCGGATGAAGTACTGGATCAACGACGTTTTGCCAACACCGCGCGGCCCCGCTATGCCGATGGCGCCGTCGGCCATTCGGTTGGCGGTTTCCTGAAAACGCCGAATGGATGCGGTCTCGACCAGCAACGACGGCTCCGTCGCGGACGTGGCCAGTCCAGGTGCATCGGCTACCTCGAGGGACATCGGATGCGCGTGCGTCCGCGCATTGAGCGACCGGCGCAAGAACGGCAGAACACCGTTGTGGAGCAACGCGTCTTCCCACCCTCGCTCGAGTGATGCCACCGCGAGCTTGGTCGAACGCTGGCTGCGGCCAGCGAGAAGGAAGTAGACGGGTCTGGCCGTACGATTCACGATCACGTAGAGGAGGACCCAGCCGCCAATTCCAATCAGCGTCCCCACTCCGTAGTCCCATTTGTCTGCGGCGCTTTCTTCAAAGAGCATCGGAAGCACCAGCAGACTGCCGATGACGGCCCGGAAGGCGGGCCTCCGCGTCCACGCCCTTACCTTCGCCTCCCAGGGTGCGCGCCTTCTGGCGAACAGCGCGTCAAGCCACTTTTCGAGGGCGTCCTCAGCGGTCGCGAGCACGACTTCTTGCGCCGCGAAAACCTCGGCCGCGGCGGTGGACTGGTCGAGCTTTCCGCGCCGCATCCACCGGACGATCTCGGGATCCTCCAGCGCCACCGCGACCACCGCGGGCAGTCGCTCTTCTACCAACCGACTGCGCTGATATTCGCGGGCTTTCTCGCGAGCCAACGGATCTCGGCCGAATGTCCCGGCCAAGAAGCGGCCCATGACCGACGAACGGGTGTTTGCTTGATCGCGAACGGACATGTCAATCGCTCTTTCGATCCGGTAGCTCCGAATCCAGAGTGCGCCATCCAGTCCCACGCGAAATCAGTAGCGAACTACTCATCTCGCGCGCGAGAACTACGCGGTTTGTTGGACAGTTCGCCCGGAACTAGAACCCGCGAAATACCCCATCTGAATCGACAGACGTCGCGAAGTCTTCGAAATCCATATTTGCCAGCGACAGGTTGACCGTCACGCTGGGAAGTTCTCGCGGTATGACGCGGAACGTCGGAAAACCTTTGACACTCTCATTCATCCGACCCGTGTCGACGACGACGATCGGATGCTCGGGATCGGTCAGCGTCCTCTTGTCGACGAGGAACAAGTAGTACGGCGGTGGAGCGGCAATGAGCTTCTCCAGCTTGGCGACCGTCATGCCCTCGAAACGGCGCTCGCTGACCGGGGTGATCGCGGCAGAGGTTTCGACACCGCCGACGTCCCACGGTTTGCTCGCTTGCACCAGAGTTTCGCGCCATGCGGAATCGTCGGAGAAGTCGGTCCGGATGAACAAGGACTCACCCTCAGGCAACTGAAATGCGGCCACCGATCGTGGCTTTCCCTCCGTGGCACAACCGGTCGTCGAGAGCATCAGCGCCATACCTATCGCCACGAGCATCCGCATGTCGTGAATTTACCCAACGACGGGCAACCTGCCGGCAATCGTCAGCAGAATCTCTCTCGCCGACATCTCGACATCAACTCCGGCGCCGATCGCAACCTCCGCATCCGTCGCAACCAAACGCCGTCCACGGAGGTCCACGCCGAAAAAGTCCTGGCTGCGCGTCGTCGAGTTCTGGAGTACGAGCGCAATTCGGTCGGCCGGGGCAGCGGGGAGTCCTAGCGGTTCGGTGAAATCGAGCCCGTGGATCACGTCGTGGCTGAGCGCACCGACGCGTCCGCCACCCGGCGGCGACCACGGGTGGTCGA
>JAJFUQ010000137.1 GCA_021372355.1 Nocardiaceae bacterium | reverse complement strand
GGCCAGGCCGCTGGACTCACCTAGCTGCTGCGGACAGCGTCGATTGTCCCGAGTCGTCCGGATCCCACGAATTCCAGAACAAGTTTGACTGCTGTGCGGGTCTGGCGTCGAGCGGACCGGCGGCTCGGCTGGCCTGTCGCTGTAAACCCACAGGCCTCGGTGTTCTGCTACCGCCCCTCCCCGGCTCCGACATTCACTGCACGACGTCTTCCCGGGCCCTACGGACGTCGCAGACAGTTATTTAGCGTAGCTACTGATAGTAAGTATTATGTCAGGTGAGCCCCGCCGTATTGCATCAGCTCAATCAACGACGCACCATCACCGTAGAACCACGACACTCCGACAGCAGGTCGTAGTGTCGTCAGCTTGCCTGGAACGCGTTCTCAGTGCCGGGAAGGCTTTGCGCGGTGAACGACATCCGCAGGCCCTCGAACTGGCCGAACTGGAAGCTCATGCTGTCGATACGGTAGGCACCGCCCGCCAGAAGATCGTTGAGGCGTACCGATTCGCCGACGCCAAGGGGTTCGTCGCCGTCGTACTCGAAGCTCACCTGCGGGCCGTCCAGGTCAAGATCGATGGGCTCGATCACCGGTACATCACCGCGAACAACCAACTGCCCGTGAATGTTGACCAGTGCACAGTCGATCAGATCGTCGATGACATCGAAGGCGTCGGCCAACTCTTTCGGTCGACCTTCCAGATCAGCGATGACCTCAGCCGCACGTTCCCGGCGATAGGCGTTGCGCCGTTCGTTGCGCGCATCCTCGTACTCGTTGACCAGACGTGGGTTCAATAGCACCCCCACGCGATGCCGAGCGGCGTCCAAGACGTCTCGATCCTGATCGGTCAACGCTGCGGCGAGATCGGCATAGCGTTTCCACTCGGCTGAGTTCGTGAACGCCGCCACGACATCCTTTGCCCTGCCGATAACTTCGTCCATATCAAGACGAAGGAGATCGGCCACGTGAGGTGGTGTGGGTTCGGCCTGCAGATTGGCCTGGAGAAGCTCCTGAAGCCACGGCACCCGGCGTGAGAACTCACGTGATCGGCGATAGCCGCGCGGTGAGAATTGCGGCACGGGAATGGCAGGGTACAACGGAAGCCGGCTACGCACCCACCCCACCGTCGACTCCACTGCGTGCCCGAGCGGCGCGATCTGTCGTAGGTAGCCGCGCACCTCGTCAGTGAGCTGAACCGATGGCAACTGCTGGGCGAGCTGCTCCCACGTCGTCGTCCACAGTGGCGTTTCAGTCAGCACGTCCTGCAGATTTCTCAATGCTTCGGTGACGACATCCTCGCTGTCGTTACGCGCGGGATGGCGCGCCAGGAATGTGTCGACCACTGGGCTGGCCGACCATGCTGCGGCCAGCGCCTGCACCGCCGGCCAGATGTGGTCGGTCGCCATGGCTCACCCCCTGCGCATCAACACTTTTCGTCACCAGTGCGGCATCGATCATAGCCAGGTCCTGCCCACCATCGCATTGATGATCTGCTGAAGGTCTCGCGATGCGCTCTGCGCCGCACCCGTGGTCACGAACGAGTCCACACTGCCACGACCGGTCCACGCCGAGGGATCGGGCAATTCGCCGACGAGGACTTCCTCGCCGGTCGTGAGCTCTGCGCGTTCGCGGAACCACACGCCCCGGTCTCGTTCCTCGTCAACGTGGTGATCGGAGATCGCGAACTGGATCCGCTGGGTCGCCGCCTCGGCTAATTCATCGGCGTCAGGACCGGCGAGTTCCATCAGCGAGGACAATTCGCGTCGATGCCGCAGCAGCGCCTGGGAATGCTCCGCAAGCAGCGCGCACGACTCCTCCAGGGTGTGCGGCACCGCTACCCCCGAGAGCGAGGGCGGTGTGAGGTGTTGGTCGAGCCACCGGTGCCAGATGCGGACCGCGACCGTCAGTGGTCCTTGACCCTTCCCCAGTCGGAACGTCCAGCCCGACTCGATGACGGCCCTCTCGGGCGCTGCAGCGCCCAACCAGCCTTCGACGCCGGCGCCGACCGTCACCACGACCCGTCCGTTGGCGTCTTCCCAATAGGCGACAGTCGGACGAACCTCGGCGGTGGGCAACAGTTGATCCAGGTGTCGCTTGGTCTCGTCGAGCCACCTCGACTCAGACGAGCGCCGCTCGTAGGGAACGACATTGACCGCGGTAAACGGTAGGTCACGGGTGAGCAGGTGGGCCAGCCGATCGCTCACCCCAGACAGCTGGGCCAGAAAGCGCGCGCGTGCTCGATCATGTTCCCCGAGCCGGGCCGGCAGGTCCGCCAGAGACCTGCTCAAAGCCACGCCTGCTAGGAAATCCGCGAAGGAATCATGGAACGGACGAACCGTATCGAAAGGTGCCGAACGAACGAGTCCTGTCTCGGAACCGAATTCCCGCAGCCGCCGCACCGTCACCGAGTGCCCCGCGTCGGCCAGTCGTTCGGCGGCCTCCTTAAGTAGCGCAACCCAGTCGAGGGTGTCACAGTAGCGCTTCTGCCCGTCGAGCAGCTCGGCGTAGGCCATGCCCAGGCCGACCACGAGGACGCTGGCATCGGGGTAGCCGCACTGCTCGGCCAGGTCCGAAATCACCGTCAGGTAGATCGTGGCCGGGCTAGACGCATTCCCTTGCAGTGCAATCGCCTTGGCTCCCAGCAAAAGCATCAGAGGGTTGGTCGCCACATCCTGCATGGCATGGCCGACCCGTCGGACCAGCCACCGCGCAAGATCGGGCTCAAGCTGATAGAAGCTCCCGACTATCTGGCACTGCTCATCTTCAGACATGGGGCAGACCACGAGGTCGGTCACCGCGGACGAGCGGGTCAGCATGGCGCGCATTGCGGTGACTCCGCGCCCGACAAGCACCAGTTCGGCCCGCTGGCCTGCCGTCAGAAACTGCTTGAGCTCTTCCTCAAGCTTCTCGCGCGTCTCAGCCGGGATCTCGGTCACCCCGTCAAGGGCGATGACAACCTCGGGGTCTGCGAGGGCGGCGGTGCCGACCGCGGGATGGGCACCGATGTAGGCGTGCCGATTAAGACCCGCTGCGATCAGCGCTTCAAGGCGGCCGACGATGTAATCCTCGGCATGGGCCGCGATCACCACCACACCGTGCTCGGCGGCACGGCGCTGCATGTCCAGCACGACCGTGGACTTCCCGCTACCGGATGCGCCGGCCAGCAGCCGCACCGCACCAGGCTCTGCCCAATGCTCCAGGAGTTTCGGTCCGGCCGCCGATCCGGCGCCGATCGCCACGTCCGGACGGCAGGCCAGCTCAACCGATCGTTCGTCGGCGCGCGCGAGGACTGAAGCGCAGAATTCCCCTTTGAGTGCGTCGTCCCACTGCTTAGTCGGAATTCGATCCTGCGGTGTTGCCAGTAACTGCAGAACTTCGTCGCGGGTGATGAGTCGGGCGTTCTCGTCGGGCAGGCCGCTGCGCTCGGTGATCATGTTGACTAGTTCAAGCACAACCCATCGGCCGCGCTCCTCGGCTTCAGCTTTGCTGGTCACATTGAGCAGTAGTGCCTGTGCGCGGGTTTGTGCACCGCTGATGAGGTCGGCGTAGGCCAGCACTTCGGCTCGAATAACCGCTCGAGTCAGCGAATCGTCGCTGACGGCTACATCTCCCGTCTTACCCGCGATGAGCTCGCGAATGTCGTGCAGGTCACCGGACGGGGCCCTCTCCAGCGCATCGCGCACTTTCAGGCCCGTCCGGCCGAGGCGCCCATCGGTGACGAACTCATAGGTGGCTGTGAGGTTTTCGGCAGCCAGGCCCGACCAGCGAGCCAGTTCGTCGATGAGTTCTTGCTGCCCCCAGGTGTCACCTTGGTTGCGCCGCCTGAACTGGAACCCTTTGACGAGTTGTCTTTCTACAGAAAGGAGTTCAACGTCGATGATGTCATTTACGGCTTCGACCCGAATAGCGTACAGACCGGGGTCCGCGGCGAGGGCGAGTGCCTGTTGCACAGCTTGAGCGTGTTGATAAGCAAACCCAGCTGACGCCTCCACGCCCCCCATACGGCTCTGCTCTCTTTCTCGGAAATCGCCTTAGCTACCCCTCCGATCCTATCGCTGACATCGGTTGACAAGCGTGCCCGCACGTGGAGGCCACCCGAGATGTTCAAGGCAATCCCGGGAACGTCCACGTGTCGTTTATGTTGTTCGATCGCCGCGAGAAGCCCGCACAAACTTCGCCGCTCGGTGATCACAACTCTCACCAGTCACTGTCGCCAGGAACCGACGGCTCCGCAGGAATTCATAGGACTTTTGCCATTCAGGATGGCGGATCCGCCAACTCCCGCCATCTCCAATGGCAATCCGTCATTGTGTTTGGCAATTTGCAAAGTTGCCGATAACTTCGCCCTTGCGCGCTTGTAATCGACGAACTCGCTCTCGCTCGAAAACTCGGCCACGATGCGACTGATCATCTCGCGGTCATCGACCGTTCGAGCACCCACCGAGAGCGTTGTCCATATCGCGATGCCGCCACGCCATGCTCCTCACCCCTGAAACCTCAACCCCGCCAGCGCTATTGAAGCGCACGGGAGGCGGCGAACTCGCGGGCGCGGGACACCCGGGAGTGGAAGGAGATGATCCGGTGGAGGTCGTGCTTGCGCATTGCCTTGGCAAGGCCGATCTGTCCGGCGAGCGTTGCCGCGCTGAGTATTTCCTTGCCGTCGCGGGTGACCAGGATCCCCTTCTGGGCCCACTCGAGGTAGGTGGCGTCATCGACACCGACGACAACCACCTGGTAGTCGGTGAGCAGGTCGCGGTCGATGGCCCCGCCGAAGGGTAGGCGGTGGAACACCGGTCCGAACTTCGCCTCGTCGTCCATCGACGCGTACTCGAAATCGGCCTCCTTGCCTGCCTTGATAACGCGCCCGGCGAAGTAGCGGGGGGTGGCCGTCATGAACAGGCGGCGGGCGCCCTTGACGGCTTTGCCGTCCAGCACTGTGGCGAAGTCTGACGACACCGGGCCGGCGACCCGGTGGGCCTCGTCAGCTTTACTCGACGGATGCCCAGTTTAGGGGTCTAGACGTGCGGGTTTGAGTCGCGCCCTGGCCGCAGCTGAAGGCTTCCATCGCTGGTGCCTCAAGGGCGGAAGCGAGGTCGCATTGAACACCCGCCTGCAGGCACTGCACGACAAGCTCGCACCCGACGTGCAGGCCGCGCTCGGACTCGACCCCGTGCGGTGGGTGAGCTGGGCAGTGTGGGCCCGCAACCACGCTGCACACGGGGGAGCCAGAACCTGGCGCCCCCTGCGCGACAGCTTTCAACTCCATGCAGTCGCCGAGTCGGTTCACCTCGTCACCTACCTCGTCGCGCTGCAGGAGTTCGGGGTGCCCGCGACCAAAGTGCGCGACGCCCTGCTCAACCACCCACGGCTGAGCACGCTGGCAACGCGGTGCTCGCACGTCAACGATCTGGGTGAAGCCACGTGATGAGCAGGGACGATCCGCAGTTGACGTAGGTCGTGCATATCAGCAGAGCAGCCGAACGCCGTGGCTAGGGATCCTCGCGAAGCTCGCCCGGAGGCGTGGGCGGGTTGATTGGGTTGCCCACCGGAACTTGTAACGTGCGCGACATCACTGCCCTGCCAGAGCGTGGTGGGGAGTGAGGCACTGCAGCCAGCGG
This sequence comes from Nocardiaceae bacterium, assembly GCA_021372355.1. Classification (GTDB taxonomy): domain Bacteria; phylum Actinomycetota; class Actinomycetes; order Mycobacteriales; family Mycobacteriaceae; genus Smaragdicoccus. The sequence continues at coordinate 12,393 of JAJFUQ010000137.1, read as the reverse complement.
GTGCGAATTTCAGCGGGCGTGGCGGCCAGGTCGACCGACATGAACCGCATGCGATGGCCCTGGATCTCGGTCTCCTCGTTGAAGTCGGGGCGTTCGGATGTCTTGACGAAGAGCAGCACACCCTCAGCGTTGTTGGCGAGGGCGTCCCCTTGACCGGTCTGCGAGGCCAGGTAGGTGTAGAGCTGGTAAAGATATGCGCTATCCACTGTGATCTTGTTCTCCCGCGAGACCAGGGCGTCGGTGAACTTGGTCTCGATGACAATGCGCCTGTGCGTTGAGGGATTATCAAGTGTCACATCGGTTTTCATGACGGGTAGGTATCCGGTTTGCGAAGGCGTATTGGACGGCCAATGGAGGATCCGCGCTCCCACAATCCATCCCTTCGAGGACAGCGTGTAGCGGAGGAATCCGCGCACTGCAGCTTCGAAGAGTTTCCGGTGCTTGCCAGCATCGTCGAGGAGTGCCGGAAGATCCACAGCGCCTTGGGCATGGAAGGGGATGGCCATCTCCCGCAGGAGGTGGGCGGCGTCGAGCATCCGGCGGTCAGCAGCGTCATGGTGGGCTAGGCGGTCGCGGGACAACTCGCTGCGCGACGGTTCGACGGCGCCGACGCCGAGTCGGTGCATCCGGAAGGCGGCGTTCCGACAACGCTGTGCAAGTTCTTTTCTGATGACGGCTGGCGCTGCGTAGAGCAGGGTGTGAGCGATGAATCGGTTGCGGGGGGAATCGACGCTGAGTTCCTCGAATCGGCAGGCGATGCGGCCCTGGTCGGACAGCCGGCGCGTGACGGTACGTAGGTGGTCGATGCGTCCCCGGACCCGGTCCAGATCGGCGCGGCGGGGCCGGTAGTGCAGGGTCAATTGGTGCCGCAGTCGTTGCTCCACCTCGACGACGAGTACTTCGGCGATGGCATCCAATAGGTCGTTGTCCCGTTCGCCCGCGAGGACCTTGTCGCGTTCGGGTTCCCGTAATTCCGCCAGGAGCTCCGAGGCGTAGATCAGGAGGAACCACATGCTGCGCACCGGAACTTTGGTAGCGCCCTCGCCGAGGATGATCACGGGTGCCCCGCCGGTCAGGCTTTGAGGGCCGCGATGGCGGCGTCGGCCTTCTCGCGGGCGTCGAACCAGTACTCCTGCAGTTGTGGGCCGATCTGTGTGTCGACAACGCCCAAATACCATGCCTTGCCGTCGGACTGGGTCTGCAGAGGTGTCAGGAAGCTCTGTCCGATCAGGAAGTTCGGTCCGAGCATGGGGTCTTGTTCGATGGTCGTATTGAGGTCGCTAATGCGGCTGCGGATCGTCTCCACCAGTCCTGCATCATTCGGCAGCTTCTTGGCGAGGTAACTCGCCCAGGCATCGGTGAAAGCCGGTTCGAGGGTCTCGAAGCTGAACCGCCGGCGCAGGGCCAGATCGACCAGGGCCAGTGACCGGTCGGCGATGTTCATCGTCCCGAGCAGGTACAGGTTGTCGGGCAGGTAATACTCCTCCCCGTCGAATTTCGGATAGCTCAGCGAAAGTGCATCGTCGGGATTGCGTTTGCTCCTCTCGATGAGCGTGAGCATTTCACCAAATGCCTGGGCGGGGTTACCGCGATTGATCTCTTCGATAACGAGGACGTGCGGTACGTCGGGACTGCTGCGAGCGCGTTCGGCGTGCTGGAGTAACGCGCCGTCCACTAACTCGAGTTCGCCCGACTTGGGGCGCCATCCGCGGACGAAGTCCTCGTAGGAAGTGTTGGGATGGAACTGCACCGAGCGGATCGCACCGGGCACTAGGGAGCCGATGAGTGCTTGCGCCAGACGCCGGGCGAGCCATGTCTTCCCCGTCCCGGGGGCACCCTGCAGAACCAGGTTCTGGTTGTCCTTCCAGTGTTCGAGCATCGTCTGCAGACGCTCCTTGGAGTGGAAACTTCCTTCTGCGACGATGTCGGCCACCGTGTAAGGGGTGTCCGAAGACTCGGTCTCGCCGCCGACCTTGGCGTGGCCGCCAGTCTCGGCCTTCTTGCCGGGGTGCGGTTCCGGGAACCATTTCGGCTTCCACATGTCGTCGTACAGGTCGACGGGCCCACCGGCGTCTTTCTCGATGCCGTCGACGATTGTTCGGAGGTCGGCGTCGACGTCCTTGGAGGGGCCGTTGGGAAGGTACTGCGCAGCAAAGGTGGCGCGAAGGGCCCCGCGGTGCTCGTTGCTGACGATGGGCAGGTAGTAGCGCGGTTGGAATGTGTAGAGCAGCGCTTGGCGCTGGGCGGGCTCACGTTGACCCGGGGAGTCCATCACGAGCTTGCGTAGCGCCTCGGGGTCGGTGGCGGCCGCAGCTCGGACAGTGGGGTCTTGGCTCTTGAAGTATTCGGCGAACTCAACGAGAAAGGACAGCTGCGCCCAGCGCCGACTACTCCAGGCAGGGCCGCCATGGAAGACGCCTTCGCTGAATGCAGCGAGAAGATCCGGAGTCAATCCCACCGGCGGGTGCAGGGGTGCCAGAACCTCTTCAATGACTCTGATTTTGGTCGACTCGAGGAAGTTCACGACCGGCAGGATGTTGAGAACATAGATCTCGGCGAACAGTTGCCTTGCCCCGGGGGAGCAGGGCTCGAGTTGGATTGCAAGTTTTTCGGAGAATGACTTGGCCGACACGTCGGGCGCTCCGATGTAGTTGGCGTGCAGTTCGGCGAGGTTGTCGCTGGTCCAGATTTGCTTACCCGGGGTCAGCAGGGACCCATCGGCGATGAGGCAGTCACTGAAGATCTGGGCGCCGACCTTCTCGACTTGCGGGGCGTTCGGTCGGTTCATTGTTGGTGATGCGTTTGCCATTATCTCGTTGTCCCCCAATGCTATCGGCAAGTAATTTCGGCACAGTAAGCGTGATTCGCCGTCACTGCCGGCCTGTCTCCAAGTTTTCGAGCACGGCCTACCCGGCGTCTGGCTCCGCAGCGACTACCTGGTAGAACCATTTCGCGATGTCGGAGATCAGGTAGGCCCGCCCTGGTTTGTTGGTGAAGAAGTAGTCGCTCATCTTCTGGTGCGCGCCCTGGTTGTCGGTGACCGCGTCCTCGACCGCATCCTCAAAGTCGGGCGACTCGGTGAACTGCTTGGTGGAGTTCACTTTCGCCTGCTGCACGAGCGCGGCGTCGTCGAGCAGGGTCCGCAGCAGGGCCTCGAGGAACGACACCTTCTGGGACTCAGTGAAGTCCTCGGAGCCGAAGAGGTCGTTGAGGCGGTCCAGCACCTGCTGGAAGGCGACCATCTTCGGGTCGCGCTTCTCCCCGGATCCGGCGGCGGTGATGCCGGACAGTCCGACCCGCACGCCGAGTCCGATGTCGATGCGGCCGCGGTCGATCTGCTTGACCTTCTTCAGCACCACGTCGGACAGGTCGATCGGAGCGGTGTAGTTGTCGGGCTGGATCACCCGGTCGAGGTTGCGCAGATAGATCTGCTTCTTCTCGAGCGCTGGGTCGCCGTAGTTGATGATCTGCGACATGAAGTCGTAGAGGCGCACGAACGATCCGACGTCCTTGCGGAACATGTCCAGCTCGGCCAGGGCTGCCTTGTCGCCGTCGTTGTGGATCAGGGCTGCCTGGTAGCGCTCGGCGAAGGCCTTCTTGCCGGGGTCGATCGCCGCGGCGAGCGCGTGGTGGCCTTTGGCTTTCACGACGGCTTCCGCGCATTGGTCGATTTCGGCTTGGGTGTAGATGCCGGCGGTGTCGAGTTTCGCCGCGAGGTCGTGGACCAGGTTGGGGTCGGTTTCGGTCTCCAGGAAGGCGTCGGTGTAGTACGGCTCGAACGCCTTGCGGATCTCCTCGGGTTCGTTGACGAAGTCGACGACTTCCGTTGTGGCCGCGGTCTTCGGCGTTCCCGACGGGGTGCGGTAGGTGCGGTTGAGTCGCGAGAGGGTTTGCACCGCGGTGACCCCGGAGAGGATCCGGTCGACGTACATCGCACACAGCAGGGGTTGATCGAAGCCGGTCTGGAACTTGTTGGCGACGATCATCACCTTGTACTTATCGCCGCGGAACGACGTCCGCAGATCCTTCACTCCGGGGTTCATGCTGGCCTCGGTGAAGTCGCCCGGCCCCGATTCCGGGTCCGAAACGGTGCCGGAGAACGCCACCAAAGTGCCGTAGCCGTAACCCTTCTTGGCGATGTAGTCGTCGATCGCGAGCTTGTAGCGCACCGCGGCCTTGCGGGAGTCGGTGACCACCATCGCCTTGGCGTGTCCGTCGAGCAGGTCCGCGACGTTCTCCCGGAAGTGCTCGACGATGATCGCGGCCTTCTGCGCGATGGTCTGCGGGTTGAGCTTGACCCAGCGCATGACCTCCTTGGTGGCCTTGGACTGATCCACCTCGCCGCCGGCAGCGTTCTGGGCGACCTGGAACGCCAGCTTGAAGCTGTGGTAGCCGGTGAGCACATCGAGGATGTATCCCTCCTGGATGGCCTGCTTCATCGTGTAGATGTGAAACGGCGCCGGTGGCTCGCCAGGGGCCGGGCGGCGGCCGAACAGTTCCAGCGTCTTGGCCTTCGGGGTGGCGGTGATCGCGAAGTAGGAGATATTGGCCGACTCCGCACGCTCGGCGGCCTCGGCCGCCAGCACCGCCTCGACGTCGATCTCCCCGCCCTCCTCGATCTCCTTGATCTCTTCGGCGGTCAGCACCGCCTTCAGCTTGGCGGCGACCTCACCGGACTGCGACGAGTGCGCCTCGTCGGCGATGACGGCGAATGTCTTGCCCTTGAGGCCCTTGTTCTTCCGGATCTCGGCCATCGCGAACGGGAACGTCTGAATGGTGACGACGATGATCAGCTTGCCGTCGATCAAAGCTTTGGCCAGCAGCCCAGACTTCGACTTCACATCGCCGGACTTCGCGGCTTCGGCGCGGTCGATCGCGACGACGATGCCCGCGTCGTTGTCGATCTGCTTGATCGCGTCCTGCAGCTGGTCGTCGAGCACGTTGCGGTCGGTCACCACGATGACCGAGTCGAACACCTTGTGGTTGTCGACCTGTAGGCGTGCCATCCGGTGCGCGGTCCAGGCGATCGAGTCGGTCTTGCCCGAGCCAGCCGAGTGCTGGATCAGGTAGCGGTTGCCGACACCCTCCGCGGTGACTTTCGCGGTGAGTTCGGTGACCGCCTCCCACTGATGAAACCGCGGGAAGCGCAGCGACGACGACTTGGTGGTCTTGCCGCTGATCGGATCGGTGCTCGACTCGTGCTTGATGTACATCAGGCGACCGAGAATGTTCAGCCACGCGTCGCGCTGCAGCACCCGCTCCCACAGATACGCGGTGCGCGGCCCGTCTGGGTTGAGCGGGTTGCCGGCGCCGCCATCCTCGGCGCCGCGGTTGAAAGGTAGGAAATGTGTTGTCTCCCCAGCGAGTTTGGTGGTCATCCACACCTCGTCGTCGGACACCGCGAAGTGCACCAGGGCGCGGGCACCGGAGACGAACAGCGGCTGCACCGCCCCGGAGGCGCGGTCCTTGGGCAGGCGGGAGGTCTTGTACTGGGTGATCGCATCGAAGATGGTCTGGGTGAATTCCGTCTTGAGCTCGGCGGTGGCGACGGGAAGCCCGTTGACGAAGAACACCAGATCCACCGACCGCTGATCGGCGGTGGAGAAGTGCACCTGCCGCATCACCCGCAGCCGCACCGCCGCGTGGTCGGCGTTGCGCTTCTCATTCAGCGTCGACTCCGGCCTGAACACGCACATCTCGAACTTCGCCGACAGATGCGAGAACCCCTTACGCAGCAGGTTCAGCGTGCCGCCACCGTTGTCCATCGGGGTGTCAAGAACTTTCACAATCCGGTCCAGCAGCTGCGACTGCTGCTTGGCGACGTCGCCGCCGCCGGCCTTGACCACCTTGGCCAGCTGGTCGGGCTGGGTGTCCGCCAGCCATGCCAGGACATCCTCGGGGAACAGTGCGCGTTCGCGGTCGTAGCCGGCGTCGTTCGGCGAGTAGAGCCACCCGTGGACATTCAGGTGCTCAACGAATTCCGTCTCGAACGCGATCTCCTTGTGCTGGTCCATGTTTCAGGCCACCTCCCGCACGTCGATCTGCCCGGTGACAGCGGCGGTGATGAGCGCCGAGCGACGCTCCCGGGAGAGGTCGATGAACGTCTCGGTCTCGGCGATCAGGGCGTCGATCTTGGCGGTCTGCTCATCGAGGTAGGCGACGATGCGTCGCTGCTCCTCGAGGGGCGGGAGCGGGAGCTCGATGTTTACCATCCGTGTCAGGCCAAGGTCATTGTTGGTGGCTCCACGCGTGTACATCTGTGATTGCTCGTAGCACGGCCCGCTATTAAGCGCGTAGGCAAGAAAATACGGGTCGACTAGCTCGCGACGAACCTTGAGGACTGCCACATGAACCCAGACCTGAAACGGGAAGTCGAGGTCAACGACTCTCGCGATTCCGGTCGTTCCACCCTTGGTGTAGAGAACGTCGCCTCGCTCAGGCACCACCCGTAGCGAGAAGGAAGCGAAATCCTCGGCGGAGACAAACTTCGCATCTTCCAGCGCCCACCGGTCAACCTTGATGTTTCGCGCCGAGATGAACATGTAACCGTCATCGACGTAGTTCGGAGAAAAATGTGGACCATCGGCAACGAAGTTGAGTACACGGCGCAGCTGAACAACTTGCCATGCAGCGGGTAGCTCCACCCACCAGCGACTACGAGACAAGTGCTTGGCCTCTTCTTCAAGCGAACCAGACACCGCACGCTGAACGGCAGCGGCGCGCCGCTCCTGCAGCAGCTCGATCAGTCCCTGCTGCTCCTCGATGAGCGTGTCGATCCGGGCCGTCTCGCAGTCGAGGTAGTCGGCGATGGCGCGCTGCTCATTGATGGGGGGGATCGGCAGCGGCAGGTTATCTAGGTCTCCTTGTTGGACCCTGCGGTCGAATGTTGTCTGCGCTCGCGTGTAGAGAAGATACTGGTCGAGGTAGGGCTGAGAACGCAGTAGGTAGTGCAGGAATCGAGGTTGAATGGTGGTGCGTGATCGAAAGACCCGGTAGTCGGGGCTAACTGCACCGTCGAGTGTCGAGACCCCGACTCCGCCGCCAATAAGCCACATGGGGTTAACGACGAGATCGCCAACGTGAGCGATGAGATACCTGGGGAGGTTGGCTGTGTCCGGTTCTTGGCGCGGATCCAACGACCGCGGCACTACGGCGCCTGTCGACCGCAACGAAAGCATTTCGTAGGTCAGGTCCTCATTCCGCTCATTAAGCCGGTCGAGGACCGCTTTGAAGCGCCTGGCCTCCCATGCATCCGGCAGATGCGCAAGCAGCGGAGTGACCGCTGCATGGACACCAATCAATTCCCTTCCACCTCCCGCAGCAGGTTCATGATCTTGGCGACCTGCTTCTCCAGGTCGGCGTCGATCTCGGCGAGGGGCCGCGGCGGTACGTACTTGTAGAACTGCCGGGTGAACGGGATCTCGTAGCCGACCTTGGTCTTCTTGGTGTCGACCCAGAGGTCGGGGACGTGCGGACGGACCTCGGCCTCGAAGTACGCCTCGATCGTCGGGTCGCGGCCGGCATCGCCAGCGGTGTTGCCCCCGTAGGTGAACGGGACGTTCTCGACGTCACGCTTCTTGGCATCCGGCTTCGGGTTGCCCTTGCTGTCGGTGACCGGTTTACCGTCCTGATCCAGCAGCGGACGTTCGACGGTGATGGTCCAGTAGCCGAAGTCGTTGGCGGTGAACACCTTCGAGAAGTCGGGGTCGGCCTCGTCGAAGGCGTCATAGAGCGCGACGGTGCGGTCGCGGGAGGCGGCGTCAACCTCGCGGCCTTTCGCGCCGAGGTTCTTACGCATCTTCGTCCAGAACGACGTCGCGTCGATCAGTTGGACTTTGCCCCGCCGATCAGCCCGTTTCGTGTTGTCCAGAATCCAGATATAGGTGGCGATGCCGGTGTTGAAGAACATGTTCGTCGGCAGCGCTACGATCGCCTCCACCAGATCCGATTCCAGCAGCCACTGGCGGATCTTCGACTGCCCGGATTCGGCGGCGCCGTTGAACAGCGGCGAGCCGTTCAGCACGATGCCGGCACGGCCCCCGCCCTCGTGGGCGGGGCGCATCTTGTGGGCGAGGTGGCACAGGAACAGCATCTGGCCGTCGCCGATCGACGGCAGGCCGTGGGAGAACCGGGAACCCGAGGTGAGGGCTTCCTTCTCGACCGCTTCGTGCGAGGCTTTCCAGTCAAAACCGTAGGGCGGTTCTGTAGACCCTTTCGGCGTGTTGCTGCTGCTGCTGCTTTCGGGGCCCCTTCCGATGAATATCCGCCTGCCATGCGATCGCCTCGCGCTTAGCTGGGTTGGGCTGACGACACCAACTGCCGGCAGCGCCCAACTGATCCGCAGCCACGCATGACTAGCGCATCGAGAGTGTCGGCCCGCCGAAATATGCTGGCGCCGTGTGAACCCGAGTCCAAAAGACGTATTCGTCGTTCACGGCCGTAACGAGGCGGCTCGCCAGTCGATGTTCGCCTTCCTACGAGCGATCGGGCTGAACCCGATCGAATTGAATGCATTGCGCCTCGGAACCATTGGTCCGACCACAGCGGGCGCCGGGAGCGTCAGATACCCAGCTGCTGACGCAGCCTGTCGAGGTCACCCTGTGCGGCGTCGAGGATCTCAGCGGCCGCCGACGGGCAGTACCTGATCGCCTTGTCGTTTTCCACGATGACGAGGTGAGTATCGCCGGCCAGGATGTAGTGGGCCTGCTTACCCTTCCGGTGGGCCGCACATGGCCGCTCATGATTCGTTCGGGGCGTTTCGACGCGGATATGGCGCAGTATCGCTTTGGTGGGCATGCCGACTCCTTCGGTGCACGGTGCGGGGCTGCGTTACCCGCGTTGGGACAGTTGGGTTTGCAGAGCGTCGCGGACGGTGTCGGCGATCTCGTCGATGCGCTCGAAGATGGTGGTGAACTGTTCGCCGGACCACTCACCGCGGGTGCCGTTGGGCATACCTACCTCTTCGTTGATCGCCGCGGCCAGTCGCCGGATCGCGATGATGGAGTTGTGCTGACGCGGGCCCGCCGTGACTGCCATGAGCTGGTGACCGCGCGGGGGCAGCCCCAGATCGGCCAGGATGCGGTTGGCCACCGACTTGGTGCGTTGGTTGACACGGGTTTTGGCCGACTGCCGGGCACGCTGCGGTGAGACCGGGATCGGCTGCGGCACAGGTGGCGCGGCGCCAGCCTGCTGTGCCAGCAGACGTTGGCGCAGCTGCTCGCGGTCGACGAGGTCGCCGAGCCTGACACCGGGGGCGACCTCGCGGTCGAGGATCTCGTCGAGCACCCGGTCGTCAGTGGGGTCGAGGTAGGTCTGCTCCACGAAGTCGGTGAGAATCTCGTTGTCGACGAGCATGCCGCCGTCGAAACGGCGGGCGCGCGGGCCACCGTCACCGTGATCGTCGCCCTCATCGTCGGTGTTCCCGGCAACCCATCCGTGGACGAGGGCTTGGTCGTCAAGATCGAGTTCTCGGAACTCCGACCAGCGGGCGTCGTTGTTGAGCCCGACGTGAGAGACGATGTGGCCCTGGTTGTCGGGGTGCTCGGGGGCGGCCTCCTGGACCACACGCATCACCCGGCCGACGAACTGGATGTAGGGGGCCAGGCTGCGGAAGGGCCGAAAGATCGCCGCGACGCTGAGCCGGGGGTGGTCGAAGCCTTCACCGAGCATCTGAACCTGCACGATGCAGTCGAGCTGACCTTGGCGCAGCCGCGCGATGACGGCGTCCTGGTCGTCTTCGTCCATGTCGGAATGGATTTCAGCCGCCCGGTATCCGCACTCGTTGTAGATGGCCGCGACTTGACGGGCATGGTCGACCGAGCATGCGGCTGCGATGATCTGGTGCTGAATGCCGGTCTGGGCGCGCATGCGGTCGCACGCCTGGATGCTGGCTTCGACGATGTGGCGGTTACATTCGGGGCTCAGAGCCACACCGCGGCGGAACCACGCCTCTTCGCGTAGTTCGAGGACCTCGTCGAGGGTGTGGCGGCGGGTGTCGTCGTGATAGGTGAAGTAGATTTCGGCGGGCGCGACGTTGCGGGAGTGGATTTGCTTGATATAGCCGTTGATCATCGCCCGGGTGAACGGATACCGGTAAACGATTTCGCCGTGCAGTTGTTGCTGGTCGGAGCGGAAAGGCGTGGCCGTCAGGCTGACGACCTTGGCGTTGGGAAAGCGCCGGAACACCTTCTGCCAGCTTTCGGCGGCAGCGTGATGGCCCTCGTCGACGAGAATCATGTCGAAGAAGCCTTCGGGGAACTGCGGTAGCCAACGGTCGGCCTGGCTGGCCAGCTGCTGGATGTTGCAGACCACGAAGTCGCTCTCGATGGCGTCGTGGATGTTCGCGTTAGGCCCGTCGAGCACGGCCATCCACGGCCCGGCGGTGAAGTCCGAGAGCACCCGGCACTTGGTCCAAAAACACTGTGGGCTGGTGATGTCCACCGCGTCGGCGACGCCCTTGCGGATGGTGAGGTTCGGCGTGATCACCAGGGTGCGGCCGCGGGCGATGCCGAAGGGCAAGGTGGCCATGATGCCCGTCTTGCCGCACCCGACGGGGATCTGCACGATCGCTGGACCCGTGCGCTCGGCGAAGTGCTCGCGCACCGCGAGGTGGGCCTCGCGTTGCGGGTCGCGCAGAGCGGTGTTGGCCTCGATGTCGGCGTTCGCGGTGGCGAAGATACTGCTATCTGCACCGGCGGCGGCAGCCTCCTCGGCGCGGCGATACTCCAGCCGAAAGGGCTCCAGTTCGGCACGACGGTAGTAGCGGTAGTCGCTTCCGGGCCGCCGCAGCGCCTTCAAGGTGCCGTCACGATCCCATCGCCGCAGCGTCTGGGCGGACACCCCGAGATAGCTCGCCGCTTCGGCGACCCGCAAGAAACCTTCATCAGCCATAGGCAAACTGTACAACATTATCCAACACTACCGAACTTGAACGAGTCGGCGTGTTCGCCGCCCCGAAGGACCTTTAACCTCGACACACTTGCCCGCTTAGCCCAACAGTCCAGTCACTGTCGGAGAATGCCGGTATATTTTCTGGCATGTTGCAACACCCGGATCAGCAGACAGTTGTAGACGACCTCGGCGACAAATTTTTGCGCGCCTTCGTTCAATCCGTCGACGCCGCGCGTGCTGACCTCGCGGCTTTCGAGCAGTTCAAGCCTGAGTGGTTCGTCAATTTCTCGAAGCGTTTCGTCGCAAACTTCATCCACGAGCGTATGTGGGACAGCATGACCCGCCAGGTCGCCAGCCACCCAGATGTGACCGTCGTAGACGAAGAGCCGACCCGTCAAATCCATTACGGCACCAACTACGTGGTGCGCTTCAAACGCCACGCGAGCAACTTGAGGATCGAGTCGTTCCCGACCGGCGGAGCGTTGGCGTTCTGGACCAACCAGGCCGCCCTGCCCGGCCTCGAACTCGTCACGCTGGCCATGGGTTACATCTGGGACACCGACCTCGGTGAAATCGGAGACGCCATCATGTCGTTCCGGGATGGCAAGAACAAACCGGTCTGGTCGGTTACCTTGAAGTCGCGAGGTGGCGAGGCGGCAACCGACATCACTTGGGAACCGATCGATCCGCAGCTCCCGCAACTTGACCTCAGCGAGGTTGCCGAAGAGCACGACGAGGGCACCGCGGACCAACCATGAGCCAGATCGGCGACGTCATCCTGACCGCCCGACGCGCCGCCGGCCTCACGCAGGAAGAACTCGCAGACAAGCTTGGTATCACCCAGGCTGCGCTGTCGCGATACGAGAACGACCTGCGAGAACCCGACGACGCCACGGTCGAGCGAATGTCTGAAATCCTCGATGTGTCAACAGATTTCCTAACCCACCCCTTCCAGCTGCGAGGAGCCCTAGCAGCCGATGCCCACATGCGCCGCCAGAAGACGACGAAGGTGTCGGAATGGAAGTTGGCCGAATCGAAATTGAACCTGTACCGGATGCGGTCGGCGTATCTGACCCGTCGCATCCCCATGGACCCGGCCAACCACATGCCCACCTTCGATCCGGATGACACCACACCGGCCGACGCGGCCCGCATGGTCCGGGCACAGTGGCGAATGCCCATCGGCCCAGTGCGCAACCTGACACGGTGGATCGAGTCCGCCGGTGTCATCGTCATCGAGGAGCACCTGGGAACCCGGCGCATTGACGGGCTGTCTCAGTGGGCCAGCGACTATCCCGTCGTGCTGCTCAACGCGGATCTGCCCGCGGACAGGAAGCGATGGACGCTCGCCCACGAGGTGGGCCACTTGGTGTTGCACTCGAGCTACGTGGACCCAGACGTCGAAACACAGGCCAATGATTTCGCCGCGGAGCTACTCATGCCGTGTCACGTCATCGAGTCCGATCTGCACAACCTCACACCATCACGGCTCCTGGCGTTGAA
>JAJFUQ010000107.1 GCA_021372355.1 Nocardiaceae bacterium | reverse complement strand
GCAATCATCATCATCAGCAGCAACATCATCATTATCCGAAACAGTGCAGCTGGCCAACCGCTTGCATCTGGAACTGATGGTCGCCTCCACGCAGAGGCGATTCGAGATGGCGCGTACTGAGCTCGAAGCGAGACTTAGCCGCGACGGAACCGGCTTCGCGCAGGAAGCCATCTCCCTGTCACGGGCCGGCGTGCGGGGGGTGCAGCACGCCGCCCGCGTCGAACGGGACACAAGCCGACGTCGCGCTACCTCGTGGCGGCACACCTGCCATCCGCCGGCCTGCATGTACGGAGATGGATAGTAGGATCCGGTGCTTACCCGGCGTGCCGTCGGCCCTGATGCCCGTGGGTGCTGACAAGCTACGCCCGTGAGAGCCGTCGTTGTTGACGACGGGGTGGGTTCTAGTCAACGTCGCAACACCGACGGACCCAGTGAGGCTAGCAGGACGGCGAATAGATCGGCGGGACAACGGTCTTGCAGGACCATGCGGGGACGGTTGTTGAGTTCCTCCTCGACCGCCATGAGATGCCCCGGTGAATAGTTGGCGAGGGTGACGCCCTTGGGGAAGTAGTCGCGCAGCAGTCCGTTGGTGTTCTCGTTGCTGCCGCGTTGCCAGGGTGATCGGGAGTCACAGAAGTAGACGGGCGCGTGGAGCTTGTCAGCGGTGGCGAGGTGGCGCGCCATCTCGGTGCCCTGGTCCCAGGTGATCGATCGCATCAGCTCCGGCGGCAGATCCTGCATCCGGGCCACCAGAGCGGCGTGCAACGAGTCGGAGTCAGCGCGGGGCAGATGGACCAGGCGCAGCATCCGGGTTTGGCGCTCGACCAGCGTGCCGATCGCTGAAAGGTGGTTGTCACCGATGATGAGATCGCCCTCCCAATGCCCGGCCTCTGACCGGTCCACGGGCGGGAATGGCCGATCGTGGATGGTCAGCATCGGCTGCTGAAACCGTGGCCGCCGACGCTGCTGACACTGGTGGGCTCGGCGGTGGTCCCGGCCGGTGCGCAGCGGTGAGCGCCGGTGCGGCGCCAATCGCGACGGTCGTATGAATCGCGAATTCGGTTGATAGACAGCCTGATAGATGCTCTCGTGGCATAGCCGCATCGATGGATCATCAGGAAAGCGCAGACGCAGGTGGCGACTGATCTGTTGCGGGCTCCACCGCTGAGCGAGCATCTCGGTGACCAAACCGCTGAGGTGATCGTTGGTGTCGACCCGGCGTTGATGGTGACGCGCTCGACGTGCGATAGCTCGACGGTGCGCATCGAAGGGCTGATAGCCGCGGCCGGCTGGCGCATTGCGCCGCAGTTCCCGCGAAATCGTCGACGGTGCTCGGCCGAGCCGGTCGGCGATCGCGCGCATGTTCAACCCAGAACGGCGCAGATCGGCGATCTCGATTCGTTCCTCCTGGGAGAGGTAACGCGGGCTGATCTGACGGACCGCTAGTCGATCCAGGGGAGGGACGAATCCGACCTCGACGCCGTTGCGGTAGGTCTTGTAACCGCGAGTCCAGTTCGTCGCCGCGGACCGAGATACACCGACTTCTCGGGCCGCGGCGCGCACGCTCCAACCGCGAGCCCGCAACTCCATGAACCGCTGGCGCTTGGCCGACAGCGGACGGCGCCCCGGCCCCTTCTTCACCCGACGCGACGATGTCAACACAACCTCCAGAATTTAGAGAAGTGTTGCGACGACGCCTCGAAACCACCCCCGTACTGGAATCCGCTGTGGAAAGCGTTGTGCGACACCGACACCGTGCTCAATGTCCACATCGGAT
>JAJFUQ010000154.1 GCA_021372355.1 Nocardiaceae bacterium | reverse complement strand
CCCTGGACCGCGCGGCCGGTGGCGAAGTCGGCCAGCACGCCGAGCCAGCCAAGCTCCGGGCCCTGAGCGCGTTGCGTTGCGGTGATGCCGTGCGCGGAATAGTCCGTCTGGACGATGCCGAAACGGTCCTCGGGTTCAGTGTTCGGGAATTGTGAGACCTCCGCAGCCCTGGTGTCCCACCCTCGTAGCGATGTCGCCCGATTCATGCTTGCCCCTTGTCGTCGGTTTCGAATATAAATTAGAATCGAATCCGATCGAAAGGGGCGCCGATGTCTATCGAGCTGGCGAAGCGCTTGTACGAGGCGCTGGCAAACGGAGACCGCCACACATTGACCGACGTGCTGCACCCCGACTTCGAGGGTCACACGACGGTCGGGATGCCCCTGGCCCTTGGCGGCACTTACCGCGGCCCGGACGCGATGCGCAAGGAATTCTGGGGCGTCATCGCTCGCCACTTCGAGGCCCGCGCGATCCCGGAGACCTTTGAACCCCTCGGCACCGAATCGCTGCTGGTCACGGGTCGGTATTCCGGCGTAGGGAAGGTGTCGGGCCAAACGCTCGACGCCGGGTTCACCCACAGAATCAGCGTCTCGGACGGCCAGATCCGGCGCCTCGATCAGCTCACCGACACCAAGGCCTGGCACGACGCGCTAGCGCTCGACGACCCACTCGAGACGATCGACTACGCGGTGAGCGGTGGCGTGGCGACCATCTGCCTGGACCGTCCGGCCCGCCGGAATGCGATCAATCAGCAGCTTGCGGACGATCTGCTCACGGTCGCACGCCGGTGTGCCGAGGATCGCGACATTCGTGCAGTGCTCATCAAAGGGAACGGACCGGCGCTGACCGTCGGCGGAGACATCGACTACTTCACGCAAACGCCGACAACCGCGTATGGCCAGCTGTTCCGGCAGATGACCGGTCCGTTTCATGAAGCGTTCCGGATTCTGAGCCGGCTGCGGGTCCCGATCGTCACTGCGGCGCACGGCTCGGTCGCGGGTGGCGGTCTCGGCTTTGTCTATATTGCCGATTTCGTCCTTGCGACCCCCGGAACGAAGTTCGCCACGGCCTTCGCAGCCATCGGGTTGTCCGGCGACGGCGGTGGAACATGGTTCCTCCCCCGGCTCATCGGTCCCCGCCGCGCGGCACGCATGTATCTGCGCAATGAAGTGCTCGACGCCGACACTGCGGCCGAGTGGGGGCTGATCACCGAAGTCGTTCCCGCGGAACAGCTCCAGGAGAAGGCTCAACAACTCGCGAACGAGCTCGCCGCCGGACCGACCGAAGCCTTCGGGCACATGCGGTCACTACTGCGGACCGCTTGGGACAACACGCTTTCCGAGCAGCTGCTGGACGAGACCGAGTCGCTCGCGGTGACCGGCTCCTCCGACGACGCCACCAACGCGATCGCAAACTTCGCAAACAAGCAGCGCCCGACCTTCCGGGGCCGGCAGTGGACCTAGGACTGCACGCCTCACGCGTTCTCGTCACCGGAGGGGGCTCGAACATTGGACGCGGCATCGTCCACGGGTTTGCACGCGAGGGGTCGCGGATTGTCATCAGCGACATCGACGGCGCCCAAGCCGAACGGGTCCGGACCGAGGCACTGGAACTCGGGGCGACCGAAGCGCAGGTCCACATCGGAGATCTCACCCGGCCAGGCGTTGCGGACGCTGCCGTGCAACGCGCCTGCGACCGCTGGGGTGGACTCGACGCTGTGGTCAACAACGCAGGTTGGAGCGTCCCCGGCTTCATCGCCGAAGACACCGATCGAGCCAAGTGGCAGCGGACGGTCGAGGTCAACCTCTACACCGCCATCGCCACGACCCAGGCCGCCATTTCCCCCATGCGGGCCGCGGGTGTCGGCTCGATCGTCTTCATCGCGAGCGATGCCGCATTCGGCCAAATCCGCCAAGGTGTCTACGGCGCGACGAAGGCCGCTCTCATCGCACTCGCTCGGACGACGGCCCGCGAGCACGGCCGCCACGGAATCCGCTCGAACGTCATCTGCCCAGGTCTCGTCATTCCCGACGGACCTGAGGCCGTGGGCGAAGCAAGCCTGTGGGCGGTCGGCGATGACGCCGTCTTCAACGACAAGCAGATCGAATTCCTACGCAAGGACATTCCCCTTAAGCGCCTCACCACCGCGGCGGACATCGCCAACGCGGTCGTGTGGATCTCGTCCGAGATGGCCGCCCGGCAGGTGACCGGGCAGGTTTTCTCGGTCAGCGGCGGGTACACGATGCCCTGACCCCGAGCGACCGCCGGGCACGAGTGGTGCAGCGGCACAACAGGACCCGTCCCAGCGCTGATCAATGCAGCGCAGACACCAGTGCGTGCCGGCCTGGCCGCGCGCAGATCGGAGAGTCAGATGCCTGAGGCATACATCGTCGATGCCGTACGGACGCCAGTCGGCCGCCGCAAGGGCGGTTTCACCGAGGCGCACCCAGCGGATATGGGCGCGCACGTCATCCGCGCACTCGTCGAGCGCGGTGGATTCGATCCCGCTGCGATCGATGACGTCGTGTTCGGGTGCCTCGACGCGATCGGTTCACAGGCCGGCGACATCGCC
>JAJFUQ010000085.1 GCA_021372355.1 Nocardiaceae bacterium | reverse complement strand
TGACAACGCCGGTCGAAAAGTAGGCCAGTTTTGACGGTCGAAAAGTAGGCCACGGTGGTGTGGCTATTGTGCGGTGTTGTCCGCTCGCGCGGAAGGCAGTGTGTCGATTCCGGTGTCCTTGAGCCGGTAGCTGGAGCCTTTGAGCGTGAGGACTTCGGCGTGGTGAACGATCCGGTCAATCATCGCCGCGGCCACGACCTGGTCGCCGAAGACATCGCCCCAGCGAGCGAACGGCAGGTTCGAGGTCAGGATCAGCGAGGCGTGTTCGTACCGGCTTGAAACCAATTGGAAGAACAGATTCGCCGCGTCCTGCTCGAACGGGATGTACCCGACCTCGTCGACCACGATCAACCCAACACGGCGGAGTTTTACCAGCTCAGCAGCGAGTTTGCCGGCGGCGTGCGCAGTTTTGAGCCGGCTGACCCATTCCACCGCGGTGGCGAACGCAACCCGATGACCGGCGTGCGCGGCCTTGATCGCCAACCCGATCGCCAAATGTGTTTTGCCGGTGCCGGGCGGTCCGAGAAGCACCACGTTGCGGGCATCGGCGAGGAACCTGCCCGTCGCCAAGTGCGCGATCACGTCTCGACCGAGAGTGGGTTGGTGATCGAAGTTGAAGTCCTCCAACGATTTGCGGTTCGGGAATCCAGCTGACCGGATTCGTGTCTGGGCCCCGGAGGATTCCCGCGCCGCCACTTCACGCGACAGTACTGCCGCGAGGTATTCCTCGTGGGTCCAGCTGTCCTGACGGGCTTGGGCCGCGAGCCTGGCCGCGGCGTCTCGGATCCGCGGGGCTTTGAGCGCGTGCGCGTAGTGCTCGACGAGTTTGACCGGGTCCTCGCTCATCACGCCACCTCGCCCTCGGAGTCGAAGTCAACGCCGAAAGCTCGGTCGTAATCACCGAGGTCACGCACCGGGTGCTCGGTATCTGTCGCCGCCGTCGACTGCTGGAACTGGCGTCGTAACCGTGCCGCAGTCTCAACGTGCGCGGGATCGGTGAGCGTCAGCCCCGAGGCCCATACCCGATCGTGGCATGCCACGCGATGCCCGTTGCGGGTGACGACAACGCTGGTCAGATCGGTGTGCACGTCGACCATCTGACCGATCGCGGACGGGTCGACCGAGTAGTCGTTTCCGCAGGCTCGCACGTAATAGTCACGCGGGAGTCGTTGGGTGAGCACGGTGGTGGTGACCGGGTCGACCGGTGGCAACGCCAGCATCGCCCGCCGATCGGTGTTGATCAGATCCACCGGCCGACCGTTGATGCGCCGCACCGTTCGCTGGTTCGCCACAGGCAGCCAGTCCGCGAGCTGGCAGTTGAAATCAGCCGGCGAGGCAAAGCTGCGCCCCGGCACGAACGAGGTTTCCAGGAATTGATTGGCCCGCTCAACGATCCCTTTCGATTCTGGGTCATAGGGTTTGAGCTGCACCATCTTGGTAGCCAGCGTTCCGCAGAACGCGGTCACGGGGTCCGTCAGTCGCCCTCGGCGCCCGATGCCGGACTCGTTGTCCCACCACAGCTCGTGCGGGACCGCGCCGAGCGAGTTCGACAGCAACTGCCACATCCCGGCGACCAGGTCCATCGTGACCTTCGAGGGCAGCATCATCGCGGTGATGAACCGGGAGAACGCCGCCACCATCACCAGTACCGGTGGGCACCCGGTCTGCCCGAACCCGAGTGGGATCTGCACCGGTGGGAACCACAGATCGCACTGCACCGCCCGGCCCGGCAGATGCTCGAGCCGATCCGCCGGGTCGGCGGGTGCGTATTCCGGTCGCAGCTGCGCGATGCGTTCGCGCAGCCACGACGCTGATCCGGTCCAGCCGATGCGTTCACCGATGACCGTGGCGGGCATCGTCGGAAACTGGGCCAGCAGAACCCGGATCTTCGGCTCGGCCTGGCTCATCGCCGACTCGACCGGTGGCCGTTGATACTTCGGCGGCGACTCACTCGCCAATGCTTTGGCAACTGTGTCCCGCGAGATCCCGAGTTGCGACGCGATGCTGCGTTGCGACAACTTCGCACTCGCGTGCAGATGCCGGATTAACGCCCAGTCCTCCATAGAGATCACCCATCCGATCGTGGTTGGGTGGCCTGGTTTTCGACCGGCGCTACTGGCCTAGTTTTGGACCGGCGTCAGCACCAGAGCGACCGGACAAGCACACATTGAACGTGTGGTCGTCAGCCCGGGTCCAACCTGTTCGCTCGGTGTGTGGCGGGTGTCGTTGCAACCAGTTGGCGGTGACTCGTCGAGCGAGGGCACTGCACCGCGCCTGGCCGCGGAAACCCGTTGAAAGAAAGTTTCGAAGAGATTTCGCGCTGCGCTTCGTCGGGCACCTGATCTGTAGCGCAAAAGTGCAGGTAGATGTGGTCGCGAAGCCCGCGATGACCCGGATTTGACTCTGTTGGTGTTCTGGCGTAAATTTCTTCAAGTCGCCGAGATACGGACTCCGAACCGGAGAGCGGGAGGGTAGCCTCCATTGCCCCGGGATACGAGGTAGGACGGGTTATCGCGATGTCCCTTTGCTTCGC
>JAJFUQ010000081.1 GCA_021372355.1 Nocardiaceae bacterium | reverse complement strand
CTGATCGCGCAGACCGCCCACGATCGTGCTGGACCAGTGCCGACCTCATCGATTCGGCCCAAGCGATGCCCGACCTGCTCCAGCGTGACCACCTCGTGCACGTTCCATCCGAAACGCGTCAGCCAGTTCTCGGGTTCGTCAAGGTGGGATTGGAAGCCAAATCCCGCGCTGTCTACGGCCTGCTTCAGTTGTCGGGAGTGCCCATCGGCGAGCCAGCCGGGACCGTTGGTGACGAACATCAGGTAGCTGCCCGCGACCGAGAGTCCGGCGATGGCGGCCATGAGTGCGTCGTTTTGGGTGTCTGTCAGGTACATCAGGATGCCCTCGGCGATCCATGCGGTCTGCACCGAGGGGTCAAAGCCAGCGGTAATGAGCTTGTCTGTCCACGATTTATCGGTCAGATCCGCCGCGATAACCGTGCGCCTCGTGGCGCCGAGTTCCTTCGTTGCGACAACAGGTTCCTTGAACTCGAGGACATTCTCGAGATCGATTTCGAAAAATGTCGCTGCACAGCCAAGTCGGAATGCTCGCGAATCCAGTCCTGCAGCCAGAACAACAACCTGCCCGCAACCCGAGCCGATGGCGTCGAGCAGGTGATCATCAAGGAACCGCGTTCGATGAACCACGGCAGCATAGATGCGCGACAGCATGGGCACTGACTGGATCGTGGACAGACCGACAGAGTCCACCCCCGGGATTCCGGCCGCGGCCACGAGTTCGGCGGCGAGAGGGTCTTCTATCACTCGGTCGGGACGGCTTGATTCAACTGCACGCATCTGAGCAACGACCACGGCCGTGCTGCCGATGCTGTCTGCCACACTCACGTCCCGAACGGTACTTCCCTGCAGCCGCCGCGCCGCCACCGCCGCGGCGCGGCGCGATGCAGCGGGCAGGTCTTGTGGAGCTGCTCCGAAGAAGCGATGACAAACGAATTGTTTCTGTGGTTGCCAGTGCGAAGGCAATTGAACTTCGCGCCGCCTATGACATCCAGGTCGAACAGGTTCTCGGTGGTGCCCTAGAGCGATTGACCGCGCGGGAGCGGCAGGCCCTACACAACGTCGGACCGGTTATGCGCCGACTGGTGAAGCTGCTGCAAAACCCGCAAGCATGAACGCTTCGCCGCGCCCACCCAGCGCGAATCCATATACGCCGTCGAGGTGCGCCAGGGGTAGCGTCCTAAGTGTGACGACCTTCGTCCAGGAGTTCGGTCAGCTGCGCGCGGACGTCGTGGTGCGCTGGACAGCCTCCTGGGATCGTATTGATGAATGCGAGGCAAAGCTGCCGCCGGAAACCACGTCCGTGTACACGGACTTTCCGGCGTTCTCGCTCGATAGCTATTCGGGCGGGAAGCTTGCAGCGGGTGCGCGATTGTTCGACGCGCCGTCCGGCAGGGGCAGCGGCTATCGATTCGAGCTCGATGATTCTGGTCGCCCGCTTCGTGTGCGATCCGAGCACGCGCGAAACGGGGTGTCCTGGGATGGCATCTATCGTTACGCGCCGACCGAGGTGGAGACCATCGAGTGGTGTCTCGAGACGGGTGTCCCCTGCCGTTACGAGCGGTTGGTGCTCGATGACGATGACACCTTGATCGCGCATCAACGCCTCGTCGTGAACGGCGGCGGATATTCACCTGCATGGTGGACCGCGCCGCGCTCGGAGGTGATCGACGAGATCCTCGGCAACGACCACAACCATGTCATGTTCCTGTGGCGGTATCCCGTCCAGGACGGCGTGACAATGCGTGGCGAGGAATGCCATAACACCGACGAGGGCACCCATCGCGCAACACTTGAATACGCCTACGCGCCCGACGGAAAGCTACAGAGCATCGTTCAGCACAGGCCGGCTGCTGTGCACTTCCATTAGTTTGCGACCTTGCCGGCGCGCTGTACAGAACCGGTTCTCCCCCAGTTTCAGGGACCGGACTCCTTGCTGATGGTGTCGAGAAGTCGCTGGGCGGCCAGGCGTTCGGCGAGTTCGGGCAAGCTCTCGCTGGACGCGATGTCGAGATCACGGCGGCATGAGCCGACGACAGTGAGCACCTCGGCAAAAGTGGTGCCCGGGCTGAATCTGTGATGGAGGCGGATCGCGACGTCGACGAGCTTGCGGATCAAATCGGGATCGTCGCCTCGCCGAATTCGATCGTTGAACACCGCATGCGCCAGCTGGACGTCCTCATCGCCGGCGCGCCAGCTCGGTGCGGTCCGGAATTGTTCTTCGGTACTAGTCACTTCGTTGTGTCCTTGTGAAAGTTGTTGTCAGGGGCGGGCTCTCGGCGTAGCGGCCGCCCCTGACAACGTGCGAGCCCGCTGATCGCGGGCCGGGTCTCGGGTTCAGTGCGTTGGTCAGCGCAGGGGGTCGAGTCCGCGCAGAGCCTCGGATTGTTTGCCGGTGGTGACGAGTTCGGCCAGGAGCTTGCCGGTCACTGGCCCGTGGGTGAAGCCCCACATGCCGTGGCCACCCGCGATGTAGATGTCCTGCGCGACTTCACCGATCAGTGGCCGGGAGTCGGTCGTGATGGGACGCGACCCGACCCATTCGTCGCGGCGTTCTTCCCAAAGCACCCCATCCAGGAGCGGACGGGATGCGGCGACAATTTCCTCGATACGTTTGGGAACGCACGGTGCGTCCGGGGGGCGGAATTCCATTGAGCCTGCAATTCTCAGACCTCCTTGATAGGGCGTGCCGGACACTCCGATGTCCGGCAGATAGATGGGTTCGGGGATTGGACGATTGACCGGCACGGTGAACGCGTAGCCGCGCGCGGATTGGACCGGCGTCTTGAGCCATCGGCGGGCCAGGCGCGGCAGCCACGCGCCGGTCGCGATGACCACGGCGTCCGCAGTGAGCCCCTCGACGTGCCGGGAATAGACCACGATTCCGCCGCGGGGGTCGGCGTACACGTCGGAAACGTTGAGAATCCGCAGTGTTGCACCACGCGCCATAACTGCACGTCCCAGCTCGTCGACAAAGCGCTGCGGGTCGACGAAACGCTGACCGTGAATGTTCAGGCCTACCGTGATATCGGATGATGCCACTGGCACGCGATCGCGCAGCACCGGCCCGGACAAGGCCGTTGCCAGGATGTCGGCGCGCCCGAAGCTCTCCAGTTGGCGCAGTTCATGCAGCATCTGCTCGGCGCCCCGCCCGGTACGGAATAGTGCGGCAATCGAGCCGTCGGTCACGGTGACGTCGACACCGTTGTCGGTGAGGACATCGAACGTTTCGAGAGCTTCCTCGTTGAGCGGAGCGTTGGCCTCGATGTTCCGCTCCCACGACAGGTTGCGGCACTGTGCGGCGAACCGCGGCAGAAAACTCGAAAGTCCAGCGGCGGGAGTGATCTTCGGGTGAAGCAGCGACTTGAGACCGTTCGCCACGAAAGCGGCCCGGTTGAGCGGCAAGGCCAGGGCGGGCGTGATCCATCCAGGGTGACCGCCGGAGGCACCCGCGCCGATTCCGGTGCGATCCACCAACGTGACCTCGACACCACGTTCCTGCAAGAACCATGCCGTCGAGAGCCCGACGATTCCGGCTCCGACCACCACGACCGACCGCGGGCCGCCGTCGAACCGATCTGCGCTGGCCATCACGCCACCTCCGCCAACTCAAGGGATTCTCAAGTCCCACCATCGGCTAGATTCGAAAGGCGCGTTTGTCGCGAAGCAACTAAGCAGGCGGCAGTTTTTGTTTCATTTGAACAGAAGCCGCTCAGTCGTCTTCAGTGACAACGAGTTCGACCATCATCGCGAGTCGCTTGCGGATGTCCTGCAGATCGAGGTTCGTCAGTTCCATCATCTTCCGCATTCGATACCGCACGGTGTTCTCATGAACCCCGAGGCGGTCGCCTGCCAGCGCGGGGTCACCGTGGGCCTCCAACCAGGCCCGGAGTGTTTCGGCATACTGCGTGGAGTTGGCGCGGTCGTGACGACGCAGATCCGCGATCGGGCCTCGCGCCGGGACGCGCCCGGATCGCGCGGCCGCCCGAAGACGTTGCAGGAGGATGTCATCCCAGGCCTCGTCGTAGGCCGGAGGCGGGTCCTGTGGAGGTCGCGATTCGTGCAGCGCCAGGCATTCGTCGGCCTCCGCACGCGCGGTCACGAGTTCCGGGATGTGTGTGACACCGCTGATTCCGGCAGTCACCATCATGGTTTCCGGCAACGCGGCGCGTAGCTGAGTCACCCAATTTCGTGCGACCTCGGGGTCTTCGGCGGGAAGCACGGTGTAGATGGTCGTGCCCGCCAAGGTGCTCCGCCCGGACCTGGACCAGCCGAATCCGGTCGTTGCACGCTCGAACGCGAGAAGCAGGGCCGCATGCTGCTCACCATCGACTCGTGCATGCACGGCGATCACACGCAAGGGTGTGCTCGCCAATCCCAAGCGACTCGCGACCAGAGCTGCGTCCACCGTGCCGTCCAGCAACCGCATCACCAGATCGGCCTCGACCTGCCGCTCCAGGTCGGCGCTTGCGCGCGACCTCAGTAAGTGCAGGCCGACAGTGCGAGCGCCGTCGGTCAGCGCCCGCAGCTGCGTCCCCTCCAACGGGGTCGGGCAACTCACCCACACCGAGCCCATCAGCTGTCTACCGGTGCGCACAGCCACGACCATTCGGCCGTTGAGACCGTGATCTGGGTCGGCGGCGACAAACAATGGCTCATCGGATGCTGCCAGGTGCGCGAACACTCCGCGCGCCTCGAAGAACGCGCGCAACCGCGGTGGCAGTTGCCGGTCCAGAATCGTCTGCACCCGCGCGGAATCGATGCCGTCTTGCTGCCGGGAGTAGGCCAGCACCCGCGACAGTCTGTCCTCGATCGTCACCGCATTGCCGATCGCGGTGGCAAGACTGTCGGCTAAGGCGAACATGTCGGTGGGACCGCGCCCCGCCTCGGTCTCACGTCCCTCGAGGACCAAGCCGTAAACCACCGCGGCAACCTCGCTCCACGACACTGCCGAGTCGACGACCATCACTGCCACGCTGCCGACGTCGTCGGCGGTCGAGTCGTCGTCTTCTCCCCGAAACAGCACGACGACGGCCTGCGCTGCTTTCGCCCACACCTTGGCTTCGCGCACCGAACGCGCGCCGATCGCCAACAGCACATCGCCCACTGTCGTGACCTCCGCCGCGGGCTCATGGATCACTACGTTGCGCAACTCCGAGGACCGAGGAACCGAATCCGAGCGGAAGCGAAAACCATAGCCACCCAGCACGTTGATCAATCGGTCCAACGTCACCATGAGCACAACTCACTTTCGATGTCGGCTGAACCAGGCGGATGGTCCCCTACCACGTCCGGAGCCACGCCCACGTGCCCCTCATGCTTAGTCTGCACTCACTCGGCCGGGTGGCGGCTCATGGCGATGATCCGCTCTGCACCGAGTCGCTTGGCGGCAAGCACGGCCGACAGCCCTACCGCGCCATCTCCCACCCACCGCGACGGTGTCGCCTTTGCTCACTCCCGCGCTGACCGCTGCGTGGCGGCCGGTGGACATCACGTCCGACAGTGCGAGCAGCGAACGCAGAATCTGCTTGGAGTGGCCGCTGCCCGGTACCGGCACCAGTGTGCTGGCGGCGAGTGGATGAACGGCGCAACCACGAAGCCTTCGAACTGCCCGGTGACGAAGGCCAACGACTGAACGTCTACACCGCCCCACCAAACACCCCCACCGCCGAACGGCTCGACCTGCTCGCCAGCTGGTCGGCACATGAACCGCTGCGAAGCGGTACAGAGAACGATTCGTGAAGCGACCAGAAGAGGAGCGCATGAAGTACACCAAGAGCGGTGGCCAGACAGGCGCCGGGCCCACGGACTGGTTCACCGGGACCGTCCAGATCGACGGCATCCGCAGCCCGGACGACCAGTCGGCCATCGGCTGCGCGCACGTTCGATTCGCGCCGGGCGCCCGTACCGCCTGGCACCACCATTCCAAGGGCCAGACTCTCTACGTCACCGACGGCATCGGGCTCGTTGCCACTCGTAGCGGCGGAATTCAGGAAATACGTCCGGGCGATGTCGTCTACATCGAGCCGGGAGAAGTGCACTGGCATGGCGCTACGCCAGACCGATTCATGGCGCATGTGGCTATGCAGGAAGCCGACGAGAACGGCCAGGTCGTGACCTGGCTCGACCACGTCACCGACGAAGAGCACGGCGTCGCAGGCTGACCCCACTCTCCGAGTCATTCTGCTCGCCGACGTCGCCCGAAGTGGAAACCTGAAGCTATGAGCGAGCACGTTTACCGCAAGACCGAGGTCGTCGGGTCATCGACTTCCGGAATCGACGCAGCGATCACCAACGCCGTCACCAAAGCGAGCGAGACCATCCGCAACCTCGAATGGTTCGAAGTCGCCGAGATCCGCGGGCACATCGAGAACGGTGCGGTGGTCCACACACAGGTGACACTGAAGATCGGATTCCGGATGGAATAGCCGACCACTATGGCGACGTGGTCTGTGCTCAGGCGTTGCGCAGCGCTCGGTAGACCGCGTTGCCGATCAGGTCTGCGAGTCCGGCGCTGGTCCAGGTGTTGTCCGGGCGGAGCATGATGCGGACCGCACCTTCAGCTGC
This sequence comes from Nocardiaceae bacterium, assembly GCA_021372355.1. Classification (GTDB taxonomy): domain Bacteria; phylum Actinomycetota; class Actinomycetes; order Mycobacteriales; family Mycobacteriaceae; genus Smaragdicoccus. Next base: position 26,181 of record JAJFUQ010000081.1, on the reverse strand, counting down.
GGAAACGAAGTGTTCGACGAGGACCGGAAGTTTCCGGTCGAGATCGTCGGTCCCCCATGCGCGAAGGGTTGGGCGCAGCAGTTTGCTGTAGTGGCTGGCGACGGATTCGTGAGTGCGTCGAAGCATCGCGGCGACTTGCCGGTCTGGGTCTGTGGCCGATGCGAAGATCAACCGCCACGAATCGGGGCTCTCAGAGACCATTCCCAAGACGGTTTCGAAACCGGAGACGAAGTCCTCTGCCGTCGCCTGCACGTGTTTGCCGGACAGCGCCTCGATGCTGAGCGAGGTCACGTGTTGCTCTGCACCGCGCAAGAGCGCGTCAATCAACTCCGCGCGGTCGGTGAAGCACGCATAGGCGGAGGGTCGTGCGACGCCGACGCGCTCGGCAACACCGCTGATGGTCACTGCCCCAATACCGGCTTCGACGGCGATGGACAGGGCGGCGTCGAGCAATTGGGTTCGACGTAGTTCCTTGCTCAAATGTTCGGCCCGGACACGCGCGGCAGGTTGCTTGACGCTTTGTACGGACATGAACAATCATCCTACCCGGTCGTGCTTTATACACAGCTGTACAAACTGCGTGGAGGTAGCCGCGATGGGCCATTACCGTTCGAACGTCCGGGACTTGGAATTCAATCTGTTCGAGGTTCTTGGCCTCGACACAATTCTCGACTCGGGTGCCTACGGCGATCTCGACGCCGCGACGCTGAAAGAGATTCTCGGGGAGGTCGCGCGGCTGGCCGAGGGGCCGCTCGCGGATTCGTTCGCCGACTGCGACCGGAACCCGCCGCGGTTCCTCCCCGCCGAGCACACGATCACGGTGTCGGATGCGCTCCGGAACAGCGTTGCCGCACTGAAGGATTCTGGTTGGTGGCGAATCGGGATGTCCGAAGCGATTGACGGAATGCCCGCACCCGCACCGGCGATGTGGGCGGTCAACGAAATGCTCGCGTGCGCGAACCCAGCGGTGCAGTGGTTTTTCAACCCGGTGATGTCCCAGGTCCTCGCGCTGGTGGGTACCGACCAACAGAAGCGGTGGGCACGGATCGGTTTGGACCGCGGTTGGCTGGGCACGATGGCCCTCACCGAACCTGACGCTGGCTCCGACGTCGGGTCGGGGCGCACCAAAGCCATCGCGCAGCCCGACGGCACGTGGCATATCGAAGGCGTCAAGCGGTTCATCTCCGGCGGCGACGTCGGCGACACCGCAGAGAACGTGTTCCATCTCGTGCTGGCCCGTCCCGAAGGTGCCGGTCCGGGCACCAAAGGCTTGAGCCTGTTCTACGTCCCGAAGTTCCTGTTCGACCCGGACACCCTCGACCTGCGGCAGCGCAACGGCGTGTTCGTGACTGGGCTCGAAGACAAAATGGGTATCAAGGCATCCCCCACCTGCGAACTGACCTTCGGAGCGATGGACGTCCCGGCCGTCGGATACTTGGTGGGCGATGCCCACAACGGCATCGCCCAGATGTTCAAGGCCATCGAGTACGCGCGAATGATGGTGGGAATCAAGTCTTCTGGAACGCTGTCGTCGGCCTATCACCATGCGCGTGACTATGCGAAAGACAGACTCCAGGGCGCAGACCTGACCAAGGCCGCGGACAAAGCCGCGCCGCGCGTGCCGATCCTTCGGCATCCCGACGTACGGCGGAGCCTCATGTTGCAGAAGGCGTACGCCGAGGGGCTGCGCGCGCTCTACATGTACGCAGCGGTGTATTCGTATGATCCCGGGATTCCGTTGGTCGCGGGTGTCGACGCCGAGTTGGCGGCTCGGGTCAACGACCTGCTCCTCCCGATCGTCAAGGGAGTTGGGTCCGAGAAGTCCTTCCAGTGGATCAACGAGAGCCTGCAGACTCTCGGCGGATCTGGATTCTTGAAGGACTACCCCATCGAGCAATATGTCCGCGACACCAGGATCGACTCCCTCTATGAAGGCACGACCGCGATTCAGTCGCTCGACTTCATATTCCGCAAGATCGTGCGGGACCGTGGGGTCGCCCTCGGTCACGTGGCGGGCCAGATCACGACGTTCATCGACAGTCTCACCGGGGACCGACTCAAGGCCGAGCGTGAGCTATTGCAGGCGGCTCTTTCGGATGTTCAGTCGATGACCGGCACCTTGACGACGTATTTGTTCGCGGCGCAACAGAATCCGAGTGAGCTGTACAAGATCGGACTGGTCTCCGTCGCATACTTGCACGCGGTCGGGGACCTCTTGATTGCGTGGCGACTGTTGGTGCAGGCCGACATTGCCGGTGCTGCGCTCGACGCCGGTCGCGACGACTCCTTCTACCGCGGCAAGCGCGCGGCGGCGTCGTTCTTCGCCAAGACGATCCTGCCTACGATCGCGGCGACCCGAACCATCGTCGAGAACGTCGACACCGATCTGATGGACCTCGTCGACGACACTTTCTGATCTCGTCGATCGCCGGTCCGTCCTTGGAAGCAGAGACGGGCCGGCGATCGGAAGTCAGTCGCTACAAGAATTTTCGATGTCGACTGTCGCAACTGCGTCCCCCCGTTCGTTGATCTGATGACCGACCATCAAGAGCAACCAAAGGGGCACACATGAACGACATACGAGTATTAGTGGCGGGAGCAAGCGTCGCTGGCCCTGCGGTGGCCCACTGGCTTCACCGGTTCGGAGCGGAAATCACCGTCGTTGAACGCGCAGACGCACTTCGTCCCGGTGGCCAGGCTGTTGATGCGCGAGGGATCGCCAAGGACGTCATCCGACGCATAGGCCTCGACGCGGCGGTCCGCGCAGCGTGCACGTACACCCTGGGTGCGCACACCGTCGATGCGGATGGCAACGTACTCGACACTGTGCGCGCTGACGACGGCGATGGTGACGGGTACATCGCGGAGATCGAGATCCTGCGGGGCGATCTCTCTCAGGTGCTCTACGACGCAACCCGGGACGACGTCGAATACATCTTCGGCGATCGGATAACTTCGCTGACGCACGACTTGGACGGAGTTGACGTCACTTTCGACAGTGGGCTCGCACGCCGGTTTGACTTCGTCATCGGCGCGGACGGTTTGCACTCCTCGTTGCGGGCAATGGTGTTCGGGCCGCGCGAGCAGTACGTCCGCCACCTCGGCCACGTGCTCTCCTTCTACACGGTGCCCAATGAATTCGGGCTCGACGGTTGGGCGGTCGAGTATTCCGAATCTGGACGAACCGCGGGCTTACGACCAGTGCCGGACGCATCACGGGCCATCGCCATGCTTTCTTTTCCCGCTGGTGATGTCGACGTCGACTACCGGGATGCCGACGCGTTGAAGCGTCTGCTGCGAGCGCGGATGGACGGTTTCGGCTGGCTGACTCCGCGCATCCTCGATCACTTGGAGGACGCTCCGGACCTTTACCTCGATCAGGTCGCTCAAGTGGTGATGGAGCGGTGGTCGTCCGGTCGTGTCGGGCTTCTCGGCGATGCTGCGTTCTGCTCGTCGCCATTCTCCGGACAAGGTACGGGGCTCGCGTTGGTCGGCGCCTACGTGTTGGCCGGTGAGCTTGCGGCGGCTGACTGGGATCCGACGGTCGGCTTTGCGCGGTACGAGGCGCGGATGCGGCCGTTCGTCGAGGCCAACCAGGAAATCGGCCGCCTCAACGTACGCTTCCGCAACGCTGAGCCGGGGACCGCGCCCGAGGAATGGGACATGAACCTCATCGATCGCGCGCTCAACGGCATCGAACTCCCCGACTACCTCGGCAAACGCGCTTAGTTCTCGCCGGCACCACACGCGGCGAGAACGCCAGCGTTCACTGACTCCGGCTAGGGTCCAATCATGGCCATCAAACTCGAGAATGTCGGTATTGCCGTCCGCGACCTCGAAGCGACAATCGCATTCTTCACCGACCTCGGATTGTCTGTTCTCGGCCGTGCGACCGTGAGTGGCGAATGGACCGACACCGCGGTTGGCTTGGACGGAAATCACGCCAAGATCGCCATGCTCCAGACGCCGGACGGCAGTGGCCGCCTCGAACTCTTCGAGTACATCCATCCGGACGCGATCGAAACCGAGCCCACCCGACCGAATGAAATCGGAATGCACCGCGTGGCATTTTCGGTCGACAACCTGGAGGCGGCGCTCGCGATCGCTGCGAAGCACGGTTGTCACCCGCTGCGCGGTGTGGCGACGTACGAAGACGTGTACAAGCTGACGTACGTCCGCGGTCCCAGCGGAATCATCGTGATGCTCGCCGAGGAATTGAAGCGGAGCTGAGCGCGTCGATTGCCACCGCACGTCTATGGTTCGACCTGCGGGGTATGCACTAAGCAATCGATCATTGCCGATCCGATGCAAAGGCGTGTGGCGGGATGTGTGCAGAGTCAGCTCAGGGACGACGTCGGGTGACGGCGTGGCCGGCGGCGGCCGCCGCGAGCATCCGGGATCGCCTGCGGGGCGGTAGCCACTCCGAACTGGAGGAAATCCGGCGGACCGGACGGGGCGGTCGCGTACATCACGTGACCCTCGGAGACGGCGCAACGTTGCACGCGGAGATCGACGGATCGTCCCCAAGCTCGGTGACGGTGATCTTCTGCCACGGTTACACGCTGAATCTGACCAGTTGGCGCGAGCAACGCGGGCCGATCGCGGACTCATCCGTTCAACGGGTGTTCTACGACCAGCGCGGATTCGGCATGTCGGAGTCGGCTGCGGTAGAGCCCGCGACGATGGATCTACTGGCCGAAGACCTTCATCGTGTGATCGAGGACTGCGCTCCGTCCGGATCGGTGATCTTGGTCGGACACAGCATGGGAGCCATGGTCATCCAGGCGCTGGCCGGACTCCATCCGGAGTTGTTCGGGCCTCGCGTCGTGTCCGCGGTCCTCATCGCCACCGCGGTGCGCGGTCGCGACCTCACACTGGGGTTGCCATCAGGTCTGGTCCGCCAGGTGACCAAGGTGGCACCGGGCCTTCTGCGGCTGCTCGGGCTTCGTCCCGAGATCGTGCGCGCGGTGGGGCTCGCACCGTATCTGGAGATCGGCCGCTTGTTCCATGCACGGACAGCTGCGCTCGACACCCGGCGCATCTTTGCTGCGATGGTTTCGGCGAATTCGATGCACGCACTCGCGAACTATCTCCCCGCCATCACCGGGTATGACACTGCCGACGCGTTGCCCGCGTTGTCCGGTGCGCAGGTGACCGTCGTCGCCGGCGAGAAGGACGTCACCACCACGGTGGAGCTCAATCGCGCGGTCGCAGAGGCGATACCGGAGTCCGAATTCGTTGTGGTCGCCGACAGCGGCCACATGGTCCCGCTCGAGCAGCCCGACGTTCTGATCGATCTTCTGCGGAAGGTCATCGCGGCGAGCGCAACCTGACCGAGAGGGCGCTAGCTAGAGGCTTCGACGCCGAGTCAGACCAGACCCTCGCGCTCGGCAACTGAGGACGGACCGTCACCCTTCTCGAGCACGATGATGTCGACATCGGAATCCCGATAGCGTCCGACCACCGCGAGACCCGCTGTGGCGAGCACTTCTTCGTGCACCTCACTACCGGTCAGCGGGTAATCGGCGACCCGGTGCTGCCAGTGCACGCTCAGCAGAGTTCCGCCGTCGTCGAGGTGAGACGCGATGTCGTTCAGGGCCTTTCGTAGCGCCGCTCGATCGAGGTAGTAGCCCACTTCACTCAGGACCACGAGGTCGAAATCCCCAAGGTCAGCCCATGGCGCGCCGAGTCCCCATACGCGGCACGTGACGTTTCCAGCGGTCGCACGCCTTCGGGTGGTCTGCAATACGGATTCGACAACATCGGTCGCGACCACTTCGTCACAGCGGGTCGCCAGCATCGCGGTCAGGACCCCGATCGAACATCCCGGTTCCAGCGCGCGCCGGTGCCGTTCACGCGGCAAAGAGGCCAGCGTGAGCGCATATTTGCGACGCTCGTACCACCGGGTCTCGAATCCCCAGGGGTCTGCCGAGGTGGAATAGAGGTCTTCGAAATAGCGCTTCGGCATGTTGTTCATACGAAAACCGTTTCGGTGTTCCGCACCAGATGAGCGAGAACATGCGGCGGAACGATCTCTTCGCCCGGCGGTCCGGAGAGCTGGCTCGCGAAGCACGCCACGGCCTCTCGCTTGGCGTGCAGGTGCAGTGTTCCCAGCGGAAACGTCCGGGCCCGGTCCCACGGAACGCGTGGATGTCCGGGCGTCGCCCAATGCCACATCCACACGGGGAACTCGACCAGTCGCGCCCCGGTTTCCTCGCACGCAGACGCGCAGGCCCGACTCGTCGCCTCGTGGTCGGGATGCCCATCGTGCCGCCACGTGGTGAAGCACCAGGTGTCGGGGGTGGACAGGTGAGGTACCAACTCTCGGGCGAGTTCCCGTTCGAAATCGGCGACTCGGCCGTCGGGTCTCCGAAGACGCACCGGGGGAATACCGACCCCGACCGTGACGAGAGCGCGCGCAACTTCCGCCCTTCGGACCGCGGCAAGCTCCGTCGGAGATTCGTTCCGCCACGGCATCCGGGCGGCCTCGCCGTCGGTCACGGATACGACGTCGACGGCGATTCCGGAACTCGCGCCGGTGCTCAAGAGACCGCCGATTCCCAGAATCTCGTCATCCGGATGCGGTGTAACCACCACAATTCGTCGGCACCCGTCCAATGAGAACGCCGGAAGGTTCATCCCCCACTGCTGCCAGTCAGCCTCTGCCGTTCCCGGCGCGGTCGGTGGGGTTTCGTCAAGCGGGGCATTCACCACGGCGCGCTCGACTCCGCGACATCACGACCCAGCACAGCGAGATCCCGCTCAGCATGACTCTGGCGCAGGTAGACGGTGAGATCGGAGACTCGGCGTGCGTGGTCGGCATCCTGACACAGAGGTCCCGCACCCAACGCCCGCCCGACTCGGTCGATCGTGACGGTCGCTGCGTTCTCCACGATCGCGCGGACGCGTAGGGCACGCAGTCGGCCGTCCGCTGTCGGATCCGCATCGATGCTGCGCGCCGCCTCGAAGAGCGCAGTTCGGGCGGCGTGGAGGTCGCTCGCCACCGCGCCGAGATGAGCGGCGGCGTGTTCGTCGGCGCGCCCATCGTGAACGGCGCGGCGCAGCCGATCGGCGATGCCGCAGGCTCCCCCGAACCAGCAGGCGGCGACGCCAATCGCACCGTGCCAGAACCCGGGACGTGACAAGTAGTCGCCCGGCTCGCCGACGGCAACCGCGGGCACATCCTCGAAGTCGACTGCACGCGAATCGCTTTCGGCCATCCCGATCGCGTGCCAGCTGTCCGGCACCACGCGCACGCCCGGCGCGGAGAGATCGACGGCGAACAACGCGCGCTCGTCGCCGAAACGCGCGGAAACGAGCGCGTGATCGCACATCTGAGCACCCGAACACCAGAGTTTGCGGCCGTTCAGGACGACGCCGTCACCCCGTTTCGAAGCCTCGACGACGGGTTTCGGGGGCTCAGCGGCCCAGACGCCCCACACGCCCGGGCGCGACTGTGCGCCGAGTTCATCGAGGATCGCCAAGGCGTCCGCGTGTGCTTCCGCCAGCCGGCCGAGCACAACGTCATCACGCGACAGTTCGATCAAAGCCTGCCAGCGCTTCCACGTCTGGCCCGACCCGGGCAACGGTAGGTTCAGTGCGCCGTCGCGGACTAGCAGCCGCAGCCGGTCCTCGATCGTGCTCACGTCGCCTCCGCCGACTCGAGGCCGCGCGCGTCGCCCAATTGCCGAAGATGGCTGGCGAACCCGTCCGGAGCCCGGCCTGTCGTCCGGGCCGACGTGGTCACCGGCAGGTCGGCCGCCCACACGATCGGCACGCCGGAATCCTGGAACCGACCGACGAGGTCGACGTCTTCACCCGAGTCGATCGGTGCAAATCCACCCACTGCTGAGTAGTCCGCGGAGCGGAATCCCATATTCGCGCCGTGCACGTGGCCATGCCCTGGCTGGGACCGATAGCGCGCCTCGAAGCGGGCGCGCGCTGTCGCACCGAGGTCGCTCCAGTCGTTGACCTCGACCGTCCCGCAAACGACGCGTGCGCCACCGACCGCGTGCGCGTAATGCCTTGCGAGCCAGTCTTCGGCGACGATGCAGTCGGCGTCCGTGCAGACGAGCCATGCGTCTTCGATGTCGGCGGCGTCGAATCCCGCAGCCCGCGCTTCGCCGACGCAGCCCGCGCGCACCGACACGACCAGGTCGACCGCCCCGGGGAGAAAAGTGGTGCCATCGGCACAGTTGTCGAGCACGACGACGACCGTCACCGGAACGGGCACCTGCCGACGCGCACGCTGAATGGACTCCAAGCATTGAGGCAGCCGTCGTGCCTCATTGTGGGCGGGGACGACAACCACGATTCTTGCTGGCGAGCGACTCATGAGCACCTCCCGGTCCGTGCCGTTCGGGCGCGCTCTCCGCCCCGGTCGACATTCGTGAAGTACCCAGCACGGCGCGCAGAAATCAGCCGTTATCAACAGATTTCATGAGGTCAGGTCCGCAGTAGCGGCAGTACCTGCTTTTCGTATGCGGTGAAGAAGCCCTCCATGTCCGCGCCGATTTGCTGAACGTAGAACTCGTCGGCTCCGGCCTCGACGAACGCTCGCAATTGGCTGGCGTGCTTTTCGGGGTCGTCGCCGCACGTCACGGCGGATGCCACCGCTTCCTTGGGTACGAAACTCGCCGCGTCGGCGAAGTCCCGGGGACGCGGGATTGTCTGCAAGAGCTGGCCGGGTAGTTGCTCGTTGGCCCAGAGTTTGTGCGCGTGGTCGAGGGCCTTGTCAGCGTCGCGGTCCCAGCTGACCTTCGTGCCGGCCTGCACGGGTTTGCCCGCCCCGCCGGACTTGTGGAACTCGTTGATCAGATCGGCGTCGGGCATCATCGTGATGAAGCCGTCGCCGACTCGGCCCGCGAGCTGCGCGGACTGCGGCCCGAACCCCGAAACGTAAATGGGAAAGGGCTCCTGGGGGCGGGTATAGATGCGCGCTTCCTGCACCTCGTAGTGCCTTCCCTCGTGGCTGACTTCCTCGCCGCGCAACAACAGCCGAATCACTTCGATCGCCTCTTCGAGCATTTCCTGCCGAACGCCGACGGACGGCCATCGGTCACCCAACACGTGCTCGTTCAGGGCTTCGCCAGAACCGACCCCCAGTACGAACTTGCCGTCGAGTTGCACCGCAGCGGTTGCGGCGGCGTGCGCGATGATCGCTGGGTGAATCCGGACTGTCGGACACGTGACGGCGGTCGTGACCGGCAGCGAGGTCGCCTCTGAAATCGCACCGATCACGCCCCAGACGAACGGTGCTTGGCCCTGCTCGTCGGTCCACGGGTGGAAGTGATCGGAAATCCAGAGCTTGTCGAAACCCGCCGCCTCCGCGCGCTTGGCCTGTTCAACGAGCTCGCGCGGGGTGAACTGTTCGCTGGAAAGGAAGTAGCCGAAAGTGGTCATACGTCCGGATACCTTCGTCCGGCGATCCAAAACGGTTCTCGAGCTCGTTCGCTTCTGGCCGTGTTCCGCGCCCTCACCCCTGGGTACTCGACGTCTATCGAAACCGACGGAGATCCAGATGACTCAGCCCACGACCCCAAATCCCGACTCTCCCCACCCCACTACCCCGCCGACGGATCCGCCGTCTCCCGACCCGCGCCCAAAGCCGGCGCCGGTCCCTCCGGGTCCGAGCCCAGATCCTGTCAATCCGTCCGCACCCGACCCGGATCCCACACCGCCCGTTCAGATTCGCGCGTGAGGCACTGCGGTCACCGACTGTGAGGACGCCGCCATGCCGGAGTTTCTGTTTGTTCTTTTCGCTGCTCTGTCGACTGCGCTCGTCCTGAACGGTCTTGTCGTCGCCGCGACGTTGATCTCGAGGTGCGTGTCGAACGCACGCGACTTCCGTGACGCACAAGCGGAGTTCGATCGAGAACTGGCGGAGTTGCTGGACCGAGCGTGATGGTGAGGTTCTGAAGCGGGTACTCGGACACCATGGCGCACACTGACTCAGCCGGGGCAGATCATTCCGCCCACGGGGATGATTCCGATCGTCCAGCCCCGGAACATCGACGACCCGAGGGTGTGGACGACGCTACGGTGGCCGCCGCTGGCAAGCTGTCCGAAGCGCTGGAAACGATCGAACAGGCACGCGGGCATCTGTACGCCTTTCATCAGCTGACCGGCCATGCCGACATGGCATTGGACGACGTTGTCGAAATGTTCCGCGATGCGGGCCATCGGGACATCGCTGATCGCATATCGCACGAGTTGATCGGCCGAAATGTGCTGTCGGGCCGGTGGACATTTCAAATCGTCGAGGAGTACGACGACGGTTATTACGAGCTCTTCCGGACTATTGAACGCAATGTTCGTGAGCAGTTACTCGACGGTCGTAGGCACCTCTTCGAAGCGGAAATGAAGGAACGCCGCAGATCCCGCGGCGTCCCCGGCCATTCCGCTACGCCATGACGAATATCAGTTTTGCAGTGCCCGACCGCTGCCTTGTCGGCTGCCTTTGTACGCCCACTGCCGTATCCGCGTGACCCATCCGGGTGCGAGTTCGACATGGGCTGGGTGATGCACAGTAGGGTCGATCGGCGCGTCCGACGCGGGGTTGAGTGGGCCGGTCAAGGTCAGTTCGGCAAACGGCTCGGATGTGCCGCCAATACCGCTGGTCGTCAGCTCAAATCGCGCCGGCTGGGTTCGAACGTGCTGGACCATTGCTTCGACCCCACAGCCGTCCGGTTGTGCGCCGTCCGGATGCGCTGAGATCCACCGCAGGGTTTCGCCGTCGAACCGGTAGGGCATCAGCGAACTGTATCGGGCATCGCGCCAACTTCGACTGGGCCACAACAGAAATCGTCCGAGCGTGGTGGCCAATGCAAAGTCCCATCGCTGACCATCGGCGTCGATGGTGCGGATCGCCAGACCGAGTACGTCTCGTGCTGCACCGGCCGTGCTCGTCCCCTTCGAGAGCCGAACCTCGACATCCTCGGTGCTGAAGTATGTCTTGAACCGCGGAGCAGGCCGGAACGTGCCGGCGAACCATGCGCCGTCGGGGTGGAACACACGCGTGTGGCGCAGACGCGCGACCCTTCGGAACGGCAACGTCACGAGGTCTTGGAGGCCAATCATCACGCCTCCAACTTCTTGAGATCGGCGGTGGCGGGGCCTTCGAGCAGCTTTCCGTCGTGGCTGAACCGTGAGCCGTGCAGCGGACAATCCCAGGACCGTTCCGCGTTGTTCCAGTTGAGTACGCCGTAGAGGTGCGGGCACACTGCGGAAACGGTCGAGGTGTGGCCGTCCACGGTGCAGACACCGACCGGACGGACCCCGCGTCGTTCCACTCGTCCCTCACCCTCGGCGGGCTTCTCGCCTCCCGTGCGATGCGCGATCGCGCGGAGCCATCCGGCAGTGAGGTACCTGCCCACCTGCGCATTCATCACGGCCGCTTTGGGCAATCCACCCAACTGGCTGCCCCGCCAAGTGCCGAACACGTCCGCCCACGGCGGGGAGGTGCCGAGAATCGATCCGGTGAGAGCCAGCGCGGCGGCCACCCCGTTGGTCATCCCCCATTTCGCGTATCCGGTCGCCACGAGCACATGGTCATTTCCCGGGAGTAGCGGTCCGACGTAGGGCAGTTCGTCGATGGCGGAGTAGTCCTGTGCCGACCACTGATGCGTGGGTTCGGCTCCGGGAAAGTGCGTCGTCGTCCAGGCGGCGAGGTCGTCAACGCGCGGTTGCGTCGGCGTGCTTCGGCCAACGGCGTGACCGTTTCCACCGACAAGCAGCAGGTCACGTCCACCTCGCGGGGTGTACCGCAAGGAGCGTGAAGGCTCGTCGGCGGACAGGTACATGTCGTGCGGAAAGTCGCCCGGTACCTCGAACGCAACCGCATAAGAGCGCTTGGGTTCCAATCGGGCGAAGTAACCACCACGGTCCAGAATCGGAGTTCCGGTGGCCAGGATGACCGTACGAGCGTGGAATGTGCCGCGCGTTGTCGCGACTTCGCGCCCGTGGACTCCGTGCACGCGAGTGTGTTCGAAAATGCTGGCACCTAGTTTCGCGGCCTGCATGGCGAGCGCCTCGAGGACGTCCATCGGGTCGAACTGTGCCTGCCCGGCAAGTCGCACCGCGCCGTGGCTCCGGTAGGGCAGACCGGCGTCGTTGGACCACTCGACGTCGAGCCCTGCCTCGCGGCAGGCTCGAAACTCGCGTTGCACGGTCTGGCTACCGTCTGGTGTTCCGGCGTACGTCACCGCGGCCGCGTGCTGGGTATCGATGCCGTGATCCGCACAGAATCCGAGCAACCACTGCTGAGCTGCGCGGTTCGCCTCGACGTACCGGTGGACGGTGGACGACGAGTGTTTGGCGCTGATCGCCGAGAGGTGTGTGCCCTGCAGGAGGCTCACTTTTCCGGTGGTGTTTCCGGTGGCGACCGCACCGATCGTGCGCGCTTCGAGCACGGCGACGGTCAACCCGCCTTGGGCGAGCAACAGTGCGGTGGCCAGGCCGGTCAGCCCGGCCCCGACGACCACGCAGTCATACTCGGAGGCCAGGTTCTCATTGGACGGTAGCGAGATGGGGGGACGATCAAGCCAGAGCGAGGTCATGAATCTCGTGTCCCCTCTTCTTCGAGCCCCAAAACGAATGGCTCACGTGCCCAGTCGTTTGTCCACCTGAGCGCCGGGTACGCCCGACTCATGACAACCAACGACGCCGATCGCAAAGACGAGCAACTCGCTGCGAACCGGGTCGCCCGCGACACTGGATACCTGACGACCCAACAGGGCGTCCGCGTCGACCACACCGACGACTCGCTGCGAGTCGGACAGCGCGGGCCCACCCTTCTCGAGGATTTCCACGCCCGGGAGAAGCTCACCCACTTCGACCATGAACGTATTCCGGAGCGGGTCGTGCACGCCCGCGGCGCGGGGGCTTACGGCTACTTCGAGCCCTACGACGATTCGCTCGCCGCGTATACCGCCGCTCAGTTCCTGACCACGCCCGAACGTCGCACGCCCGTATTCGTGCGTTTCTCGACAGTTGCCGGCTCGCGCGGTTCCGCCGACACTGTTCGCGACATTCGCGGCTTCGCGACGAAGTTCTACACCGAGCAAGGCAATTACGACTTGGTGGGCAACAACGTCCCGGTCTTCTTCATCCAGGACGGCATCAAGTTCCCCGACTTCGTCCACGCGGTGAAACCCGAGCCGCACAACGAGATTCCGCAGGCCGCCTCCGCGCACGACACGCTATGGGACTTCGTATCGCTGCAGCCAGAGACGCTGCACGCCATCATGTGGGCGATGTCAGACCGGGCACTGCCGCGTAGTTTCCGCACGATGCAGGGCTTCGGAGTGCACACGTTCCGCCTCGTCAACGACAGCGGCGAGGGAACGTTCGTCAAGTTCCACTGGACGCCGAAACTCGGCACGCACTCACTTGTCTGGGACGAGGCGCAGACGATTGCGGGCAAAGACCCCGACTTCCATCGACGGGATCTGTGGGACGCGATCGAGTCGGGTGCTTATCCGGAATGGGAGCTCGGCGTGCAACTCATCCCCGAGAGCAAGGAATTCGACTTCGATTTCGACCTTCTCGACGCGACCAAACTCGTTCCCGAGGAACAGATTCCGGTCCAGCCGGTCGGGAAGATGGTGCTGAACCGGAATCCCGACAATTTCTTCGCCGAAACGGAGCAGGTCGCCTTCCACACGGCGAACGTCGTGCCCGGGATCGACTTCACCAACGATCCGCTGCTTCAGGCGCGCAACTTCTCCTATCTCGACACGCAGCTGATCCGCCTCGGCGGCCCGAACTTCTCGCAGATTCCGGTGAACCGGCCGATCGTGGACGTTCGGCACAATCAGCAGGACGGCTACGGCCAGCACACGATTCCGCAGGGCCGATCGAGCTACTTCAAGAACACCATCGGCGGTGGCTGCCCCGCGATTGCCGACGAGAACGTGTTCCGGCACTACGCCGAGAAGGTCGAGGGCACGAAGATCCGTCAGCGCAGCGAGAGCTTCAAGGACTTCTACAGCCAGGCTGCGCTGTTCTGGCACAGCATGTCCGAGTTCGAGGCGAAGCACATCGTCGCAGCGTTTGGCTTCGAGCTCGGCAAGGTCGAAGTGCCGGAAATCCGTCAGGCGGTCGTCGATCAGCTCAACCGGGTCGACCACGATCTTGCGGTGCAGGTCGCGGCACAACTCGGACTTCCCGAACCGGAGAAGGTTGCGACGCCGCTGACCGCGCGATCAGACGCGCTGTCTCTGACGAGTCGCGCCGTCGAATCGGTCGCCACCCGCAAGATTGCCGTGCTGGCCGCGGATGGTGTGGACGTCGTGGGGATCGAGAAGCTTCGCGAGGCGTTGACCGCGCAGGGCGCAATTGTCGAGGTGCTCGCGCCACATGGCGGTTCCGTTTCCGGCGGCGAAGGCGGCGAACTGGCAGTCGATCGAACGATCACGACGATGGCGTCGGTGCTGTACGACGCGGTCGTGGCACCGTGCGGCGACAAGGCCATGAAGGCGCTTTCTGCGGACGGCTACACCGTCCATTTCGTCATGGAGGCCTACAAGCACGCCAAGCCGATAGCCGGTTTCGGGGCCGGGCTGACGTTGCTGAAGACGGCCGGAATCTCTGGTCTCGCATCCGGTACAGACGTGACGGATTCCAATGGCGTGGTCACGACGAAGGCCGCATCGAAGAATCTCGGCGACGACTTCTGCGACGTGTTCGCGGCGGCGATAGCCAAGCATCGCTTCTGGGAGCGCAGCACCGACTCCGTTCCGGCGTGAACCTGGTTCGGATGGAAGTCGGCGTTTACGCGCGGTCGGCGATGGTCCTGCGCAGAGTGGGAAGCAACGCGAGGGCGACTCGCAGGTCGAGAGGCGACGCAGGGACAGTGCGACCCAGGAGCTGTTCGGCCTGCTGAACGCGGTAGGTGACCGTGTTGGGGTGCACGTTCAAGCGTGCGCCGGCGCGGGTGCGGCTCCGATTTTCCTCGAGGTAGACAGTGAGTGCCTCGGCGGCGCGTTGAGAAGCCTCGTCGGCACCGGCGAGCGGTCCGAGCATCCTGCGAACGAAGTTCGTTGCCTGCTCCGCGTCTACCCCGGCCAGTGCGGCAACCGCGACGTCGCCGTACCGCACGACACCTAAGAGCCGGGCTTCGCTAGCGACGCGGCGGGCATGTCCGGCCTCGACTTGGCTGCGTCGGAATCCGTCCAAACCCTTACCGGTTTCACCCACTGCTACGCGAACGTTCCCGACCGCCGAGCGAACAAGCGCGACGAGATCGTCGTCCGTGAAGGGGCGGGCACGGCTGAGCCAGGCCATGCACGTCGTGACGCCGGTGGGGTGGATGAGCGTCGCGTCGGCCGAGACGGCGGCGGCGAGCAAGCCGATCGTGTCGGCAAGCACGTCCTGCGGATCGCGTTGCTTGCCCGTATCGGCCCCACTCGTCGCCGCCGCGACCCCGAGATGGTGGCGGGCAAGTGTGTATCGCAACCGCTGGGTTGCTCGATCGGTGTTGTGTTCCTCGCCGTGGAGGATCGCCGTAATCGCTGCGCTCCGGGTCGCCAGCGCGCTGCGCAGCCAACGCTCCCGCTCCGCCTCGACGAACTCCTCAACCTGAGTGATCGCCGCGTCCGCATAACCGAATGTCCACCGGGTCAACAACGCAGTGGCCTCCCGGAGAGTTGCGGCGTCGCCGGTTCGCTCAGAGATCCGGGTGAAGAGCCACGTCCAGAGGGCTTCGTGGCCGAGCCGGTAGGCCCGGACGAGTAGCGCGGAAGCGATCTGGCGGTGCGCCCCGACCTCGGCGAAGGCGAGAGTCGCCGGCGGCAACGTGATGTGCCTCGGGTCAGCACCTGCGTTGATGACGTCAGCGAGCGAGTCGATGGTCTGGCGGACGCTGACCTCGTTCTCGGCGACGGTGTCCGTGTCGGGGAAGACCCCGGGCAATGCCGTTTGCAGCTGCGCCGCGAGCTCGACCGCAAGGGCGTCGGCGTTTGCGCTCAATTCGACTGCGATCGGCTGCAACACACTGCGCCACACGTGTTCGGCGCGCGGATCGCGGAGCACGTCCCACTGAGGTTCCACGCAGCGTCAGCGTAGTCGTCCCCATTCGTACTGACAGCACAAACGACCGTCGAAACTCAGGCGTTCCGCGCCAAGAGCGCGCAGGCCACGAGTTCGTA
Source organism: Nocardiaceae bacterium (assembly GCA_021372355.1). GTDB lineage: Bacteria > Actinomycetota > Actinomycetes > Mycobacteriales > Mycobacteriaceae > Smaragdicoccus. The sequence goes on along the minus strand of JAJFUQ010000081.1, from coordinate 10,033 downwards.
CCGTTATGGGACATCAGCACCCCGCCACAAACCGCAGGAGGACCGGTGACCACCACATCGCGTCACATCGAACCCACGGCCGAGCAGGTTCAGACCCTGTTCACAGTTGCCCAAGAGAGCGACGCCTCAGTCGTCATGGTGAATCTGCTCGCGTTCAACGACGGTGCCGGGCGCGACAGCTACCTGCGTTACGCCGCCGAAGTGCAGCCGCACCTCGACCGCGTCGGCGCGACGATCATCTACGCCGGCAACGCCCATCAGACCATCATCGGCGGCGACGAAACGCCGTGGTGGGACGCCATCCTGCTCGTTCAGTACCCGTCGCGAGCGAAGTTCCTCGAGATGGTGCTCGACCCCGGCTACCAGGAGGTCGCGGTGCACCGTACTGCCGCGCTCGAGACCTCCGGTCTGATCGCCACCGAGCAGTGGATGGCCGGCCTCCGATGATCAGCCAGCTCCAGATCGTGGTCGGCGACGTTCGCACGCCAGTGCTCGTCGGCGGCCCAGCCGAGGCGGACCCCGCAGAAGCGGTCGTCTTCGTCCACGGCAATCCCGGTTCCGGCGCCGACTGGCGACCGCTCATCGATGCGGTAGCCCCGTACGCCCGGGTCATCGCCCCGGACATGCCCGGCTTCGGTGGCGCCGAAATGCGCGCCGACATGCGCTACACCGTCGCCGATTACGCCGCACACCTCAACGGTGTCCTCGACGCCCTCGGCGTGCGGCGAGTGCACTTGGTCGCCCATGACTTCGGCGGCCCGTGGGCGCTCACCTGGGCGGCCGCCCATCCGGACCGAGTAGCCAGCGTCAGCCTGCTGAACACCGGCGTCCTGCTGGACTACCGCTGGCACCGCGTAGCGCGAGTGTGGCGTACTCCCGTGATCGGCGAACTCCTGCAACTGCTGGCCTCGAACTCCACGGTCGAAGCGATCCTGTCGCACGACAGCCCCAACCTGGACCGCCGATGGATTCGACATCTCGCGCGGCTCGCTCGCCCGTGGGGCACTCGCCGGGCGATCCTGCGGCTCTACCGGTCCACTACGCAAAACATGATGGACCGCCTCGTCCCATCGCTGCGGGCTGCTGACCTGCCCTGCCAGGTCATCTGGGGCACCGGCGACGCCTACCTCCCGACCGAGCAGGCACATCGCCAGCTCGAGCCGTTTCCCTCCGCGACCCTGCACCTCGTCGACGGCGCCGGGCACTGGGTCTGGCTCGAACAACCCGACCTCGTCGCCAGCCGGCTCGTCGCGTTCCTAAAGAAGCACTTGAACACCAACGCCACCGTCTGATCCACCACCAACACCCACAACCCGAAAGGTCCGACCATGACTCTCACCACCGCGCCCGGCCCGGCAACCACCTCCACCGGTGCATTACTGCCGCTCGTCGCACTCCCGCAGGGTGAGCTACTCACCGTCAACGAAAAGAACATTCCGCTCATCGAGAACGCCCTCGGTGCGGGCGCACTTCAAGCCGCTGCGCCTCGGCCTCGAGGCTGGATGCTGGGTCGTTCTCGCGCGGTTCTCCGCCGGCGCCGTCGTGCCGCTGCACTATCACACCGGTGTTGCCGAGGTGTACACGATGGCCGGCAGCTGGCACTACCTCGAGTACCCGGACCAGCCGCAGACCGCCGGCTCGTACATGTATGAACCCGCCGGTTCCGTCCACACGTTCGTGTGCCCGGAAACCAACACCGGGGACACCGTGCTGTTCATCCGCGTCGAGGGCGCCAACATCAACTTCACCGACGACGGCCAGTTCCACTCGATCGTCGACACCACGTTCATTCGGTTCCAGGCCGAATTCCTGCAGGCCGAACGCGGCCTCCCCCCACTGAACTACATCGGTGGCGGCGCCACCGGATACATGTCCAAGCCCTGACCGATCCGACTTCCGCGGAGGCGGCGTGCACAACGCCGCCTCCGCGGCCACCATTTGGAGAATACGAAATGTCCTCAACCACAGATCTTTCCGGCCGCACCGTGGTCGTCACCGGCGCCGGCAGCGGCATCGGCCGTGAACTGGCACTTCAGTGCGCAGATCGGGGCGCCCGCCTCGCCCTCTGCGACCTCAGTCAGGTCGGCCTCGACCAGACGGCATCAGCCGCACGCGCCCGTGGCGCTCAAGTACTCACGCACACGGTCGACGTCTCGGACGCCGAGCAGATGCAGACCTTCGCGAAAGATGTCCTCGAACAGTTCGGCGCCCCGGACCTGCTGTTCAACAATGCCGGCATCGCCGTCGTCGGCGGCATCCTCGACACCACCACCGCAGACTGGGACCGCCTTGTCGGAGTGAACCTCATGGGCGTCGTGCACGGTATCAACGCGTTCGTCCCCGCAATGGTCGCGCGGAATGCCGGACATGTGGTCAACACCGCGTCCGCCGCAGGCTTGTTGTCGAACCCGCAGCTCGGGGCCTGCAGCGCGACCAAGTTCGCGGTTGTCGGGCTCTCCGAAGCTCTGGGCATGGAACTCAAACCCCACGGCGTACGGGTCACCGCAGTGTGCCCCGGGGTCATCAACACCGCCATCATCCAGGCCAGCCCGTACCGCGGCGACAACGTTGATGCACGGAAAGCCAAAACCACCGCTACCTACGCCAAACGCGGATACACCCCGGAACGCGCGGCCCGCAACATCCTCAAAGCAGTGGACCGCAACAAGGCCGTTGCCCCGATCGCCGCCGAGGCCCACGTCATGTACGTCCTGTCCCGCATCGCACCGCCCGTCGCACGCTGGCTGGCGAGCACTCTCGCCAAGATCGCGCAGTAGCCATGTCCGCCCGACTGCTAGTGCTCGCCACGATCTTCGCAACCTTCACCTACCGGGAACAGACGCAACTCCCAGCCGTGCCAGGCGGTTCCGACGCGACCTTGCGCTACTCCACCACGATTGCCGAACGACACACCACGCAATGACTCTGCGCCAACTCACCAGCCTCGACGCGCAATTTCTCGCGATCGAGAACAGCGCCACCCAAGGACACATCAACGTGTTGGCGGTAGTGAAGGCGACCACACGAAGCGGTAGAGCGGTCGGCGCGGAATTCGTCCGTGAGGTCGTTGCCACCCGACTGGGTCTTCTTCCGCCCCTGCGCTGGCGCCTGCAGACCGTGCCTTTCCACCTCGACCACCCCTATTGGGCCGACGGCGAAGTGGACCTCGTCCACCACGTTGTCGACAGCGCGGTGCCCGCGCCGGGATCTGAGCGGAACCTCGCCGCGCATGTCGCCCGCTTGATCGCGCAGCGGCTCGATCGGACACGTCCACTGTGGCGGATACACGTCATCCATGGCCTGGACGATGGTTCCGTTGCGGTGCTGATCAGCCTTCACCACGCTGCCGTCGACGGTGTGTCTGCCGGAGAAATTCTCGCGGTCCTCTTCGACGTCGAGCCCGACCGTCTTCTCGACGCGCCAGCCCACGTGGTTGCGGTGCAGCCGCGCGAAGAGTCGCTCATCTCGAACCTCGGCCGCGCCAGCCTCCGCGGACTTCGAGCGCTGCGAACCGCGCCGCGGATGTTGCCCCACCTCGACGGAGTCATTGCGCTGCGCACTCTCCCGGGCCTGCGCGAGGCCGCCCACGCGGCCCGCCGGCGTCGCGGTCTCGACACCGCGACTACTCCCCCGGCACCGAGAACACGCTTCCAGCGCCGGCTCTCGGGCAAGCGCAGCGTCGCGGTCGGCCAGATCCCGGCGAAACAGGTGCAGGCGATCCGTACCGCGTTCGGATGCACCGCCAACGACGCCATCATGGCGATCTGTGCCGGTGGACTACGCAATTGGCTCGAGTCGCACGACGAATTGCCCGCGGAGCCGCTCGTTGCGCTCGTCCCCAAATCCGTTCGACCCTCGGACCAGCGACACACTTACGGCAACCAGGCCGCCCTCATGTTCGTGCAGGTTCCGACCGACACCGCCGACGCTCGGGACCGCGTCTGCCGTGCGGCCGCTGCAATGGACGAGGGGAAACAGCACCAACGACAGAGCCCGCCCAACCTGCTGGAAGTGGTCAACGACCTCATACCTCCCCCGCTGTTCCGACCGACCGTGTCTCTCAGTGGGGCGATGTCTCGGATGTTCGGTCTGCGGGCGCCCGCGAACCTGATCATCTCGAACGTTCCCGGCCCTTCCCAGACGTTGTACTTAGGCGGAGCACGCGTCCGTGCCTACTATCCGGTGTCAGCCATCACTGAAGGCGTCGGGCTCAACATCACCGTCACCAGCTACACCGACACCTACGCGATAGGAATCGTCGCCGACCACAAACAGTTGCCCGGTTGCTGGGAACTGCTCGCTCTGATTGAGAAAGAAGCATCTGATCTCGAGGTGATCGCTAGTCGAAATCCCAGGAATAGATCGAACCCGGCTCGATTGCCGATGGGCTGAGAGACTCGTACAACTTCTTCGCTGGATCGCGGAAGTCGTCGGTGCCGAGCCACAAGCTCTCGGCACCCAGATCGCGCGCAATGTCGAGTGCTGCTGCCATCAACGTCTTCGCGACCCCGCGGCGACGAAAGTCTTCGGCGGTATCCACCTCGTCAACGTAGACATACCGCTTGCCGCTCGGGTGGAGGTACGCGAAGCCATGCAGCGCGCCGACGAGACGGTCGTCATGGTGAATCGTCAGATAGATCGCGTCGTCGTTTGCCAGAAATTGCTGCAGCGACTCTGCCGTGAACGGATCGCCGATTTCCATCTCTGCGTTGTTGATCTGTTCAGCGATCTGAGCAAGGTCGGTGTCGCTGGCCGTGAGGCGACGGACGGTCCACGTCAATTCAGTCATGCTGCCCTTTTCTGCCACGGCAGATTGTCCTAGCGTCGGGTAATGAGTTCGGCTACGCCGTTGGTTATCGAAGCCGCGATCAATGGGTCGACCGCAAAAGCCGCGAACCCCCATGTTCCCCGATCAGTCGACGAGATCGTTGCTACCGCCCTCGCCTGCGTCGACGCAGGCGCGTCGATCGTGCACAACCACAACGATGAGCCGAACTGGGGTGAGCCGAGCACGCATTCGCCTGACCCCTACGAGAATGCCTGGCGCAGAATCTGGCAAGTCCATCCCGGATTGCTGATGCATCCGACGACATCCGGTGAGCGTTCCGTTGGCATCGAGGAGCGGTTCTCACATATCGATGAACTGCATCGCCGTGGGGCCTTGACCATGTCAACCGCCGACGCCGGGTGCATCGCCGTCGCGTTCGATAGTCCCGACGGGCCGCGGGCGCTTCCGACTTTCGGGAATTCGGCCTCGGATGTCGATTACATCTTTCGCTGGTGTCGCGAGGCTGATTTACCGGTCCACGTGTCGATCTTCGAGCCAGGAATGCTGCGACTGACGTTGGCGCATCACCGGGCGGGCAGCTTGCCGCGCCGGACCAAAGTCCAGTTGTACTTCGGTGGTCCCGCCGCGCTGGTTGGGCTCCCGCCCACACCGGCCAGTCTCGATCTTTACGTCGCCATGCTCAACGGCGCCGGTCTGCCATGGATGGTGGGCGTTCTCTGGGGTGACATCCTCGGGTCGGGCCTTGCCGAGGCTGCACTAAAAGCCGGCGGTCATGTTCGCGTCGGGGCTCGAGGACTACGCGGGCCCCGAACACCCGACCAACGAGGAACTCGTCGAGCGTGCCGTTCAACTCGGCACCCGGCTAGGACGCAAGGCCATCGGAACTGAAGGGGTGGAAGCCGCGCTGTGGGGTTAGTCAGCAGGGTGTCCGGAATGTCGACTTGGCGATAAGCTGCCGATATGCCAGACGTGCATGATCTCGGCGGCCGCCGCGAGCACTTCGGCCCGATTGATCACACGAGTAGCGAACCGCCTTTTCATGCGGATTGGGAGCGCCGCGTGTTCGGGATGAGCGCGGTTATCCAAACGCTGGGTCTTTTCGGGCCGAATTTCGACAATGGTCGCGCCACGATCGAACAGATGTCGCCGCGGGAGTACGCCGAGCCGTACTACACGCACTGGCTGTATTTCATGGAGCGGATGCTCGCCAAGTACATCTCTGGTGAGCGGAAAGTCCTGGCAGTCAAGTCTGCGGTAACGGCCCGAGTCGTGCGAGTCCTCATGAGCCGGCCAACGCTGCCGGGATGGATCAACACCCAGGTGATGCCTCGGATGTTCGGCAGCGCGAAAACGGCCAAGCATCAACCGCGCTACGCCGTTGGTGACGCCGTGCGCGTGCGAGCCGAGCGGTCTGACGGCCACACCCGGCAGCCCGGTTACGTGACGGGTCGACTCGGCCGCATCACGGAGCATCGGGGCGCCGCCATTTTCCCGGACGAGCACGTCAGGACCGGTTCCACGGCCGCTGAGCATCTCTACACGGTGTCCTTTGATGGCATCGAGTTGTGGGGCGAGAAGGCCGAGCCCAACACCGAGATTCTCCTCGAGCTGTTCGAGCCCTATCTGGAGCCAGCATGAGCGAGCCCGATCCCATCGGCGTCCGGGTCGAGGCCCTCGAGTCGATCCTCATCGAGCGCGGCATCATCGACCCGAAGGCGGTCGACACCGTCATCGCGCATTACGAGAAGGACGTCGGCCCACTCAATGGGGCGAAGGTGGTGGCTCGCGCCTGGACCGACGATGCGTTCCGTGAGCGACTCCTGGCAAACGGCACGAAGGCGGTGGCCGAGTTCGGCTTCGGTGGTGCCGAAGGCGCAGACATCCGGGTACTGGCGAACACCGAGGACGTCCACAACGTCGTGGTGTGCACGCTCTGCTCGTGCTATCCCTGGCCGGTGCTCGGACTACCGCCGAACTGGTACAAGTCGGAGGCCTACCGCTCCCGGATGGTGGCCGAACCGCGCACGGTCCTCGCGGAGCTCGGGCTCGCACTTGATGAGTCAGTCCACGTTCGCGTGTGGGATAGCTCGGCCGAGGCTCGGTACCTGGTGCTGCCGCAGCGGCCGGCCGGAACCGACCATTGGTCGGCCGACGAGCTGGTTCCCCTCGTCACCCGCGACTCGATGATCGGCGTCGCCAAAGCCCTTTCGCCCCATGAGCGCTGACGCCATGCTCGACGTCGACGGCCCGGCGGCTCCCCCACGGTCGAACGGCGAACTGGTGTTCGCCGCGCCCTGGCAGCGTCGCCTTTTCGGCGTCACCATGGTGCTCACTCAGCGCGTGTTCGACTACGAAGACTTTCGGAAGCACCTCATCACGCGTGTCCGCGAGAACCCTGAGCGCGGCTACTGGGAGAGCTGGGCCTTGGCTGTGGAGGACGCGCTCGCCGAAGCGTGTGCGCTCGATCGCGGGACCCTCGACGAACGCGAGCGCTTGTACTTGGCGCGGCCGCACGGGCACGACCACTGACCGCTCAGGAAAGCACAGCGTCGAGCGTCTTCTTCAACGCTGAAGGCTGGGCTGGCGAGGTAGGCGCCTTCTGCCGGAGTTCGAGCATGCGGGCGCCGATTTCCTGCAACTGAGTCCTCGACAATGCTTCACGAACCTTGGGGAACCAGGCGTCTTCCTCTTCTTGGATGTGATGGTCGACGGATTCGATGAGGACCGTGGTCTTGGCGTCGAATCGTTCATCGTCAGGCTTCATCGCGGCAAGTTCGGTGACGAGCACATCGGCGACGTGGTGCTCTTCGTACGATTCGAGTATGTCGTCCTCGAGCTCTGGCAGAAGCTTGCGGACCTCCGGGTACATGCACTCGTTTTCGAGATACGTGTGAACCGTCAACGCGGTGATGATCTTGTTCACCAATCGGCCTTTTGTGGCCTGAGCATCTGACCCTGCTTTGTTGAAGTCGCGAAACAACTTTCGGATCTCTTTGTGATCTTGCTTGAGCAGGACGATCGCATCCGTTGACATTGGGATTCCTTCCGTTGGCTGCAGGTCGCTTACCCGTGCCGGAAGGCTCCAAACTCTCGGAATGACGAGGCGGCCTACGCCTCGGATCAGGATTTATCCGCTTCTGCGTCCGAATCTTCGGCATCTTCTGTGTCCGAATCCGATTCGGAATCGGACTCGGACTCGGAGGCTGCCTCGGGGTCCGACGATTCGCTACCCGCTCGCGCGGTTTCTACGATTTCACGTGCAGAGTCGGCGTCCAGATCAAGTCCGGACTTCTCCTTGTACTGCTTCTGTACGAATTTGGCGGCCTCGTCCGCCGGCCTTTCCATCGGTACGTCGAGGGTCTGCTCAACGGGGTCCGCGTCGTGTTGGTCTTCGTCTTTGTCCGCGCCAGCCCTCTGGGCTTGCTCATCCAAGTTCGCTACCGCGTCCGTTGAAAACTCGTAGTCCTTCACTGCATTCTCCTGGTGGGTCGATTGCAGTAGCGATACCCGTTGGCGGAGGGCTCTACCCGACGCGCCTAGTTGGCGTGCGGGCCGGCGGCGGTCTGAGGTGCGTCGAACTCCCGGCCCGTACCGCCGGTGAGCCACTGGAAGGCGTACTCGTCCCACATCTCTCCCCCTTTTTTGTGGAGATTGCCGAATACCGAGCGGTCCCAGCAATGACCCATCCGCGGCCTGTTTGCGGGGATGCCGGGTAGGCCGACGATTCAGTGCTCTGACAACGTCGCCAACGACATATATCGATGGCGACGCCGTGAGAGCACCGTTCGGTTCCAGCCCCGGAAGATCTATCTATTCGGGTCGCAAGTGGGCCGTCAGTGCGGATCGAGAATGAGCACGGGTTGGCCTTACCGTGTCATCGAAGTCGGCATCGAGTCGCCATCCGAGTCGTCCGTAGAACCCCTTCGCGCGGTCGACGGCAGACACGGGAACGATGACGATTTCGAGCTTCATGTCGACCGGACTCATCGCGGCCTCCTTGCTGCTGACGTTGACGGTTGGCCTCGATCAGTCGCGTCGAAAAGTCCGCCGTGGCAATCGCTAGCCGCACAGTGATCCAGCTGGGTCAATCTGACGTTGCAGGTGGGCTTTTACCACCCCCTAGGGTGCATTACCACCGTTCGCAGCTCTCCATACGCTCCAACCACGGTCAACGAAGTTGATCAAACCCGGAGGAGATAAAAATGCGTTCATTCGTCGTTGCCGCCGCAGCCTCGCTTGCGATCGGTGGCTGCGGACAGGCAGTGGAACCGCGTCAATCACCGACTGAGGCGAGCATGTCGAGTGCAATGGACACCGCAAAGCGCGGCGATAGTTCGTCCTCAGCCGCATCAACTACCAGTGCGGCGTCCGAAGTTCCGATCACGACTACTCAGCCCACACCGCCGCAACTCCCGGGCCAGGCCACGACCGCCGAGACGCTCCTGTCGAGTCCGTACCATCCGAAGCGCGGTGCGTGGCACGAGAATGTGGTCTCCGTGACGACCGAATCCGTGGGTGCCGCAAAGCTGGGCATGACCGAGGAAGAGATCGAAGAGGCGGCGGATGTGCAGGTCGAACTCATCTGCACCGAATGTGACGCCAACATGATCGCTGTACTCGAGCCGGCAACTCAGTTTGCACAGTTCCAGGTTCGCCACAGCTGCTTGGGATTCGACGTGATCTACAACCCCGTCGCGCGCCAGATCGTCCGGACACCCGGAGGTTTTGAACTCGGCGGAACCGTTGCGGAGTTGCAGAAGACATATGGGCCGAAGCTACGGCCATTCCACGAGGGGGTCCTCACGCCAGTCAACGGCTATTCGATCGACGGAGACATCGGCCGGGTCATCTTCCGCATCAGCGAATCGAACCCATCGCTGATCGACGCGTTCATGGTGTGGCCGATTGACGGGCGCGGCTGCTGATCTCGTCTGGATGGGCACTCCGCTGCCGGGCGGAGTTCGGGCACGGTCGTCGGCTCCCCCGACGTGATCCGGGCGACCGGCGGACCAGAGGTTTCCGCGAGGCTGGGAATCTCCGTCCTGCCGGTCACCTGAGCAGAGCCATCACACCCTGCTCGACAGCGCCGCCTTCAACAGATCATTCAGCGAGCTTTCCGGATCTGCCAACTGGCTCTGATCCACCGGCAGTCGTTCGCCAACGACGCGGCGGGCGAACATGAACTCCTTCGGGTGGTTGACGCAGTCGGCGGCGATCATCTCGCCCTGCTTGAAGTAGAAGCAG
>JAJFUQ010000072.1 GCA_021372355.1 Nocardiaceae bacterium | reverse complement strand
GCGATGGTCGCGGTGAAGTCCAGCGTGGCCAACCGGTCGATCATCTTGCGTGCGAGGTTGCGCGGGCAGAGCGGGACCGGCGTGCCGTCCTTGAGCCAGTAGTCGCCGATCACGGAGTCCAGACCCGGCTCCCACTCGACCATCGTCGACAGGTCGGGGCGGAAGTAGACGTCGTCGAGATGTCCGCGCCAGGCGGGGTACGCGAAACCGAAGGCGGGGGCATTCCCGAGGTCGAGGCCAAAGAGGAGGTCGGCAAAGCCGAAGCCCGAGTCCACGCCAGAGGCGAACTTCTTCGGCGCCAGGTTCTTACCCAGGAACGAACCTTCATGGTTCGTCGCCTCGAGCCGGACGGTACGAGCGGGGGATGTAGTGACTTCAGACATCGAAACGGACCTTCCAAGATGCGCCGATCATGACCGACAGTTGTGAGAGCGTGCCCTGAATTCCGAGGACACCAGAGGCGAGAACGGCGAACAGGTCATCAGCTCCCGAGAAGACGCCAGCGAGGGTTTCCGGGGCACCGGCGATCACGTAGTGCGTCTCGCCTTCACCGATGACGAGCTGCTCGATTCCCTCGGGCCCTTCGGTGACGGCGATGAGCATGTCGGGAATCCCCGCCACCGAGCGGGAGGCCTTCCAGAAGTGCTCCGCCGCGGCTTGCCAATCCGGCAACGGCGGCGACAACACGAGCAGCACGTCCGCAGCCAGGTCGGCGTCGCCTTCGGGAGCGCCGACCGGCGCGAAACGGCCGTTAAGGTCGACGACGATCGTGGCATCGGGTTCGACGAAGACACCGCTCGATACCTCGACGACACCGCCGCCGAAGCTGATCGTCGCGGCCTGCGGCGTCTCGTGCGACCGCACCGCCACCGTCGCGGCCGACCTCTGCAGCACGGCCAACGCGTGGCCCGCATCAGCGGAGGTGCGCAGCGTACGGCCGATCAAGCGCACGATCGGCGTCGCATCGTCCTCGATTCGTATGTCCACCAGTGGCGGAGCCGTCATGGTCTCGGTCATCGCCCAATCCTTTCAATTTTGTTAGTCAAATGACTTAATCAGATGACTATGATGGTGAGGCACAGATCACACCGTGTCAACCACGAAATTTGAAGGACTCACATGAGCGAGCACTGGAGCCAACTCGATCCCGACGCGCAATTCGCGGCACGCATCATCGCGGACACGCTCACCACGCCCGTGCGCGACCTTAGCGCGGACGTCGCACGGAAGCTGCTGGACACCCCACCGCGTTACCACTCCGCTTTCGAACTGACGATTCCGACGCGATCGGGCCGGCGGCGGGCGCGCCTGTATCGCCCCGCCGAATCACTGAACGGCGTCTTGATGTATCTCCATGGCGGCGGCTTCGTCCTCGGCACGCTCGACGGAGCCGACGCAATCTGCCGCGCGATCGCCGACCGGTCCGGATGGGCAGTGCTCTCCCTCGACTACCGCCTCGCGCCAGAGAATCCCTACCCCGCAGCACTCGAGGATTGTTTCGACGCGTTCGATTGGCTGCGCGAAGAAGCCCCGGACCGCCCGATCGCCGTCGGCGGAGATTCCGCCGGCGGCAACCTCGCGACGGCACTGTGCCTCAAGCTTCGAGACTTCAGGCTCCCCCAACCGGTCGCCCAAGTGCTCGTCTACCCCGCCGTGGACGACACGTTCAGCCGGCCATCCTGGACGGAGTTCGCCGACGCACCACTGTTAACCAGCGCGGACGCCCGCTGGTTCTGGGAGCAGTACGTCTCGGACAAATCTGTCGACCACCTCGCCGCCCCCCTGCGCGCGGAGACGCTCCGCGGCCTGCCGCCAACTCTGGTCATCACCGCTGCCGTCGACCCGCTTCGCGATGACGCCGAGGCGTACGCCGACCGACTGCAGTCCGACGGCGTCGATGTCACGACAACCCGCTACGACGGCGTCTTCCACGGCTTCTTCACCGAAGTCGGAGTCTTCGCCAAGACGGATCAAGCGATCAACCAGGTCGCGCAATTCCTGCGGCAGGTATTGACGGCCGACAATTCAAGCACTATTACTTGGTCATCCGACCAAGTCATATGACCAACATCACGTAAGGCAAGCGCATGACTGACACCACCCCCATCGTCGACGTGCTCTGCGTAGGCGCAGGATTCTCCGGCCTGTACGCGGCCTACAAGGCCGCCGAAAAGGACTGGACATTCGCTGGATTCGAGACCGCGCCCGACGTCGGGGGCACCTGGTACTGGAACACGTACCCGGGCGCTCGCTGCGACGTCGAGAGCATCTACTACTCGTACTCGTTCAGCGAGGAGCTTCAGCAGGACTGGACCTGGAGTCAGCGCTTCGCGCCGCAGGCCGAGATCCTCAGCTACATCAATCACGTCGCGGACCGCTTCGACCTGCGCCGGCACTTCAGCTTCAACACCCGCGTGGTTGCCTCGACGTGGCTCCCAGAAGCCGGACTGTGGGAGCTGACCCTCGATTCCGGCGAGACCCGTCGCGGTCGCTACCTGCTCGCCGGCTCGGGCGGCCTTTCGGCGCCGAAGGACCTCGACGTGCCCGGCTTGGAAAACTTCACCGGTATTACCGTGTCCACGAGTCGCTGGAACATCCCGCTGAGCGATCTGGAGGGTAAGCGGGTCGCCGTGATCGGCACCGGATCGTCTGCGGTGCAGTGCATTCCGCTCATCGCGGAAGTCGCTAAGCACCTCACCGTGTTCCAGCGGACGCCGAACTACGTGTTCCCCGCCCGCAATGCTGCGCTGCCGAACACCGTCGTCGACGAGATCAAGAGCGACTACCCGGCGATCCGCGAGGAATGCCGCCATTCGATCGGCGGTATTCCGGAGCGGCCCGTGTATGACAAAGCATTCGACGTCTCGGAAGAAGAGCGGCGCGAGCGCTACGAGCGGGCTTACGAGTTGAGCGGATTCAACGGCGTCGGGGCGGAGTTCACAGACCTGCTGCTCGACGTCAAGGCCAACGAGACCGCGTCGGAGTTCGTACGCGGCAAGATCCGCCAGATCGTCGAAGACCCGGCGAAAGCCGCAGTTCTCGAACCCCGCCTCCACCCGCTCGGCGCCAAGCGCAGCTGCTTCGGCACCGACTACTACGAGACCTTCAACCGCCCGAACGTCTCGGTGGTCTCCCTGCGCGATGAGCCGATCGAGACGATGACCGCGGACAGCATCGTCACGAAAGCCGGTTCCTACGAGGTCGACGCCATCGTGATCGCGATCGGATTCGACGCCTTCACCGGACCACTTTTCGGCCTCAATGTCTCGACGCCGGCGACCGGCAAACTCCAGGACGCGTGGAGCGACGGAGTTCGCACCTTCCTCGGCATCATGACCGCCGGATTCCCGAACTTCTTCATGATCGCCGGCCCGCAGAGCCCGGCGCTGGCGAGCAATGTCGTCGTCACGATCGAACAGGCCGTCGACTGGATCACGGACCTGATCGAGCACGCCAAGGATCAGGGTGCCGACGTCATCGAGGCGACCGCCGAAGGCCAGGACGATTGGGTCACCATCACAGAAGAGACCGTCAACCAGACGCTTTATGCGACCACTGACTCCTGGTACCGCGGCTCCAACGTGACCGGCAAGCCCACGACCTTCCTCGGCTACGTCGGTGGCGTCGGCAAGTACCGCCGCATGTGCACCGAACTCGCCAAGCGCGGCTACACGGGTGTCGAAATCGGCGGCGAAACCGTGAACGCCAGCATCGGCCGGATCGATGAGGAAATCGCATGAAAGTCGTGCATCAGCGGTACGTCGCCTATTCGGACGCGCACTACGCCGGGAATCTCGTCGACGGCGCGTATGGCTTGAAGCTGTTCGGCGACGCGGGAACACACCTCGCGATCACCACCGACGGCCACGAGAGCCTCTTCGCCGGATATTCGTCGATTGAATTCCTCGCCCCGATCCGTGGTGGTGACGTCATCGAAGTCGAAGCGAGCCTCGCCTCGAAGGGGACGCGCAGTCGCACCGTCGACTTCGAACTCCGCATCATCTGCCGGTCTCTCGACGACAGCGGCCGGGCCGAAGTACTCGCAGAACCGATCGTCGCGACGCGGGCCCGCGGGACCGCAGTGATTCCAGGAGACAAGCAATGAACGTGGATGTCGTGGTCGTCGGTGCCGGACTCTCGGGTCTCACCGCGGCCCACCGACTGGTCCAACGGGGCAAGTCTGTCCTCGTCCTCGACGCGAAGGACCGAGTCGGCGGGCGGACAGTCAACCTCGATGTCGCTCCCGGTGTCATCACCGAAGGCGGCGGTCAGTGGATCGGCGATCGGCACACGCGGGTCTTCGCCCTTCTCGACGAGCTCCACCTGTCGAGCTTCAAGACGTACACCGCAGGCAAGACGATCTATCTCAATCACGGCAAACGCCGAACCTTCACCGGCACCATCCCGCCGATGAGCCCGCTGGCGCTCCTGGACTTCACCCAGGCTCAGCTTCGCCTCGAACGGATGGCCAAGAAGGTGCCGGTCGCCGCGCCCTGGGAGGCCCGCAAGGCCACCGAGTGGGACGGCACCACGTTGGGTGCTTGGCTCGACGCGAATTGCTACCACAACGAGTCGCGCCACATGTTCACCTTCGGCTTCACCACGATGTTCGGCGACGACCCGCACCGGGTTTCGCTGCTGAAGGTGCTGCACCAGATCGCGACGTCGGGCGGCATCGATTACATGCTGAACACCGAGGGCGGCGCACAGGAATCCCGCGTCGCCGGCGGGACGCAGAAGCTGTCGAC
>JAJFUQ010000065.1 GCA_021372355.1 Nocardiaceae bacterium | reverse complement strand
TGCCATGACTGCTTCACTAGTCAACGCCCAAACCGTCACCGACCTCGTCGGACCGATCACGCAGAGCTTCCTCAAGCCGATCGTGATACCGACGGCTGCCCTCGAGGCGTCCGCGGACGAGGGTGTCGTCGCGGCGACCGGCGTCGCTCAGCCGAGCTTTCATCTCAGCCCGCGACTGGTCCTGGCTGTGGTGCTCGTGACCGTTCTGCTGTCCGCGTTGGCGATCATGACCGTGGCAACTATCGCCCCGCAGGGCTTCGCTGCCGGCTCTTAGCAGTCCTGGCGGCCCTTGTTCATTTCGCTGAAGATCAACTCCCGCAACTGATCAGGAGAATACCGAAAGACCACGTCGGCCTCGTGCCGGTGCTTGTCGTAGACGAATCCCTGACGCAGCCCAGGGTGGAACGGTGCCCACTTGTCGACCGGCGTCACGTAGTTGTCGCCGTCGCAGCCGAGCAGGGTCCAGGTGTTGTCCGGGTAGAACGCCAGGTGCATACAGGTGTTGGCCTGGCCTGGCTGGCGCGGCGTGCGAATCGAGAACGTCCAGGCCTTGTGCCGGAGCAGACCCTTCAGACGGGTCTTCTTCAGCTTCCGCGCCGTGCATTCCGCAACCACCTCGGCAGCGATGTCATCGAGAGCGCAGCGGGTGATGTCCCACTCCAGCTGACGCTGAGCGTCCTCGGCGGCTTCGCGGGAGCGGATTTCCGCCGCCTTCTCGGCTATGTCCATATATTGACGGTAAGCCTGATCCGAGCGGCAAAACACCCGATCCTGGCAAAAAGTCCAACAGCATGATTAACGCGGTTTTTACCTGATTTCTGAACGATTCGACAACGAGGCTCCGCTCTCAGCGGACGTTGTCGCGGAGACTGCGTTCGAGCACCTCGTAGAAGAACCCCAGTGAGGGTTCGGGAACGATGGCACGCAGCAGCACATGCCAAACTCGCGCGAGCCGCGCAACCAGGTCGTCGCCGATCGCTGCCGATAGGAACTGGCAGCCGATCACCCCGATCCAGATGACTTCACCGACGTCGTCCGGGTTGGCATCGTCACGCAGGTCGCCGGCGCCGAATGCCTTCTTGACCTCGTCGACGAACGCCACCGACGTCTGGCGAAACACCCGAGGCCCGGCGTCGCTGACCTGACCCAAGGACTGGGACAGTTCGTTGCCGACCCGAACGGCCGGGTCTGTCTGGATGAGGCGCGCGACGGCGAAGGTCCCGCGAATGATGTTCTCGAGGCCGGGCGCCGCCGGCGGGTCTATGGTCTTGCGGAACGCGTCGCGGATGGCGATCTGGAATTGATCGATGACGGAGACCGCGAGTGCGTCCTTGGAATCGAAGTGATAGTAGAACGCCCCTTTGGTGACTCCGGCTCGTTGGAGGACATCGGCCAAACCCGTTTCGCCAAAGCCTCTTTCGTTGAAGAGCTCGACGGCAGCATCGATGATGCGCTGGCGCGTGACCTCAGCCCGTGCCTGTGCCATGCGGCCACCTCCTGCCTGTTCGCAGCGGCTGAGCGTAACCGAGCATCAGGTGTCGCCCGGCGAGGCGATGTGATGCGCGTACTGCTGCGCCATCCGGTTCACGAGCTCGCCGAAGTAGGAAAGCGATTGGGTGGGAGCGATCGCGCGCAACAACACCCGCCACATCTGCACGAGTTGAGCGAAGATGTCGTCGCCGAGTGCATCGGCGAGCACACGGTTGCCCAGGGACGCGGCCCAGATGGTTCGTGCCAACCCGTCGACATCGATGTCGTCGGCGATGTCGCCGTCGGCGATGCCGCGTTTGATCGCGTCGGTCATCACCGTGAAGACCACCGCCTGGCGGCCCAGGTAGGTGGTAGACCCGGTCGGGCTGACCTGGGCGAGCGATTGGCGGAGCTGGTTGGCGACCCGGGTGAGGGTGTCGTGCTCGTGCATGTGGACGACGGAGAACGTGGACCGGATCAGGTTGTCCAACGCCGGCGACGAGGGCGAGCTGAGGACCTGGATTGTCGACTGGCGAAACTCCTGTTCGGATTTGTCGATGATCGCGGCCGCGACCGCTTCCTTGCTGTCGAAGTGGTAGTAGAACGAACCCTTGGTCACATCGGCACGGCTGATGATGTCGGCCAGCCCGGTTTCGCCGAAGCCAACGGTCCCGAACAGCTCGACGGCGGCGTCGATGATCTTCTC
>JAJFUQ010000055.1 GCA_021372355.1 Nocardiaceae bacterium | reverse complement strand
GACCACGCCGTGCGTGGTCATCGACCTGGACACGGTTGCTGCTCGCCTCGAGGAGTTCCATCGGGAGTTTCTCGGATTCCGAATCTGCTACGCGGTCAAGGCGAATCCGGCCCGTTCGATCGTGAAGACGATCGTGGACGGGGGCGGTCAGTTCGACGTCGCGAGTGTCGCCGAGATCGACCTGTGCCTGGCCGAGGGAGCGGACCCGCGCACCATCTCGTTCGGTAACCCGATCAAGAAGGCCAAGGACATTGCTTACGCCTATTCGAAGGGCGTCCGCGAATTCGTCACGGACTCGATCGAGGACATCGACACGATCGCCGCGTACGCGCCCGGTTCCGAGGTATCGGTGCGCATGCTGGTCGCCGCACCGGACTCGGGCACGCCGTTCGGCCGCAAGTTCGGCGTGAACAAGCGCGTCGCGGCGGAATTGCTGCTGCATGCCGCCGACTGCGGACTCGAGCCGATGGGCGTTTCGTTCCACGTCGGTTCGCAGCAGATGGAGACGTCCGCCTACATCGCCGGCATCAAGGACGCGAGGTGGGTGTTCGACACCCTCGCCAAGGATGGCTACGAACTGACTCGTCTTAACCTCGGCGGTGGTTTCGCGGTCACCTATGACCGGCCGGCCCCGCCGATCTCGACGTACGCGAAGGTCATCCACCGCGCGATCGCGGAGAACTTCCCGAACGGGGTCGCCGAACTGTTGCTCGAACCTGGCCGCGCGATCGTCGGCGAGTCCGGCATCCTGCGGACCGAGGTCGTCCTCGTGGCTCGTCGACCCGACGGTCGGCGCTGGGTCTACCTCGATGTCGGGCGCTACAACGGCATGGCCGAGACCGAGAACGAGTACATCGCGTACAAGCTCGAGATCGTCGGGGGAGCGCGCACGCAGGACAGCTCGGTCGTGATCGCCGGACCGACGTGCGATGGCGATGACGTGCTGTATCAGAAGACGCCGTACAAGCTTCCGCTTGATCTCAAGGCCGGCGATCGCATCGACATCATCAACACCGGGGCGTACACGTCGAGCTATTCGTCGGTGGCGTTCAACGGCATCGAGCCGCTGCGAACGATCTGCATCTCGGGCGACAGGGTCGTCGAGGACAACTAGTCATTCTTCGGTAACTGCCCATCGGGTTGCGGAGACGGCCGTGTCTGTTCAATGATATTCAACAGACCACGCAAGTGTGGATTGGATTTACCAGTCCTACGAGCCGTATTCTTGAGCGGTTGTCGGTCGCCGACTGGCCGCCACCTGACCGAGGGAGATTTTATCGATGACTGCTGACTCCAACGAGGTCGGTCATTTCGCCGGACGCCACGTCTTGGCTGAGTTGACCGATGTGGATGCTGCGAAACTCGACAATGAAGAGTTTCTCCGTAGTTCGCTGGAGACAGCGCTCACCGAGGCCGGCGCTACCGTCCTGAATCTGATGTCCCATAAGTTCGACCCGCAGGGTGTGACGATGCTCGCACTTCTTGCCGAGTCGCACGCGTCGATTCACACGTACCCGGAGCACGGCTGCGCGTTTCTCGACTTCTTCACGTGTGGCGAGCAGGCCGACCCGGAGAAGGCTGCTCAGCTGTTCGCGACCGCCGTCGGCGGCACCCTGCACAGCAAGACCGTCGGCCGTGGGCTCAACGCACCGGCAGCCGTGATGACCGAGTCGGTCGGCGAGGGTATGACGCGTAGCTGGGAGATGACCGAGGTCGTCGTCGACGCCAACTCGACGTTCCAGCACTACACGATCGGCCGCACCGCGCAGGGCCTGTCGCTGTTCTGCGACGAAGAGCGCCAGAGCACCGAGCAGACCCAGCTCATCTACCACGAAGCACTCATGATCCCGGCGATGGTTCTCGCCGAGAAGCTCGAGCGCGTGCTCATCATCGGCTCGTCCGAGGGTGTCGCTTCGCAGCTCGCCGTGGCTGCCGGCGCGACGGTCGTCGACCACGTCGACATCGACCAGGAAGTCGTCGAGGTGTGCGCTCGCGAGCTTCCGTACGGCTACACGCCGAGCGAACTGGCGAAAGCCGTGAATCAGGACGGTCCGATCCGAGTCCACTACCGTGATGGGTGGGAGTTCCTCGCCGAAGCAGCCGCCGGAACTGATCGCTATGACGTCGTCGTCATCGATCTTCCCGATGAGACGACTGACCCCGAGGCCCAGCACAACCGCCTGTACGGCCTGGACTTCCTGGCAAACTGCGCTGCAGTGCTCGCGCCCGGTGGCGTTGTCTCGACCCAGGCCGGTTGTCCGACCGTCTGGCGCAACGAGACTTTGAAACTGTCCTGGGAGCGCTTCACTCGCGCTTTCGGCACGGTTGCCTACTACGGAAGTGATGAGCACGAATGGGCGTTCGTATCAGCCCGTCAAGACACTATCGAGTCCCACGGCGGGGTGGGCGGGACGGAAGCAGTCCTAGCGGCGATGTGCGACCGGCTCGAACGCCTGCCGTACCGGCCCGAGTCGATCGACACGGCAGCGCTGCGGTCAAACGCGACGCCGCCGATGCAGGTGCGACAGCTCTCTTTGGTGTCCCAGTAGCGGATTTCAGCGGTTTCGTAACCGAATTCATCATCGGGATTCCCGCGCGTATCCCAGGGATGCGCCATAGTCAACCTGTGACGACTCCACCTCCTCCGCCGACGCCGACGGGTCTGGTTGCCTCGATACAAGAGGCATTGGAAAAGGCGCAGAAGCTCGCGTCCGGTACGGCGAAGTCCGCTCAGCAGTTCGCGGGTGACACCGCGCGCTCGGCTCAGCAGTTCGCCGGCGACACCGCGCGGAGTGCTGTGGCACCGATCCCAACCGGGCTGGTGACTGCGTTGCAAGATGCACTGGTCGCCGCGCAGCAGGTGGCGTCGGATACGGCTTATGTCGCGATCCGGACGCCACCGGCTGCCACGCGGTTGGCGGCGCAGGCACCTGACCTGCTCGACAACCTGGCCGCGGCCACGGAGCGGGTCAACGCCACGGTCGACCGGCTGGAGCGGGTCCTGAACCTGCTCGAGCCGCTCGTCAACGCGTTGGACACCGTCGTCGGGGGACTGGAGAGCATCATCCCGGCGCTCGAAGACGCCGCCAACACGGGTGCGACGTTCACGAGGTCGTTGATGAACCTGCCGATCATCTCGCAGGTGTCGAAGATGACCGGACTCGTTTCCGAGGAGCCGGCGCCAGACCCGACGCAGGCTCGCCCATTCCAAGCGCCGGGATCCGCTCCGGTGCCGCCGCCCACATCAAAAAAGAAGCGCTGACGCCGAGGTCGCAGAACAGAATGTCAGCAGAACCGACTGCGCTCATAACTGGTGTCGCCGGGCAGGACGGAATCTATCTCGCCCGACATCTATTGGCTCGCGGATACCGCGTCATCGGTGTAACTCACGTGGCGGTGCCGGCCTCTGTCTATCTTCGGGGTGTCGAGCTTCAGGTATGCGATATCCGCGACAGTCAGTCCTTCGAGGTGCTGCTTCGCCGCGAACGCCCCGACGAGATTTACAACCTCGCGGCACTGAGTTCTGTCGGGCAATCCTGGACGGCCGCGGAGAGCGTCGCAGAGATCAATGCGATGGCGGTGCTCCGCATTCTTGATCTGCTCGTCCGGCTCGAGAGGGCAATCGGGTATTCGCCGAAATTCTTCCAGGCATCGACGTCGGAGATCTTCGGGATTGCCGAGCAGCAACCGCAAGATGAAGACACGCCGCAATCCCCGCGGAGTCCTTACGGCAGTTCGAAGGCGTTTGCCCACAACCTGACGGCTAACTATCGAGACTCGCTTGGCTTGTTCGCCTGCAACGGAATCCTGTTCAATCACGAAAGTCCAATTAGACCTACGCATTTCGTGACCAGGAAGATAACTCGGGCGGTCGCTGAAATCAGTCTGGGATTGAGCGAGCGTGTGGTGCTCGGCAATCTCGATGCCCGCCGAGACTGGGGTCACGCCGCCGACTACGTCAAAGCCATGGCTGCGATCCTGCAGCACGATGCTCCCGATGATTTCGTCATCGCTTCGGGGCGCTCGGCGTCAATTCGTGAGTTCATGGAGCTGGCGTTTGACGCAGTTGGCATCGCCGAATCTGCGCGATACGTCGATTTTGATCCGGCCTTCTTACGCCCGGCCGAGATTCCCCAGACCTGGGGTAATCCGAAGAAGGCCGAAACAAAGCTGGGCTGGACACCGTCATCGACGCTGCGGGATCTGGTGACCCATATGGTGCGCGCCGATACGGTGCGGATTCGGACGGGCATTGAGGAATGCCTGGGCTATCTGTTCGCAGAGACCGTCGACGATGCGCTGGCATTCACGTCGGAATCACATGCGCAGAGTTGCCCACATTGCTGCGCATAACGACGAGCACAGTGAGCCGATCTGCCGAATTGGACTCGGGCTGAGCCGCTCTGGTTACGTCATCGTGACTAGTGCCGGGTTGCAACCGTGCCGTTGCCTCTGACGGCCTGTGAGGTTGGCAATATCGTGGTACGACTATCCGAGAATTTGTCGAAACAAAGCCGAAGGATATAAGTGACCCAGGGGAAGCGCGCGCTAATCACCGGAATCACCGGCCAGGATGGCTCCTACCTTGCGGAGCTGCTCTTAGGGAAGGGATATGAAGTACATGGCTTGATCCGGCGTGCGTCGACGTTCAATACGGCGCGGATCAATCATCTGTACATCGACGTGCACGACCCGCGAGCGCGACTGTTTCTACACTTCGGTGACCTATCTGACGGTGCTCGAATGGTCACGCTGCTGTCGGAGATCCAGCCTGACGAGGTCTACAACCTAGCGGCGCAGTCACACGTCCGGGTGTCTTTCGACGAGCCGGAGCACACCGGCGATACGACAGGCGTGGGCGCCATGCGTCTTCTCGAGGCGGTCCGAATGACGGGCCTGAAGTGCCGCTTCTATCAGGCCTCCTCATCCGAGATGTTTGGTGGAACACCGCCGCCCCAAAACGAGCAGACACCTTTCTATCCGCGATCTCCGTACGCGGCGGCAAAGGTCTACGCCCACTGGGTGACGAGAAATTACCGCGAAGCGTACGGACTCTTCGCAGTCAACGGAATTCTGTTCAACCACGAATCTCCACGCCGCGGAGAAACGTTCGTCACCCGCAAGATCACTCGCGGGGTCGCCAGGATCAAGGCCGGCCTCCAATCTGAGCTGTATATGGGCAACCTCGACGCGGTGCGCGACTGGGGTTACGCCGCGGAGTATGTCGAGGGAATGTGGCGAATGTTGCAGGCAGACGAGCCGGACGACCACGTCCTCGCGACGGGCGTCGGAGTCACAGTCCGCGACTTCCTCGAGACGTCGTTCGAGCATGCGGGCCTCGACTGGGAGCGGTACGTCAAGTTCGACCCGCGCTACCTGCGTCCGACCGAAGTTGACGCGCTCATCGGCGATGCTTCGAAGGCTGCTCGGGTTCTAAAGTGGGAACCGTCTGTGATGCCAAACGATCTGGCGCGAATCATGGTCGACGCTGACATTGCAGCGCTCGAGAATGGTGAGGGTTGGATCGACTCGCCGGTTTTGCCGTGGTGGCCCAAGCTGGCAGATATGCACAGCGGAGCGTGACGCGTTCTTCACGTTCATGCCAGATCGGTGCGCCTGGGGAAGAAGGTTTCCCCAGGCGCTCATTATCTCCCGATCGCGGCTGTATTGATCGCACGAATGTAGGAGTAGAGCTGCTGAGCCTCGTCAAGCAGCGCTAGTTCGGTGCCACTGGCATTGCTCCAGATTTCTGCCGGCGTCTTTCTTTCTGGGCAAGGCAAGCCGAAGGTGCCGCTCATTGACTCACCTCCATACATCACTGTTGCCTGCTGGATCTCTTGTCGTACTGCGGAGACGGCTTCTGACGTTTCCACGTACCCCTGAAAGGCTGACCCGAACCGGTCGTTGCACGCTTCCAGGGTTGCGGCGAAGCCGCCCTCGCGAACGACGTCAGGGAAGTCCGCGACGAGCACGTGATTCAGATAACGGGCGACCCGTTCGTAGTAACGCCGGTACTCGTCAAGCGCGTAGCGCAGTTTCAACTGCGGGAGGAATTGGACCAGCGAAGCGGTCGCGTCGCGTGGGTCTCGGATAAGCAGAATCGTCGGTAAGGCCCGTTTCACAGCCTGTTTGATCAGTAGAGGGCTATGTAGGTGGCTCGCTATGCCGAGGCCAGGATTGGCCTGTCGGAATGCGGCGCGTGCGAAGGAGTTGCCCGACCGCGGGAATCCGTCGATGACGATCGCCGTTTGGTGCGAGACGCGACTGACGTACCGGAAGTCACGTGTCTCTGCGACGACGGTTCCCACCACTGGCAGCATCAGCGACGTGGACCGCAGACGGTAGCGAGAATTAATCGCAAATGTCATGGCGTCAGTCAAACAGACCACCTTTTGGATTCGCGTGACATCGCCGAAAAAGATACCAACGGGTCGTTTTTTATTTGCTCGCGGGGAGGTGCGCTCCTCCCGTCGACGTACGGTCAGGATGAGTAACGAGCGAGAACCGTTTGTCCGCCCGCAGTGTCGCAGCAGCTTTCAGTACGACCTCCTCGAACTCAGACTCAGGTACCGAGTCCAGAACAATCGCCCCACCGGCGCCCACGTGCATCTGGCCACCCGCAAAAACCGCAGTCCGAATGACGACGTTGAGATCAGCCGCTCCGCTGAGACTCAGATATCCGATGGTGCCCGAATAGACTCCACGCGCGATCGGCTCGATGGCGTCGATGATCTCGAGCGTTCGAATCTTCGGGGCGCCGGTCATCGACCCACCTGGGAAGCACGCACGTATGCACTCGAGAGCGGAACTGTCCGGACGAATCTGCCCTCGGATTGTCGACACCAGCTGGTGCACCGTTGGGTAGGACTCGGTGACCATCAACTCGGGTACGGTGACTGAGCCCGCGACGCACACGCGACCAAGATCGTTGCGAAGCAGGTCGACGATGATGAGGTTTTCGGCGGCGATCTTCGGGTCCGATAAGAGGCGTTCCCGCATCTCGGCGTCTTCACGTGGCGTTGCTCCGCGGGGAGCGGTTCCCTTGATAGGCCTCGTCTCGACTCGTCCGGTCGGGTCGATGCGGAGGAATCGCTCCGGCGAGGAGCATGCGACCTCGACGCTTCCAAAGCGGAGATACGCGGCCTCCGGTGCCGGGTTGCAGCGGCGAAGCCGCTGGTAGAACGCAAACCCCGACTCGACGGCGTCGACCAATACCCGATCGGTCAGGCAAATCTCATAGGACTCGCCCGCCTGCAGTTCTGCCTGACAGCGTTGAATGTCGAGTAGGTACGCATCGCGGCCGACCGTCAGTGCCGATTCGACGGCTGCCAAGTCTGGTACTGCGACCTCGGGAACGAGGGGGACGTCGTCGGGAATGTCGTCGAGGACCGGATGCCAATCAGGGTCGACTGACAGCGTATAGGTCCGCCGGCCAACGTGATCGATCGCGATGTACCGGTCGGCGCTTATCCAGCCGGCGTCCGGAACGAATGAGCGGTGGCGATTCGGGTAGCCGAATGCCGCCTTCATCTCGTAGCCGAAATAGCCGACGAATCCACCGGTGAAATCGAACGGTAGATCGGGTGACTGGACCGCGACCGTCAGCCGCGTGGCGAGTTCATCGAAGGCCTGCGCGCCGACGATGACCTCATTCGAGGCCCCGATGAACGAAACGGCCTTCGTCCGGTCAAGCCAGTATGCGTATTCGGCGTCACCGAACAGCCGCTGAAAAGCTGCTTCGGGATCGATCGCCCGATCGATCTGTCGGACGTGCAGTCGGACAGTCATTGTTGGAACGCTAGTTGATGCAGTCTTCCGAGGTGTACGTGCGGTCGAGAGTCTCTCCGTCGCCCTTCGGCGAACCGGACTCGGACGCCGTCGTGGTCGTCGTGGCATCGGTTTCGGTTGTCGACTCGTCACCCTTCGCCGGAACCTGAACTCCGTCGGTACCGAGTGCCAGAGTCACCTTCGTGGCCGACTTCTTGAAGCCGACGATCGCGCCTGGAACCGCCTTGGCCAGAGTCTTGGCCTGGGCTTCCATGCCGGGCCCGTAGGTGATCGTGGTGAGGGTGGTCGTGTCGTTGTCCTCGAGGGTGTCGGGTTCAAGGGTCTTGAAGCCGAGCGAGGCGAGATTCTCAGATGTCGTCGATCCCGCGCCATACTCGCCGGTGCCGTTGAGTACCAGTACGGACACATCCTTGCGGGGGAGTATCGTCGCCTCGCTGTATTCCTTCGTCTCTCCGACGACCGTCGAGATAAAGGCCGGCATAGCGGTCCAGTCGACGGCGACGATCGAGATTTCTTCGCCGTCGTCGCCCTCGATGGTCGGCGTTCCCGTGATAGGGATCGTCGCGAAGGTGACGTTGCCGGCGGAAATGTTCTGCATCTGGCGCGAGAACTTGAGCAGGTCAAGGGTCGGGTCCGTCTGCAGTGCGTTCGACACGGCGTCCAGCAGTCGCTGCAAACGCGCAGGCTTGAGCAACATTCCGCTCGAGATGACCTTGCGCAGCGCGGCTGACATGAAGTACTGCTGCCGAACCTGGCGGTCGAGGTCGCCGCGGGGGAGTCCGTGGCGCTGTCGGACGAAGGCGAGTGCCTGCGACGCGTTGAGGTATTGCTCGCCGGCCGCGAAGTCGGCGCCGGAGAATTCGTCGTAGGTTGCCTCGTTGAGACACACCTTGATCGGGCCGAGCTCTTGGGCAATGGTGTAGAAGCCAAGTAGCGAGACTCGGACGAAGTGGTCGAT
>JAJFUQ010000036.1 GCA_021372355.1 Nocardiaceae bacterium | reverse complement strand
GACATCATCGTCAAGGTCGGCGATCGTGCCGTCACGAGTGCCGACGAACTCGTCGTCGCCGTCCAGATGCAAAAGATTGGCTCCGAGGTTCCTGTGCAATTGATCCGCAACGGTCGACTCGTCGATATTTCTGTCACGCTGGAGTCGGACTAACGGATTAGGCAGGTTCTCTCGTGTTCAGCAACATCGGCTGGAGTGAGGCATTCGTCCTCATCATCGCCGCTCTGGTGATCCTCGGACCGGAGCGGTTGCCCGGTGCGATCCGGTGGGTGAGCGGCACGCTGCGCAAGGTCAAGGACTATGCGTCGGGTGCGTCGACGCAGCTCAAGCAGGAATTCGGCTCGGATTTCGAGGAGTTTCGCAAGCCGATTCAGCAGTTGAACGAACTACGCGGGATGTCCCCGCGCGCGATGGTGACCAAGCATCTTCTCGATGGCGATGACTCGGTCATCCGGGACTTCGAGGACACCGCGCGCTCGGTCAAGGAACCGCTCAAGCCATCGTCTCCGATGTACGAGCCGAAGCCGGACAACCCGAATCCACCGGCACCGGGTTCACCGCCGCCGGTGGATTTCGACGCTACTTAGAGCACAAGTGCATCGTCTTCAAGGAAGTGCACCTAGCACGGTGCAATCCCTTGTGAACGCTGCACGTTCGCGTCGGGCGCGGCTCATCAGTTAGAGCAGGTTCTTCTTCTTTGTGGTGTCGATGTTGAGCGACATACCCACGAGGCCGCGCTGGCGAACGGCCAGCTTGCCCGAGATCTCCATGAGGGCCTTCGCAACCGGCGATTCCGGCTGGCTGAGCACGATCGGCACGCCCTCGTCGCCGGCGTTGACGACCGCCGGGTCCATCGGGATCTGACCGAGCAGCGGGACCTCGGCACCGATGATGCGGGTCAGGCTCTCAGCGACACGAGCGCCACCACCCGAGCCGAAGACCTCCATCCGCTCGCCGTTGGGGAGCTCGAGCCACGACATGTTCTCGACCACACCGACCACGCGCTGGCGCGTCTGCACGGCGATGGCGCCGGCGCGTTCGGCGACCTCGGCAGCCGCATCCTGCGGCGTCGTGACGACGAGGATCTCGGCCGAAGGAACGAGCTGGGCGATCGAGATCGCGATGTCACCGGTGCCCGGCGGCAGGTCCATGAGGAGGACGTCGAGGTCGCCCCAGAAGACGTCGGCGAGGAACTGCTGCAACGCGCGGTGAAGCATCGGGCCACGCCAGACGACCGGCACGTTCCCGGAGGTGAACTGTGCGACCGAGATGACCTTCACGTCATGCGCGATCGGCGGCATGATCATCTTCTCGACCTGCGTGGGACGAGCGTTGGTGCCGAGCATGCGCGGGACCGAGTGGCCGTAGATGTCGGCGTCGAGGAGACCGACGGACAATCCACGCGCCGCCATGGCCGCGGCCAGGTTGACCGTGACACTCGACTTTCCGACGCCGCCCTTGCCGGAGGCGACGGCATAGACGCGCGTCATCGAGCCCGGCTGTGCGAACGGGATGACCGGGTCGGCCGAGTCGCCGCGCAGGCTCCGGCGCAGTTCGGTGCGCTGTTCGTCGTTCATGACGTCGAGTTCGACGGTGACCGTGTCGGCGCCCGGAACCTCGGAGACGAATTTCTCCACACGCTTGGAGATCTCGTCGCGCAGCGGGCAGGCAGACGTCGTCAGGTAAACGACGACGTGAACCGCATTGCCGTTGATGTCCACGGACTTGACCATGCCCAGATCAGTGATCGGCTTCCGGATCTCCGGGTCGATGACCTTGGCGAGCGCGGCGCGAACGTCGACTTCCTCGAGGATTGGCATTCCCTGAGTCTACGGAACGGTTGCGGACGCCAAAAAACGCCGCCCCCTGGTGGGGAGCGGCGTTCGTTGGTGGCTACTTCTTCGGTGCGCCGGGCAACACCAGCGGTGGCGGTGCGGCCGGCGCGGGCGCGGCGGGCTTGGGCCCCCACCACTCCGGTGGTGGCGGCGCCTCGACCCCAGGCGGCGGGCAGAGGAGGCTGCCGGTGCACGCTGCAGTCGTCGTGGTGGTCGCCGCGGTCGTCGTGGTCTCCGACTCCGCCGACATCTCGTCGAGCGTCTTCGGGTCGATGAGTCCGGCAAGGTCGACTGCCGACGGGACCGCGCCCGTGCGGTAGGCGTTCGACCAACGACGAACATCGTTCGCGTACTTCACCGAGTTGTTGTAGCGGAGGATGGCGCGCAGTTCCTGGTTCGGGTCGCTGAGGTCCATGCCGCCGCTGCACAGGTACTTGCCGGCCGCGAGCGAAGCGTCGAAGACGTTGTTCGGGTCCGCGACTCCGTCCCCGTTGCCGTCGGACTGGTATGTCTTCCAGGTCGACGGCAGGAACTGCATGGGGCCGATCGCCTTCGTGTACGTGACCTTGCCCTTGGCGTCCTTCGACGAGATGACCTCGTTGCCGGGCAGCGTGCCATCGAGCGCGGGGCCGTTGATCTGACCGATCGTCGTGCCGGCGGCGTCGGTCTGGCCACCGTTCGCGTGCTGCGACTCGACCTTGCCGATACCGGCGAGCAGGTTCCATGGCAGGTGGCAGCCCGGGTCCGACGAGGCGAGGGCGAGTTCGGCGTTGCGGTAGGCCGCGAGAACGATCTGCGGAATTCCGAGTCCGGCGACACCACCCATGCCTGGCAGGGGGAGGGCGCCCGCGAATGCGTCGCTGCTCTCGCCGAAGGCGTGTGGTGCGCGAACCGCGACCGCCGCGGGTGGAACGATGCCGACGGTGGCGTTTTCGCCCGCGGCCTCGGTGCTCGCCATCGACTGGTCTGCGGCGAGCAGTTGCGCATCCGAGGCGGCCGGCGGCGTCTCATCGGTCTGCGCGAATGCGGACGACCCCGCACTCAACAAACCGGCGAGGACGATCGCAGAGACCGTCTTTGGTGCTCTCAACTGCATTTGACCAACTCCCGTGAGGGTCTCTGGGGGTACCTGGACTGCCCGTGTGGAACCTCATTCGATTCACGCGCGTCAAGGCCCCACATCAGTCACCCTGTAAACGCGGATCACTGGATTAACGGTGGAACGCACATGCAACTTGCGAAACAAGATTACCGATTTGATCTACGTACGGCCACGTTTCGAGAAAATCAGGTCTCAACTTTGTATCGTGCAGGGCTTTTGCCTTGACGGCGCGCGACGTGGTAGCGCATAGCGGCCGAAATCCCCACTGCGGCAGTCGAACTCAGTCGACGTGCGGCTTCTCGGACTTGCGCTTCTTCTTCGGCGCAGGTTCGCCGGCGGCCAGTTTCTCGATCATGTCGCGCAGTTCGTCGAGTTCGCGGCGCAGATAGTCACGGGTGGCGACCTCACCGATCGCCAGGCGCATGGCGGCGAGCTCGCGGGCGAGGAACTCGGTGTCCGCCTTCGTCTGGGCAGCCCGAACGCGGTCCTCTTCCAGAGCCACGCGGTCGCGGTTTTCCTGGCGGTTCTGGGCCAGCAGGATGAGCGGGGCGGCGTACGCGGCCTGGGTCGAGAACGCGAGGTTCAGCAGGATGAACGGGTACGGGTCCCAGCGAAGCTTGACCGCGAAAACGTTGAGAATGATCCAGACGATGACGAAGATCGTCTGGATCATCAGGTAGCGACCAGTGCCGAGGAACCGGGCGAATTGCTCGCTGTTTCGCCCCACCGCCTCGACATCCCACTGCCATCGGAAGCGGCGGATGCCGAGTGGAAGATCGAGGCGCTGACGGACGTTCTTCTCACTCATCAGACGTCCTCGTGCTCACGCCAGTCGTCCGGCAGGAGGTGGTCGAGAACGTCGTCGACGGTCACGGCGCCGAGGAGGTGCTCCTCGTCGTCGACGACCGGCCCACACACGAGGTTGTAGGTCGCGAAGTATCGGGTCACGCCCTGGAGTGAGTCCTCGGGGTGGAGGCGGGGCAGGTCCTTGTCGATGACGGCGCCCACGAGGCTCGCCGGTGGTTCGCGCAGGAGGGCCTGAATGTGCACGCATCCGAGGTAGCGGCCCGTCGGGGTCGCGGTCGGCGGGCGGACGACGAACACCATGCTCGCCAGCGCCGGGCTGAGGTCCGGGTTGCGGACGCGCGCAAGCGCTTCCGCAACGGTCGTCGCCGGGGCCAAGACCACCGGTTCGGGCGTCATCAGACCACCGGCGGTGTTCGGGGAGTGGGCGAGCAGCCGGCGGACCGGCGCCGAGTCCTCAGGGTCCATGAGTTGGAGGAGGGACTCCGCTTCGGTGGCGGGGAGTTCGCTCAAGAGGTCGGCGGCGTCGTCGGGGTCCATTGCTTCGAGGACGTCGGCGGCGCGTTCGACCTCGAGCTGGCCGAGCAGTTCGACCTGATCCGTCTCGGGCAGCTCCTGCACGACGTCGGCGAGGCGTTCGTCGTCGAGGGCGATCGCGACTTCGAGGCGACGCTTCTCGGGCAGTTCCCGCAGCGCGTTGGCGACGTCGGCGGCGCGCAGTCCTTCGAATTGTGCGAGCAGAACGGAAACGCCCTGCCCGGGCAGGGCCAGATCGCCCGGTGTGAGTCCGTGAACCTGGCCCCACGGCACGACTTGAACGGCGCTACGGCGAGCCAGGCGACCGCGCGTGCCGCGTACGGCGACCTTGGGCACCGACCAGTCGCGGCCACGGCCTTGCTCGAGTCCGAGGTCGAAAACGATGCATTCGGAATCGGCGAGTTCGGGTGTGTCGACCCGCACCTTCGACTCGAGCAGCTGCGCGAGTGCGAGGACTTCACTGGGGCGTTGAGCGAAGCGGCGGAGGCTGACGTTCGCGGTGAGCAGGGTGACCGAACTCGGTTCGATAGCCGTCACGCGGAGCATCGGCACGAAGATTCGCTTATGTGTGAGCAACTCGACAACGAGGCCGAGAACGCGCGGAATCTGGCGGTTGATGCGGAGGCCGATGACGACGTCGCGGACGCGTCCGATGGATTCACCGTCGGGACCCAAAACGACCATTCCGGCCAGTCGAGCTGCGAAAACCTTGCTCACAGCGACCACTCGCGTTCACCTCCCGGCCGAAACTCCACTTCCTTGTACAGAACTGCTCCGCCGGTGATCGTACGCATTGGCGATGACATGCCAGAGCGCTATGCGGAACCTCAGATCCCGGCCAGCAGCCAGTGTGCCCAGGCAGAATGGGTGCCATGACGAACTCAATGGGGCAACCGAACCGCATAGGCGGAAACCTGCCGACGCCCCCGAGTGGGTGGCCAATCGGCTCATACCCAACCTACGCCGAGGCGCAGCGGGCCGTCGACTATCTTTCCGACGAGCGCTTCCCCGTCCAGGACGTGACGATCGTCGGCGTCGACCTCATGCAGGTCGAACGGGTCCTCGGCCGCCTCACCTGGGGCAAGGTCCTGGCCGGCGGAATCGCTTCCGGTGCGTGGCTCGGACTGTTCATCGGGCTGCTGCTCGGCATGTTCACGAACAACCTCGTGGGCCCGGTCATCGCGGCCGTTATCGGCGGCATCGTGTTCGGGCTCATCAGCGCGAGCATCCCGTACGCCGCAACCCGTGGCCAACGTGACTTCGCGTCGACGATGCAACTCGTCGCCGGCCGCTACGACGTGATCTGTGATCCGAAGTCGGCAGAGCAGGCGCGAGACCTCCTCGCCAAGCTGGCCATCTAAGTTAGGGCGTATGACCGGTCCTTCAGACGTCGCCGCCGCCGTTCGCTCTCACCTGGTCTCGTGGTTTTCCGGGATCAGTGAGCCCGATTCGGCGTCGGTGACGTTCGTCGGTCTCGAGCCGATCGAGATCCTGCGCTTCGGGCCCGACGAGTCGAACAACTACTTCTATGTGACGGTCGGCTGCTCGCGGTACCCGATGGTCGATCCGAGCTCGTACAACGCGGACCCGGTCCGTGGACCACGCGCGGAAGTGCTGTTGCAGGTCCAGGGTGCTGCCGGACCGGAGTCGGGCATTGCGCGATCACTCGCCGTGGTCGCCGCGGTCCCGTCGGTCGAGGGCGTGGTCCTCAAGGAGGGGCTGATGCTCCGGCTCGGCGGCCCCGTGTGGAAGGGCGCTCCGGAGACCGCGGTCCGGATCGAGCCGAGCGGTGTCGCGGACTTCGTGCTGCCGGAGCCGGCATCGCCCGTGCAGATCTTCTCGGCGAAACCGGTGTTCGAGGACTGAGCAGGGCTCAGAGCCACTTCCGGCGACGCAGCGTGATGTAGAGCCACAGCGCGATGCCGCCCATGAGCGACAGGGCCATCGGATAGCCGAACGCCCAGGTGAGTTCTGGCATGTGTTCGAAGTTCATGCCGTAGATGCCGGCGATGAGCGTCGGCACGACGATGATCGCCACCCACGCGGAGATCTTGCGCATGTCGTTGTTCTGCTGGAGCGTGATACTGCCCAGAGCGGCGCTGACCAGGGCGCTCAGGGTGTCGTCGAAGTCGATGATTCGGTCTGCGACCTCGGAGTGGTGGTCGGCGACGTCGCGAAAGTAGCGGCGAACCTCCTTCGGGATTCGAAGGTCGGTGCTCGTCGAGAGGACGTGCAGGGGTTCGGCCAACGGATTGACCGATCGTCGCAGTTCCACGACCTCGCGCTTGAGGTGATAGATGGGAGTCGTGTCGGTCTTGCGCCGCGCATCGAAGACGGATTCCTCCATGGCGTCGACGTCGTCCTCGACTTGCTCGATGACGTCGACATAGGCGTCGACGACATGGTCGGCAACGCCATGCAACACCGCTCCCGGCCCGAGGCTCAACCGGACGGGATTCTGCTCGAGCATCTTGCGCACGTTCCGAAGCCCGCCGTGCTCACCGTGCCGGACCGTCACCACGAAGTCCGCTCCGAGGAACACCATCACCTCGCCGGTTTCGACGATCTCGCTCATACCTGTCGTCGGATCGTTCGCGGCGTATCGAACCGTGCGCAATACGACGACGATGAGGTCGTCGTAGCGTTCGAGCTTCGGGCGCTGGTGGGCGTGGACGGCGTCCTCCACCGCGAGCTCGTGGAATCCGAAGGTTCGCGCGATCGCCGCCATGTCTGCAGCGGACGGTTCGTGGACACCCAACCAGCAGAAACCTTCTCCGCGCGTGCGGACTTCAGCCAGTGCCTCGTCCGCGCTGAAGGCGCCGGGAAGTCGCACGCCGTCGACGTAGACAGCACAATCGACCACCGCAGACCCCACGGTTGTCGATGCTACGGCGCGAAACCGCGATACTGGGTGCTGTGCGCATCGATCTCCACACCCACTCAGCCGTGTCCGACGGCACGGATTCCCCGGCTGAGCTGGTTCGCCTGGCCGCGGAAGCGGGGCTCGACGCCGTCGCGCTGACCGACCACGACACAACCGAAGGCTGGGCGGCTGCGGTCGAGGCGTTGCCGGACGGGCTCGCGCTCGTCCGGGGCATGGAGATGTCGTGCTCCGGCCGAGCTGAGGACGGCGGCGACGAGGTGGAGGTGCACCTTCTCGCCTACCTCTTCGATCCGCACAATCGTGCGATGGAAGCCGAACTCGGGCGTCTGCGCGAGGAACGCGACGGCCGTCTGCGAAAGATGGCCGAGCTGATGGCGGCCGATGGACTGCCGATCGATCCGGACGCCGTCATGGATTCGGTCGGGACTTCGGCGGGTCGGCCACACCTCGCACGTGCACTCGTCGAGGCCGGCATCGTGCCGACGGTGGGCGATGCGTTCCACAAGCTGCTGTCGCGGGATTCGCCCTACTATGTCGGCAAAGGCAACACCGAACTCGGTGAGGCCGTCGATCTCGTCAGCGCAGCCGGGGGAGTGAGCGTCATCGCGCACGCGCGGGCCCACAAACGTGGTCGGCTGCTATCGGTCGATCACATCGAAGAGTTGGCCGAGCGTGGTCTTGGCGGCCTCGAGATCGATCACCCCGATCACGACGCAGCCGGGCGGGCCTTGCTGACCGGCATCGCCACGTCGTTCGACCTCATCGTGACGGGGTCGTCGGACTACCACGGCGCCAACAAGCACGTCCGCCTCGGCGAGTACCAGACTCGACCGGAATCACTCGACGCCATCGCCGAACGGGCCACCGGAGTGCCGGTCATCGGAGGGAAGTGGGCATGACCACCAGCATCAGAGCGCTTAGCGGAGTCATCACCGGTGGCCTCGTTGCGCTGGCGCTTGCCGTCATCACCATTGCGATCCTCGGGGGCGCCCCGGACCTGAGCGGAATGAACTCGTTTCCCGGCCCCGGCGCGAAGTCGATCCTGGCTCATCTCGGTGCGGCAGTGGTCGCGGTCATCGCGCAGGTCTACAGCGATCGCCGACGCGGAATCGCGGCGTTCGGCGTCCTCATTCTCGTTCTTGGACTGACTGCTTTGCTGCTCTGGACCCAGTGGTTGAACTGATTCCCAGCGGTACAGGAACAGGCCCGCGCGTTTGCGGTCTTGGTTGCGCGCGTGGGAACCTCTTCCAGACCCTGAAATGGGACCCGATTACACGGGATTCCAACGAAAGTGGGAAGGTGTCTGGGTGACTGAAGCGCCAACTTCGACAAGCGGCAGCCTCGCCGATATTACTGATGATGAGATCTTTAATTCTCACATTAACGGCAAGCTGTCGGTGAGTTTGACGGCACCCCTCGAAACGCAGCGTGACCTCTCGATCGCCTACACCCCGGGTGTGGCGAAGGTCTGCCTTGCGATCGCCGACGACCCGTCGCTCGCGAAGACCCACACGTGGACTGGTCGACTCGTTGCGGTCATCAGCGATGGCACTGCGGTGCTCGGACTGGGTGACATCGGTCCCGCCGCGTCGATGCCGGTCATGGAGGGCAAGGCGGCGCTGTTCAAGAAGTTCGCCGGCCTCGACTCGATCCCGATCGTCCTGGACACCAAGGACGTCGACGAGATCGTCAACACCATCAAGCTGCTGCGTCCGACCTTCGGTGCGGTCAACCTCGAGGACATCTCGGCACCGCGCTGCTTCGAGATCGAGCGCCGTGTCATCGAAGAGCTGGACTGCCCGGTCATGCACGACGACCAGCACGGCACGGCAATCGTCGTGCTCGCCGCACTCAACGGTGCAGCGCGCGTCCAGAACCGTGACGTCTCGGGTCTCAAGGTCGTCATCTCCGGCGCCGGCGCGGCCGGTGTCGCCTGCGCGAACATCCTGCTCGCGGCCGGTATCACCGACATCGTCGTGCTCGACTCGAAGGGCATCGTCTCGAAGGACCGTGCGGACCTCAACGACGTCAAGATCGACCTCGCGGCTCGTACCAACCCGCGTGCGCTGACCGGTGGTGCCGGCGACGCGCTCACCGGTGCGGACGTCTTCCTCGGTGTCTCGGCCGGAAAGATCCCGGAGGAGTTCATCGCGTCGATGGCTCCGGAGGCGATCGTGTTCGCGCTGTCGAACCCGAACCCGGAGATCCACCCGGATGTCGCTCGTAAGTACGCCGCGATCGTCGCGACCGGCCGCTCGGACTTCCCGAACCAGATCAACAACGTGCTCGCCTTCCCGGGTGTGTTCAAGGGTGCGCTCGACGCGGGTGCTCGCAAGATCACCGAGGGTATGAAGATCGCCGCTGCGAACGCGATCCTGTCGGTCGTGGCCGACGAGCTCGGACCGGAGAAGATCGTGCCGAGCCCGCTCGACCCGCGCGTTGGACCGGCGGTCGCCGAGGCCGTCGCCGCTGCGGCTCGCGCCGAGGGTGTCATCTGAAACTGCGGAGCCTGATTCCCGTGAGTCGTTTCCCGAGCGCCGGGATTGCCGCAGTCATTGCGGTGATCCCGGCGTTCGTTGCATGCAGCAAAGTCGATGTGGCGCCCGGCCCGACGCCGACCGAACACTCGATTGTCGTGACGAGCGTCGACAGTCTCCCGATGGCGATGGTCGCGGAGATCTACAAGCAGGCGCTCGATCGCTATGGCGAAGCGTCCGAACGTGGAAAGCCGGTGCGGGACCTAACCGGTGCGCTTCGCGAACTCGATGCCGGCGACGTCACCGTCGTGCCCGAAGTGTCCGCTGAACTGCTCGAACGCTTCAACCCGTCGAGCGCTGTGCAGCCAGACCCGGAGCAGATGTTCAAAGCGCTCAGCGAGTCGCTGCCGAACGGGTTGTCGGTGGGCGACTTCGCGCTCGCCACGGATCAGGCGATCACATCCGAGACCCAGGCGCGAAACATCGTGCCGCTGTATCGCACCGGAGAACTCGACGACAACGCGGTCAAGGCGTTGAACAAGGTCGCCGGCGAACTCACGACGGCCGATCTCTTCGACCTATGCGACAAAGAGCGGAACGGCGCCAAGCGCGTGGACATCGTGTCGAACTGGCTCGACCAGCACGGTTTCTGACGTCAGCCGGCGCGGCTGCGCCAATTGTCAGGCATGAAGTCGGCGTCTTTCATGAAGCGGGTCATGCGTCGGAGGTAGTCCGGCTGACTGATGTGCATGAGGTGGTTGCCCGGAAACCAGTGCAGCGCGCAGCGATCCCAGTGCTCCCATAGCGCCGCGGCCTGTTCAGGTGGCGCGAGGCGGTCGCCCAGGCCGGTGATGATGAGGCGGCGCTCCCGGGGGATGGCCGGCGAGTAGTTCAGTGGAGACGAGTACGCCAAGACGTCTGCCAAGGTGTCGGTGCTTGTGCCGCCGGCCTTGAGGCCGAAGCGCAGAAGCGTCGACGCCGGAAACCAACTGTCCAGCAGTGCGGGAACCTCGATCACCGGGACGTTCGGAACGGCGAGTTGCAGCCGGTCGTCGACGGACGCCAAGAGAGCCGAGGTGTATCCGCCGAGCGAAATGCCGGTCACGCCGACCTTCGAAACTCCCGTCGACTCGAGGTGATCGATGAGGAGTCGCAGGTCGTGGATCGCCTGGCCCGATGACTCCACGAACCCGCTAGTCCCGTGCGCGAAATAGCCGTAACCGCTGTACGGCGACCGCTGCTCGGCGCGGGGCCCGTGGAACGGCAACGTGAACAGCACGACGTCGAAGCCCGCTCGGTAGAACCACGGCAGCTGGAAGAAGACGCTGTTGAACAGGTAGGTCGAGGCGAAGAAGCCGTGGATGACGATCAAGGTCGGGCGCGGTCCATCCAGATGACGCCAGTGCTGCGCGTGGACGACGTCGTTGCGTTCGAAGGTGCGCCACAGCTTTCGAAGCTCCGGGTTGATCGGGGTGAATCCGCTGGTGAACTGCAGGATCTCGGCGTCCGCGACCGTGAGCCTGCGCATGGCCGGTCCCGCCCGGCGCGACCGGACTGCGGGCCTGTGGGTTGGGCGCGGAAAGGAGGCGGCCGGATCGTGGCGACTCGCGAAACTCGCGTAGAAGTCGGCGTTCGCGATCTCGCGGCGCAGTGACGACCGGCTCGTGACGGCGGGGACGAATGTTGCCGCGAGGAGCGTGGCGGCCGCCGTTCGCATCGCGATATCGGCGGTGGCGGTCGATCTGACGATGGCCTGCTCGCGCGGTGTGAGCTGAGCGAGGCTCGGCAAACCGCTGGTCGTGGCGTCGTGGCTTCCGGTCATGCTTTGATGGTTACATACGAACTTGCATGTATGTAACATACGCGGCATTGCAACTCTGAAGAGGAGCTCATCGATGAGCAGTGTGTGGGGTGGCCGATGAAACCCTCGACCGCGGAAGCACTTGCCTCGACCATCTCCGGACGCGGCGATCCGGTCCAGATCAAGCGGCCCTTCACGGATGAGCCGCTGGCGTGGATCCCGCAGATGGCCGCGGAGGACATCAACGATGCGCTCCATCGGGCGCGAGCCGCTCAGAAGAGTTGGGCGCAGACCCCCGTGAAACAGCGCGCCCGGACGATCGGCCGGGTTCTCGACCTCGTCCATCGAGACCGCGAACTTTTCCTGGACGTTCTGCAGGCCGAGGGCGGAAAGGCGCGGATCGATGCACTCGTCGAGTTGGCCGAAGCGCTGCTTGCAGTCCGGCATCACGTCAACACCGCAGAAGCGTTGCTGGCTGATGAATCGCACTCCGGGATCATTCCGGGGCTGACGTCGACCTCGGTGCTTCATCGGCCGCATGGCGTCGTCGGCGTGATCGTGCCGTGGAACTTTCCCGTTGCTCTGGGCGCTGCGGATGCGCTTCCTGCCCTCATCGCCGGCAACT
Organism: Nocardiaceae bacterium; assembly: GCA_021372355.1. Lineage (GTDB taxonomy): Bacteria > Actinomycetota > Actinomycetes > Mycobacteriales > Mycobacteriaceae > Smaragdicoccus. The sequence goes on along the minus strand of JAJFUQ010000036.1, from coordinate 33,125 downwards.
CGGTCCTGCTCAAAGCGGATAATCAGACCGCACTTTCGTTGCTTCTGCTGCGACGATGCGCCCTCGACGCCGGAGTGCCGGCGGATGTGTTCCAAGTCGTCGTCGGGCATCGGAACGACATCGGCGAAGCGCTTCTCGACGGTGTCGACTATGTCGCGTTCACGGGTTCGACGGCTTCTGGTCGCGAGATCGCCCAGCACGTCGACGTCTATGAGCGATTCATCGACCTTGCCGTACGTCACACCGCGGAGATTCGGCTCGGTGCTGACTACTCGTTCGGCACCGACATGGGTTCGATCACGACGGATGCCAACTTCGCACGGTTGGGTGAGTACATCGGTCAGGCGACGTCCGTCGGCGCCGAAGTCCTCGCGGGTGGGCGTCCTCGTCCGGATATCGGTCCGAAATTCTTCGAACCGACGATCCTCGCCGGTGTGACTCCGCAGGCACGGCTGCATTCCGAGGAGGTCTTCGGGCCCGTGGTCTCGATCTATCCGTTTCAGACGACTGACGAGGCGGTCGCCGCTGCAAACGACACGCAATACGGCTTGTCGGCGAGTATCTGGACGCGGGATACGTCTGCCGCTCGCAAGCTTGCGCCGCGAATCGAGGCGGGGGGAGTCAACGTCAACGACGGGTACGCCGCGGCGTTCGGCACGCACTCCGCGCCCGCCGGTGGCATGAAGGGTTCGGGAGTCGGACGGCGTCACGGCGCTGCGGGTCTGCTCCGGTACACCGAGGCGCAGACGGTTGCCGTGCAGCGTTTGACGTCCCTGAACAGTCGGATGGGACTGCCTCGGGAGCTTCACGGTGAGCTGACCGGGCAGCTTCTCGGGTGGTTGAAACACCTCAGCTGATGAAGGATGGCTCCAGATGCACCCTGACCTGCGGTTATGATGATCAACATGACTCGGTCCACTCGCGCGGTTGAACGGCGGTCCCAGGAGCAACGCAGCGCGCAGATGCGCGTGCGCCTCCTCGACGCCACGATCGAGTGCCTTGTCGAGTTCGGGTACGCAGGAACGACGTCTCCGCGTATCGCCGAGAAGTCGGGCGTCACGCGCGGTGCCCAGGTGCATCACTTCGGCTCGAAGAACGAGTTGGTGATCGCGGCAGTCAATCATCTGGCGGCCAAGCGTGCCGAGAGCGTGATCCGGGAACTCGGCCAGATCAAAGCCGGGCCCGACCCGATCGGCCAGGTCCTGGAGTTGCTGTGGGACATCCATGATGGGCCGATCTTCGATGCGACCGTCGAGCTGTGGGTTGCGAGCCGCACCGACCCGGAACTCGCGCGCGAGATGGCGAAGTTCGAAGTGACGGTGACCAGCACCCTGCAAAGCGTGGTCGCCCAATTGGTGCCGCCCGAGCTCAATCGGGAGATCGTCGACTTCGTCTACACCGCAATGGATTCCTTGCGGGGGATTCGTATCTCGAGCTATGTCGACGCCGACCCAGAGCGCGCGCACCGCCGGTGGGTCCGCGCGCAGGTGAATCTGCGCCGGATCGCCACTCCGGCCGTCGATCGGATTCTCGGGCAGTCCGCTCCCTAGACGAAAAGGGCTCGCGCCGGGCGCGAGCTCATTGATGCCGAACGATTCGGTGCTCTACGGACGTCCTCATCGAAATATGTGGATGACGACGCCAGGGGAGCACCAAACCGTTTGTGAGATCACCGGAGCCGAATCAGGCTCCGCACTACTTGCTGGCTCCCAGACTTGAGCGGACGTTTTCGTGCGCGAGAAAAGTGACCTGAGTCACATGAGACGCGATGTCTAGGGTATTGCCCACTTACATGCAGGTATGTATGTTTGCGCCATGACCCGAGGAGGTTCGATGGCGAACAAAGTGTTCGTGGTGGGCGTGGGCATGACGAAATTCGAAAAGCCCGGCCGCCGGAAGAACGACGATGGCAGCGACTGGGACTACCCGGACATGGCCCGTGAGTCGGGAACGAAAGCGCTTGCTGACGCCGGAATCAGCTACGACCAGGTCGAACAGGGCTATGTCGGCTACGTCTACGGCGAGTCGACCTCAGGTCAGCGCGCTCTCTACGAACTCGGCATGACCGGAATCCCGATCGTCAACGTCAACAACAACTGCTCGACGGGCTCGACTGCGCTGTATCTGGCGGCCCAGGCGATCCGAGGCGGTCTCGCGGACTGCACGATGGCGCTCGGCTTCGAAAAGATGCAGCCCGGTTCGCTCGGCGCGATGTATGAAGACCGCGAGCAGCCCATGGCGAACCACATCATGGCGCTGGCTGAGATCTCCGAGGTTCTGTTCCCGCCGGCACCGTGGATGTTCGGGGCCGCCGGTCGCGAGCACATGGAGAAGTACGGGACGACCCGCGAGCACTTCGCGAAGATCGGCTACAAGAACCACAAGCACTCGGTCAACAACCCGTACGCGCAGTTCCAGGACGAGTACACGCTCGAGGACATTCTCGCGTCGCGCACCGTCTACGACCCGCTGACCAAACTGCAGTGCTCGCCGACGTCGGATGGTTCGGGTGCGGTGATCTTGGCCTCGGAGAAGTTCGTCGACGAGCACGGACTCGCCGACCAGGCGGTCGAGATCGTCGGTCAGGCCATGGCGACGGACTTCCGCTCGACCTTCGACGGCACGTGCGCCGGGATTATTGGCCATCACATGAACGTCGCCGCTGCTCAGAAGGTCTACGAGCAGGCCGGGCTCGGCGCTGACGACTTCCAGGTCATCGAGCTTCACGACTGCTTCTCGGCGAATGAACTGCTCCTGTACGAGGCGCTCGGACTCTGTGGCGAAGGTGAAGCCGGAAAGCTCATCGACAACGACGAGACGACTTACGGCGGTCGGTGGGTGGTGAACCCGTCCGGTGGCCTCATCTCCAAGGGGCACCCACTCGGCGCGACCGGGCTCGCGCAGTGCGCCGAACTCACCTGGCAGCTCCGCGGTACCGCGGACAAGCGTCAGGTTTCGAACGTCACCGCTGCACTGCAGCACAACATCGGCCTCGGTGGCGCCGCCATCGTGACCGCTTACCAGCGCGCGCAGCGCTGACATCCAACCAACAAGGAGTCTGAAATGGGACACATCGAAGCAACCAAGAACCTGTCGGCCACCCCGGAAGCCATCTGGGAGACCGTCTCCGACGTCGCCACGTGGGACAAGTGGTTCTCGATCCACGAGCGCTGGATGGAAGAGCCGCCGGCCGTGCTGGCCGAGGGATCGCGCCTGGTCGCCAAGATCATGATGCTCGGGATGGCCAACAAGATCGAGTGGACCGTGCTCGAAGTCTCGGCTCCGAACAAGCTCAAGCTCAGCGGCGTCGGCATGGCCAACGTGAAGACGGAATTCACGTTCACGATCGAGGCCGAGGGTGACGGCAGCTCGCTGTCCGTCGCCGGCGAGTTCGAAGGCGCCCTCATCAAGGGTGCGCTGGCGAAGGCTGTCGAGAAGGACGGACTCACGCAGCTCGACAAGTCGCTGAACGCGCTCAACGACCTCGCGACGGCATCGGCCTGACATGGCTGTGACCAAGTTCGAGGTCGATGGCCTCAACGTCTGGGCTGACCCGGAGACTTTCGAGGTCACGCGCGAGCGTATTGCCGAGTACGCGGCGGCGACCAACGACCCGATCGGAGCGCACCTCAACGGCGACGTGGCTTCGCCGGTGTTCGCGATCGTCCCGGCGTTCGACGCGCTCATGGCGCCCGCGCTCGACGTGGTCCCGATCGACATCTTCGGCCGGATCGTGCACGGGGAGCAGGACTTCCACTTCCACCGTGCGATCCGGCCGGGCGATGTCATCACCGCTCGTGGCCGAGTGATCGGCTGGGACTCGGTCGATTCCGGGGCTCGGCTCTCGATTCACATCGAGTGCCGGGACCAGAACGACGAGCTCGTCAACGAGCAGTACCTCATCGGGTTCTTCCGCGGGGTCGATGCGGGTCCGTCGATCGGAGAGCAGGTTCCGGCCCACCGGTTCGAGGCGTCGCTGCGCGACAACGCACCGGTCGCCAAGGTCGCACAACATGTCGACCTGGACCAGACGTTCCGGTACGCGCCCGCGTCGGGCGACCCGATGCCGATTCACCTCGAGGAGGAGGTCGCTCGCGACGCCGGTCTCCCCGGAATCATCGCGCACGGCCTGTGCACCATGGCGTTCACGTCATGGGCGGTCCTGACCGAGGTCGGCGCATCAGATGTCAACCGGCTCAAGCGCTTTGCGGTGCGCTTCTCGAAGATGGTGCTTCCGGGCGACGACCTCGAGACGCGGATCTGGAAGGCCGGCTCGTCCGACGGACTCACGACCTACGCATTCGAAACGGCACGCGGGGAGGACTTCGTCATCACTGACGGCCTCGCGGTGATCGCCGACTAAGGAGTTATGAGCATGGGTGCTTTAGAAGGAAAGATCGCCGTAATCACCGGCGCTGGGCGCGGTATCGGGCGTGAGCACGCGCTGCGCTTCGCGCAAGAGGGTGCGTTCGTCGTCGTCAACGACCTCGGCGGCAGCAATGCGGGCGAGGGTGTCGACACCGGTCCGGCACACGAAGTCGCACAGGAAATCATCGCCAATGGCGGTAAAGCGGTTGCCAACACCGACAACATCGCCACCTGGGCGGGTGCCGAGGCACTGATCAACCAGGCGATCTCGGAGTTCGGTGGCCTCGACATCGTCGTCAACAACGCCGGAATCCTGCGCGATGCCTTTATGCCGAACGTGACGGAGGCCGAGTGGGATGCGGTCGTCGCGGTTCACCTGAAGGGCCACGCGGCGACCATCCATCACGCCGCGAAGTACTGGAAGGAAGAGTCCAAGGCCGGTCGCCAGCGCAAGGCGGCGATCGTCAACACCGCGTCGGCATCGGGAACGACCGTCCCGAACGCGGGCCAGGGCAACTACGGTGCGGCCAAGGCCGGCATCGCCGCCCTGACCCAGGTTGCCGCCGATGAGCTCGAGCGCTACGGCGTTCGGGCGAACGCGATCGCACCGATTGCTCGCACACGCCTCACCCTCGCCACCCCGGGCATGGGCGCCATCTTCGCCGCACCGGTGGAAGAGGGCGAGTTCGACGCGTTCAGCCCGGCCAACATCTCGCCGCTCGTCGCATACCTGGCGAGCGACCTCTGCTCGATCACCGGCAAGGTGTTCGCGGTGCAGGGCGAGGCCATCTCCGAACTCGAGGGCTGGCACGACGTCAAGACCATCGAGACCGAAGGTCCGTGGCTCATCGACGACATCGCATCGAGGCTCCCATGATCGAGTGGTCGGAAACCGACCTCCTGATGCGCGATGCCGCACGGGAGTTCATCGAGAAGGAAGTTCGGCCGCACGTCGACGAACTCGAACATGGGGACACCCCTCCGTACGCGATCCTGCGCAAGTTCTGGGCCGAGTTCGGCTTGGACGCGATGGCGAGCGAAGCGATCAAGGGGTTGCTCGAAAAGGAGCGACGAAAGCTCGAGCGCATTGCGTCGGGCGAGCCCAAGCCGGAGAAGAAGAAGGGCTCCGGCGGAGGTCTCGGCGATCTTGGCGCCCAGGCGTCGGCAGCAGCCTTGATCACGAGCGAACTGGCGGGCGTGAGTCTCGGCATGGTGGCTGCGGTCGGCGTGAGCCTCGGTCTGGGCGCGGCCACTATCGCTGCGCGTGGCACCCTCGCTCAAAAGGAGCGTTGGCTGCCGGATCTCGTCACGCTCGACAAAATCGCAGCGTGGGCGATCACGGAACCAGACTCGGGCTCGGACGCGTTCGGCGGCATGAAGACCTACGTCAGGCGCGACGGTGCGGACTACATCCTCAATGGTCAGAAGACGTTCATCACCAACGGTCCGTACGCGGACACGATCGTCGTGTACGCCAAGCTCGACGAAGGTGACGGTGGCGAGAAGCGAAACCGCAAGGTGCTCACGTTCGTTCTCGACGCAGGCATGCCTGGTCTGACGCAGGGCAAGCCGTTCAAGAAGATGGGTATGCACTCGTCGCCGACGGGTGAGCTCTTTTTCGACAACGTGCGCCTGACCCCGGACCGACTGCTCGGGGAGACCGAGGAGCACAAGGGTGGTGACGGGCGAGAGAGTGCCCGGAGCTCGTTCGTCGTCGAGCGAGTCGGATGTGCGATTCTCTCGCTTGGCATCATCAACGAGTGCCACCGGCTGTGCGTCGACTACGCCAAGACCCGCAAGCTGTGGGGGCAGGAGATCGGGAAGTTCCAGCTCATCCAGCTCAAACTGGCGGAGATGGAGATCGCCCGGATCAACGTGCAGAACATGGTGTTCTCGGCTCTCGAAAGCGCGCGAAAGGGCAAGGTCCCGACGCTCGCCGAGGCATCGGCCATGAAGTTGTATTCGACCCGCGCTGCCACCGATGTGGCGATGGAAGCGGTGCAGTTGTTCGGCGGCAACGGCTATATGGCCGAATACCGCGTCGAGCAGCTCGCGCGTGACGCCAAGTCGCTCATGATCTACGCCGGCAGCAACGAAATCCAGGTCACGCACGTGGCCAAGGGCCTGCTCAACCTGTAAGCGGCCAACAAAACGACAATCGCGGCAGTGCTCACAAGGCGCTGCCGCGATTGTCGTCAGAGGCCGAAATTCTCAACGAAAGGGGAGCTCGATGCTTCCGCTTGACGGAGTGAAGGTCGTTTCACTCGCCATCAACCTGCCCGGACCGCTTGCCGCATCGCGCCTGGCCGAGATGGGCGCCGCGGTCACCAAGGTCGAGCCGCCGACGGGTGATCCACTCGCGGCGGCCGCTCCCGATTGGTACAGCGAACTCACGGCCCGGCAGACGGTCGTCACTCTGGACATGAAGTCGGACCGGCCAAAGCTCGACGAGTTGCTCTCGGATGCCGACCTCCTCATCACTTCGATGCGCCCATCTGCGCTCGAGCGGCTCGGGCTGGCTAGTCCGCACGAGCAGTTTCCGCAGCTGTCGCTCATCGAAATCGTTGGGCACTCGGGTGATCGGGCGGAGGTACCGGGACACGATCTCAATTACCAGGCCGTACACGGAATCCTCACCCCGCCGCACATGCCGAAGGTTCCGATCGCCGACATTCTGGGCGGTGAGCGGGCAGTGTCTGCTGCTCTGGCCGCGCTGGTTCGCCGGGCGACATCCGGAACCGGCGCGGCTTATCGCGTCGCGTTGGAGGACGCTGCCGCGGCGGCTGGCGGGGCGGTTCGGCACGGTGTGACCGGCGACGATGCTCCATTGGGTGGTGCACTGCCGATGTACAACATGTACAAGTGTGCGGACGGGTATGTGGCGCTGGGCGCGGTCGAACCGCACTTCTTTCTGCGCGCGCTCGAAGTCTTCGGCGAAGGCGGAACGTACGAGGAGTTCGCGGAGTTCTTCGGCGACAAGACGAAGGCCGAGCTGGAGGCGGTCGCTGCTGAACACGACCTTCCACTCAATGGTGTGACGTAGCGCCAGGTTCGTCCCGACGCTGGCTCCAGTAGGGTGGAGGCTCTGCTTTCGTAGTCTTGTTGTTGTCGGCCGGGGGGGATGTCGTTGTGACTGACTGGCCCCTTCTGCTCGGTGTTCTGCTCGTGACGCTGCAGGTGGTTCTGCGCCTCATCGCGCTCGGCGTCATCCCCGGAAACCGGAAGCCGTCAACAGGGCTTGCGTGGCTCATGCTGATCCTGTTCGAACCCTTCATCGGGTTCGCCGCCTTCCACCTGTTCGGTCGGGCCGAACTGGGCAAGCGGCGGAAGAGCCGCCAGTTGAAGGCCCACGAGGTGATCGTGGAGCACTTCGGCAAGGTCGAATCGCCGCGACGGGTCATGGATGCGCCGGATTACCTGAGTTCGGTGGCTCGTCTCAATCGCCGACTCGGGTCGCTGCCGGTTCTCGAGGGTAACCGCGTCGACCTACTCGACGACTACCGCGGATGCCTCGCCGCGATGACCGAAGCGGTCAATGCCGCAACGGATTTCGTGCACGTGGAGTTCTACATCGCCGCCTGGGACGACGAGACGGATGCATTCTTCCGTGCCCTGGTGGCGGCGACCGAGCGCGGCGTCACGGTGAGACTGTTGTTCGACCATCTCGGCACGCGCACGCTCCCGACCTACCGGGACCTCAGGTCACGTCTTTCCGAGACTCGCATCGACTGGCATGTCATGCTGCCGATTCGACCGTTGCGCCGCAGGTGGCGGCGACCCGATCTCCGGAATCATCGCAAGCTTCTCGTGGTGGACGGCCGGGTCGGATTCACGGGTTCGCTCAACCTCACTGAGCCCGGGTACAACAAGCCGAGGAATCACCGACTCGGCCGCACGTGGGTCGAGCTCATGGTCCGCTGCGAGGGTCCGGTGGTGTCGGCGTTGAACCTGGTTTTCGCCGCAGATTGGTATACGGAAACCAATGTGATCCCTCCTCTGCCGCCCGCTGCACTGTCGGAAGCCGACTCCGCCGGTGACGTCGCCTGCCAGGTGGTTCCGAGCGGTCCGGGTTACGCGACCGAGAACAACCTGCGCATGTTCACGACTCTCATCTACTCGGCGACGCGTCGGATTTCGATCACGAGTCCGTATTTCGTTCCGGACGAATCGTTGCTGTACGCCGTGACCACCGCAGCCCAGCGCGGCGTGGACGTCGAACTGTTCGTCAGCGAGGTGTCGGATCAGTTCATGGTGGGGCACGCGCAGGCGTCGTACTATCGAGCGTTGCTCGATGCCGGCGTGCGCATCTATCGCTACCCGGCGCCCCTGATCCTGCATTCGAAACACTTCACCATCGACGACGACGTTGCGGTCGTGGGGTCCAGCAATATGGATCTCCGCTCGTTTGCCCTGAACTACGAGATCTCGGTGATGTTGTACGGCGGCGACGTGGTCAAGCGCCTCCGCGAGGTCGAAGACGGCTACCGCGCCATCAGCCCGCAATTGACCTCGGAGGAATGGGCTCGCCGCCCGGCGGTCAAGAAGTACGTCGACAACGTGATGCGCCTGAGTTCCGCCCTGCAATAGAGGTTGTCGAGCCGCGCTAACGCCGCACGAGTGTCGTGAACTCGAAATCCTGAACGTCGGGATTTCGGGTGGTCATCCAGTACGACAGCGTCGGCGCGGGCCAGACGGCTCGATTGACGCCGGCGGCATCGAGGTACCAACTCTGGCAGCCCGATGTCCATACTGTGCCGTGAGACTTGCGCTGCAACTCGCGGTTGAACTGCGCCTGAACGCGCGGTTTGACCTCGACGCGAGTGGATTCGCCGCGGCGCATCGACTCGAGCAGAGTCACGATGTAGCGGACCTGAGCTTCGATGAGGAAGACGACGGATTGGTTGCCGACGCCAGTGTTCGGGCCCATGAGCACGAAATAGTTCGGGAATCCATGGATGGCCAGCCCGAGGTAGGCCTCGGCCACGCGGGGCCGCCTGCCCCCGAGATTGAAACCCGTGCCATAGATGATGACATCGGCTGGGTGCTCGCGACCGTCCGCTGATCGAATGCCTGTCGAAGTCACCTCAGCGATTTGCTCGGTCACCAACGAAGCGTTGTCTCGCTGCAACGCGGGATAGAAGCGGTTGTCGAAGACTATGCGCTTGCATCCGACCTGGTAGCTCGGGGTGAGCTTGGCTCGCAGTTCGGGATCTTGGACCTGCCGACGCAGATGCGCGAGTGCGAGCCTACGCACGGCAGTCATGTAGCGAGGCTCGAGGAACGCTGCGGTGAGTGCCTCGTGGCTGAAATAGATGCCCGAACGGACGAGTTTTCGCAAACCGGGAACGAGCTTGTACGCCGCCCGTTCAACCGCTGATATCGATCGTTCGGGCTTGGGTAGCACCCAGGCGGGCGTCCGCTGGAACACCGTCACGTGCTCGGCCTCGCCCACCAGGTAGGGGATGAACTGCACCGCGCTCGCACCGGTTCCGATGACCGCCACCCGCTTGCCCCGAAAGTCGATCGAGTGGTCCCACTGAGACGAGTGGAAGGACGTTCCGCGGAACGTTTCGATCCCCGGAAGAGTCGGAATGCTCGGGATGTGCAGCGGCCCGGTACCCGCGATCACGACACGGCTCGTGAATATCCGTCCGTCGGCCGCGGTGATTGTCCAGAGGTCGTCATCGGTGTCGAACTGCTGCGAAACCACCTCGACGCCAAACAAAATGCTGCGACGCAGGTCGTACTTGTCCGTGACGCGCTTGAGGTAGTCGAGGATTTCCGGCTGCGTTGCGTAGCCGCGGGTCCAGTTCGGATTCGGCGCGAACGAGAACGAATACATCAGCGACATGATGTCGCACGCAGCGCCGGGGTAGGTGTTCTCGCGCCAGGTGCCACCTACCTCATCGGCCTTCTCGAGCACGATGAAGTCGTTGATTCCGGCCTCACGCAGCTTGATCGCCGCGCACAGCCCGCTGAATCCGGCGCCGATGACGACGACCTCGTGGTCAGGGCGCATCGCACGAACCTGAAGCATTTCCACGACAGGCGCGAGATCGGGTTAGTAAGCCCGTTCTCCTCGAGGAAGCGGCAGAGGTTTTCGAACGCGTCGCGCACATGAGTAGAAAAGTAGACACTTTATGTCTGTTTGTCTACACCTAGAATCAACACATGCCGAGTGACGCGAGCCGTGTTCTTGTCGGTGATGCGCGCGCGCGAATCATGGAGTCGGCACTCGCGTGGGCGGCCGCGACTGGCATGCGCAAGCTGTCGATGGACGAAATCGCGCGCCGGGCCCGCGTCGGGCGGGCCACGTTGTACAAGTACTTTCCGGGACGCGAGGCGCTGCTCAACGCGGTCATCGAACGCGAATTGGTGCGCTTCTTCGCTGAGGTGAAGGCGGTCAGTGAGGGCTACGCGGACCCGGAGGAGCGACTGGTTCATGGATTTGCCGTCGCCTACCGCCTGTTGAGAGATCACCCGGCGGTGCAGCCGCTGCGCAAGCAGAATCCGGAACTGCTGGTGCCATACGTCATCACCGACAGCAGTTATGCGCTGAACCTCGGTCGATCCTTTGTCGAGGACATGGGTGTCGAGGACTTTCCCGAGGCTCGACGCCAGCAATTTGCGGAGCATTTCGCGCGGGCGTACCACTCGCTGATCTTGATCCCCTCACCGGTGCTCGGCCTCGACGAACCTGGCGGTGCGGAGCGGTACGCGCGCGATTTCTTGCTGCCGGTCTATCGGCACCTCAAGGTCGTCGGGCAATAGACGCACAGCGGCGGTGGCCCACGATGGACCACCGCCGCTGTTTGGTGTCTAGGTCAGCTCAACAACCGTCCCGCGGCGGCCGCGACGATGCGCTGGTAAGTCGGGCCCAGCGTGCGTGCCATCAAGTCGATCGCCGTGGCGTCGAGGCCGATGAGAACGCGCGACTTCTTCTTCTCGACACCGTCCACGATCGTCTTCGCTGCGGATTCCGCCGACGTGCGGGCCATGAGCTTGTTGAACTTCTCTGCCAACGCCGCCGCGTCCTTACCCTCGGCAGCAGTTGCCTTGTTCGCGATGTTGGTCTTGATGCCGCCTGGGTGGATACAGGTCACCGCTACCGGATGACCGGCGATCCGCATCTCCTGGATGAGCGCCTCGGTGAAGCCGCGAACCGCAAACTTGGCTGCGTTGTAAGCACTTTGGCTCGGGATGGCGATGAGGCCGAAGACTGAGGACACGTTGATCACGTGCCCGTCCCCGGATGCGATGAGGTAGGGGAGGAACGCCTTCGTCCCGTTGACGACACCCCAGAAGTCGACGTCCATGACGCGCTCGATGTCTTTGAACTCGGACACTTCGACGTCACCGGTGAACGCGATACCCGCGTTGTTGTAGATCTGATTGACCTTGCCGAAGTGCTTGGCGACCTCGTCGGCGTAGAGCAGCACGGCTTCGCGCTCCGCGACGTTCAGTCGGTCGACCTTCGGGTCTCCGCCGAGTTCACGGACCAAACGCTCGGTTTCCGCGAGACCTTCCATGTCGACGTCGGAGATCGCGACTTTCGCGCCCTTCTTGGTCAGCAGGAGCGCCAGTTCCCGGCCCATGCCGCTTCCGGCGCCGGTGATGACACAGACCTTGTCCTTGAACGCTTTGCTCATTGATCAACCTTCCTGAGGAAGAACGCTGCGGATGAAGGCTCCGAGCGCTTCGGTCTGTAGTGCCGCGGGGCGAAGGACACCGCTGAACAGGTGCCCAGAGTGCATAAAGGACGAGATTTCCACGAGTTCGACGTCGACGCCCGCCTCGTGGAGAGCCTGTGCGGTTTCCTTGGCCTGCGGGTTCAGGATTTCGTCGTCGGCGACGTGGATCAAGGTCTTCGGCAGGCCGCTGAGGTCGCCGAAGATGGGGGAAACGCGCGGGTCGCCAGGGTTCGCGCCGTCCAGGTAGGCGTCGGCACAATCGTTCAGCCACTTCTCGGTGAGCATCGTGTCACCCTCGCCCGACGGTGGGGCAGCGGGCTCGGACCACGGCGAAATAAGGATCAGACCGGCCAGGGCTGCATGCCGCGAACGGGTGAGCGCGCGTGCGGCGCTCAGTGCCAGGTTTGCGCCCGCGGAGTCACCGGCAACAACCAGCTGGTTCGCCGGGACCCGGTCCAGGATGCTGTAGGCGCCTGCGACCGCATCGTCATACGCGGCGGGGAACGGGTTCTCGGGAGCGAGCGCGTACTCCGGTGCATAGATGCGCATGCCGGACGCCTTCGCGAGCCACGTCAGAAACGACTGGTACGCATTCGGCGACATGACGCAGAACGCACCGCCGTGCAGGTAGTAGACGGCACCCGCGCCGGCGTTCGGAGGCGTCAAGACGAGCGTGCGGAGCCCGCCCAGCGTCGTCCACTCGACGGTGACATCGCCGGCCGACGGAAGGAGTTCGGACACCGTTTCGAGCAGCGTTCGCTGTGTCGGGATCGGCATCGAGAAGATCGTGCGCAGCAAAGACTGAATTCCCAGCGCCGACACCGGCGTCGGAATCGGCACGAAGCGCAGTAATGCGTGTGGATTTCCGGGAATACGCACTCTCGCAGCCTATCCGGTCGGGGGTGAGGTGTTGTGTGAGTCCGAATCTAAACGTGGTTGCCGCACGCGTTGGGTTATCCGGTCGGGCGGGCCGCGAGCTCGGCCGCCGATTCCAGGCACTCACGCACGAACCGGCCGACGCGCTCGGTCTGAACAGCGGCGTCCTTGAGCAGTCCGGACAAGATATGCCCGGAGTGATACCAGTTGGGGAGCTCTTCGAACGTGACGTCGACGCCGGCGGCCCGCAGCGCGCTTTCGGCCGCGAACGCTTGGTTGCGGAGGATCTCGGTGGTCGCGACCTGGATGAGCGTCGGCGGCAGTCCGCGCTGGTCGAAGCGGATCGGAGCGATGCGAGGATCGGCCGAGTTCGCGGGGAAGTACTCGTCTTGGACTTTATCGGTCCAGCGTTCGGTCAGCATCGGGTCGGACGGGCCGGACACGGGGATGTCTGGGTCGACGAACGGCGACAACAGCACGAGACCCGCGAAGGCGTGGCGCTCCAGCGTGAGCGTGGCCGCCGCCCCCAGGGCCAGGTTGCCGCCTGCGGAGTCGCCGCCGATCACGAGCTGCGCGGCTGGCACTTCGTCGAGCATCGCGCGGGTCGCGATGACGGCGTCCTCGTACGCCGCGGGGAAGGGGTTCTCCGGGCCGAGGCGGTACGCCGGTGCATAGATCGGGACGCCCGCCGACTTCGCCATCCAGGTGAGCATCGATTGATATGCCTCCGGTGAGAGCACGCAGAAGCCTCCGCCGTGCAGGTACAACACGGCACCGGGACCGGGGTTTTCGGGAGTGATCTTCAGGGTTCGAAGGCCACCCAGAGTGCCGCGCTCGACAGTGACACCTTCAGCGAGCGGAAGAAGGTCCGTCGCCTGGCTCAGCAGGATTCGTTGTGCCTCGAAAGTCGGTGCCGCCCAGACGGTTCGGATCACCGCAGAGATAGCCGACGCAGCCACAGTCGGGGGCAGTTCGACATTCCGAAAGACGCTGAGGAAGTCCAGAGGCAGCCGCATATGAGAAGAGTGCAGGAAACCCCGCGACTGGCGCGGGTTTTCCTGCACTCTTGCGAACTGAGCCGCCTAGCCGAAGGCGTGAGCCGTTAGCCGAACGCGCTGTCGATGATCTCCTGCTGCTCGACCGCGTGCACCTTCGACGAACCCGACGACGGCGCCGACATCGGGCGACGCGAGATCCGCTTGATCCCGCTGAGCTTCTCCGGCAGGTACTCCGGCAGGTACAGACCGAAGAACGGCCAGGCACCCTGGTTCGCGGGCTCTTCCTGAACCCAGAAGAACTCGCTCGCATTCGGGTACGCCGCGAGTGCCTCGTTGAGGCGGTACCGCGGCACCGGGTAGAGCTGCTCGATGCGGACGATCGCTATGTGATCAGCCGCCTCCTTCTGCTTCCTGGCGATCAGGTCGTAGTAGATCTTTCCGCTGGTCAGAAGGACGCGCTTGACCTTGTTGCGGTCGCCGTCGCCGACTGCGTAGGTCGGCTCATCGAGGACCGAGTGGAACTTGCCGTCGGTGAAGTCCTCGATGTTCGAGACCGCAGCCTTGTTGCGCAGCATCGACTTCGGGGTGAAGACCACGAGCGGACGGTGGATGCCGTCGTGCGCGTGGCGCCGCAGCAGGTGGAAGTAGTTCGCCGGCGTCGACGGCATTGAGACCGTCATCGAACCTTCGGCACACAGCTGCAGCCACCGCTCGATACGGCCCGAGGTGTGGTCCGGTCCCTGGCCTTCGTGGCCGTGGGGAAGGAGCACGACGACGTCCGACAGCTGGCCCCACTTGGCCTCACCGGACGAGATGAACTCGTCGATGATCGACTGCGCGCCGTTGACGAAGTCACCGAACTGGGCTTCCCACAGGACCATTGCGTCCGGGTTACCGACCGAGTAGCCGTACTCGAAGCCGAGGCCGGCGTATTCGGTGAGTGCCGAGTCGTGGACCGAGAAGATGCCCGGGTTCTCGCTGCCCAGGTTGTGCAGCGGGGTGTACTCGGCGCCCGTCTGGCGGTCGATGAGGACGGCGTGACGCTGCGAGAACGTACCGCGACGCGAGTCCTGACCACAGAGCCGAATGCGCTTGCCTTCGTCGACGAGCGTGCCGAGAGCCAAGAGCTCTCCCATCGCCCAGTCGACCTTGCCCTCGTACGCCATCTCGCGGCGGCGTTCCATGACCGGCCAGACACGCGGGTGGACCGAGAATCCCTCCGGCAGGTTGACGTGGGCGTCACCGATGCGGTGCAGGACCGACTTGTCGACCGCGGTCACGAGCGTGGCCGGAATCTGCTGGTCCATCTCGACCGACTCACTCGGCTCCGGCGTGAAGCGCTCGAGGTCACGGACCTCGTTGAACACGCGGTCGAGCTGGCCTTCGTAGTCGCGCAGGGCGTCGTCGGCTTCCTTCGGCGAGATGTCGCCACGACCGATCAGAGCCTCGGTGTAGGTCTTGCGGACGCTGCGCTTGGTGTCGATGACCTGGTACATCTCCGGGTTGGTCATCGACGGGTCGTCGCCCTCGTTGTGACCGCGG
Source organism: Nocardiaceae bacterium (assembly GCA_021372355.1). Classification (GTDB taxonomy): domain Bacteria; phylum Actinomycetota; class Actinomycetes; order Mycobacteriales; family Mycobacteriaceae; genus Smaragdicoccus. The sequence continues at coordinate 17,650 of JAJFUQ010000036.1, read as the reverse complement.
CGGCGGTAGCAGATCATGTCGATGACGACGTCGTTGTTGAAGCGCTGACGGAAGTCCATCGCCAGACGAGCCACCCAGACACACGCCTCCGGGTCATCGCCGTTGACGTGGAAGATCGGAGCGCCGATCATCTTCGCGACGTCCGTGCAGTATTCGCTAGACCGCGAAAGCTCTGGGGCTGTCGTGAACCCGATCTGGTTGTTCACGACGATGTGGACCGTGCCACCGGTCCGGTAACCGCGCAATGTCGCGAGGTTCAGGGTCTCGGCGACGACACCCTGCCCGGCGAATGCCGCGTCACCGTGGAGCATCAGCGGGACGACCGAGAATCCGCCCTGGCCATCGCCCTTGTTGAGCAGGTCCTGCTTGGCGCGGACGATGCCCTCGAGAACCGGGTCGACGGCTTCGAGGTGCGACGGGTTCGCGACCAGCGAGACCTCGATGTCGTTGTCGCCGAACATCTGGATGTACGTGCCACGCGCGCCGAGGTGGTACTTCACGTCACCCGAGCCGTGGGTCGAACCCGGGTTCACGTTGCCTTCGAACTCGCTGAAGATCTTGGCGTACGGCTTACCGACGATGTTCGCGAGAACGTTGAGGCGACCGCGGTGCGGCATGCCGATGACGACCTCGTCGAGGCCGTGCTCGGCGGCCTGGTCGATGACGGCGTCCATCATCGGGATGACCGCTTCGGCACCTTCGAGCGAGAAGCGCTTCTGGCCGACGTACTTGGTCTGCAGGAACGTCTCGAACGACTCGGCGGCGTTGAGCTTGCTCAGGATGTACTTCTGCTGGACGACCGTCGGCTTGCTGTGCTTCTGCTCGACCCGGTCCTGCATCCAGCGCAGCTGTTCCGGGTCGAGGATGTGCATGTACTCGACACCGACGTGGCGGCAGTACGAATCGCGCAGGATCGACAGCACCTCGCGGAGCTTCATGCGCTCTTGGCCATGGAAGCCGCCGACGTTGAACTCGCGATCGAGGTCCCACAGCGTCAGGCCGTGGGTCGTGACGTCGAGGTCGGGGTGGCTGCGGAACTTGTCCTTGACCAGGCGCAACGGGTCCGAGTCGGCCATGAGGTGGCCGCGGCTGCGGTACGACTCGATGATCTCCAGAACGCGGGTGCCCTTGTCGACTCCGCGTTCCTGGATGTCCCGGCGCCAACGGACCGGCTCGTACGGGATCCCCATCGTGTGGAAGACCTCGTCGAAGAACTCGTCGCTGATGAGGAGCGTGTGGACCGTGCGCAGGAAGTCGCCGGACTCGGCGCCCTGGATGATGCGGTGGTCGTAGGTCGAGGTCAGCGTCATGAGCTTGCCGACGCCGATCTGCGCGATCCGCTCTTCGCTCGCGCCCTGGAACTCGGCCGGGTACTCCATGGCACCGGCACCGATGATCGCGCCCTGGCCGTTCATCAGACGCGGCACCGAGTGCACGGTTCCGATGGTGCCCGGGTTGGTCAGCGAGATGGTGACGCCGGTGAAGTCCTCGGCGGTCAGCTTGCCGTCCCGCGCTTTGCGGACGATCGTCTCGTAGGCGTTGTGGAACTGCGCGAAGTTCATCGACTCGCAGTTCTTGATCGCCGCGACGACGAGCGAACGGCTGCCGTCCTTGCCTGGCAGGTCGATCGCGAGGCCCAGGTTGGTGTGCGCCGGCGTGACACTCGCGGGCTTGCCGTCGACCTCGGCGAAGTGCCGATTCATGTTCGGGAACTTCTTGACCGCCTGGACGATCGCGTAGCCGAGCAGGTGGGTGAACGACACCTTGCCACCGCGCGTGCGCGCGAGATGGTTGTTGATCACCAGACGGTTGTCGATCATCAGCTTGGCGGGGATCGCACGAACGCTCGTCGCGGTCGGAATCTGCAGCGAAGCAGACATGTTCTTCGCGATCGCAGCCGCCGGGCCACGCAGGACCTTCGCATCGTCGCCTGCGCCGGCCTGCGGGGCCGGAGGCTTGACTTCGGTCGCGGCGTTGTTCGCCGGTGCCGGTGTCGTCGACGGTTTGCGCTCCGTCGAGAGCGGAGCTACCGCAGCAGCTGCCGGCACCTGAACAGTCACCGAACTGTCCGGCTTGTAGTCGGCGAGGAAATCGTGCCAGCTCTTGTCAACTGACGACGGATCTGCCTTGTAACGCTGATACATCTCATCAACGAGCCATTGGTTTTGCCCGAATTGAGATTCCGAACCACTCACGGTCGAAGTTCGCCTTTCTCGCAAACAATCAAACCTTCACCATTAGTGAGGCTAGTCCTGTTCCAGGACTCACGCGCAGGAGACTCCGAGTTGTGAGCACGGGTTCGCTGCGACGCCTCCCAGAAACGAGAGTAAGCGCCGCCAGCTGCGACGAGACCCGCATGTGCCCCAATTTCCACCACTCGTCCGTGCTCGATCACCGCGATGCGATCTGCCCGCGCAGCAGTCGACAATCGGTGGGCGACGATGACCGTTGTCCGACCGCGGGTGAGGGCGCGGCTCGCGTCGAGAACGAGGCGTTCGGTCGCGGGGTCGAGAGCCGCGGTCGCTTCGTCGAGAAGGACGATCGATGGGTCGACGAGCTCGGCCCGGGCCAATGCGATGAGCTGACGTTGCCCCGCCGACAGACCTCGGCCGCGTTCGCCGACGGGATGATCGAAGCCGTCCGGGAGCGACTCGATCATGGAAAGTGCGCCTACAGTGTCGACGGCGCCCTTCGCGTTGAGGGGGACGGTCAGTTCGACCGCAGCCGCGACGATCGTCGCCACGAGTGCACCGACCACGACGCCACGGAATGCGACGCACGTCGCGACGAGGCGACGGATCCAGCCGGGAGGGTCAGACGAGGGCACGGTTCCGGGTCAACCACCAACCGCCGCCCACCGCGATTCCACACCACACGACCGTTGCGAGCACGGCGACGGGCATCGTCAGCAGATCGATTTGTCCCATCGTCTGGATGCCGGTCAGGGCGAGGGCGGACATCGCCGGGCCGGCCACGAATGCCGCACCGTTGACGATTCCCAACGCCGCGACGAGGAGCGGTTCAGCGATGAAGCACCAGGCGAGCACACCGGCGAGCAGGAAGTCGGCGCGCTTGATCGCGAGGCCGAGGCCGACCCCGGCGAGTGCCCAGCAGATCGTTCCGATCGTGCTGGAGCCGGCGACCACCGCGAGCTGCTCGGGCTCGTTGAGAGCCTGTTGAGCCACGACCACGCCGAGTGTGCTGGTGACTGCGCACGCCACGCCCAACGCCAGACCAATACCGGCCGCGACGATGAGCTTCGCTGTGAAAAGGCGCGGAAATCCGTGGGTGAGCTGGGAAGACACGATCGTGCGGTGCCGAATCTCGCTACCCGTCCCGAGCGTCGTGACGACGACGGCGACCGCCATCGTCGTGAGCCACGCGGCCGACAACGCGGGTTGCACGTTGTGGGCGAAACCTCCGGCCAAGCCGGCGAGGAGCCCGATCGCGATCGGCGCGAACAACACCCAGCGGAGCACCGGGATAGTCCACAGCTTTCGCCACTCGGCGATGAGGATGGCGGGATTCATCGCTGGCCCGCCCAACTCGGCTGCTGTGCCACCGAGCCGACCGCGCCGAATCCCCAGGGGATGGCCGGCACGCCCGCGCTGCTCGAGTAGATGTCGTCGAGGCTGCCGAATTCCGACTGGACATGCGTAATGGCGATGTGCGCGTCGTGGGAGAGGGTCGCGAGTCGCGAGGTCGGGCAGCCGACGACGAGAAGGCGGCCGTCGCGGCGGATCGTCACATCGGTGAATCCGGCCGACGCCAAGGTCAAGGCCAATTGCTTCGGCGCAGGGGTCGCCACGACGAGGTTGCCGTGCAAGCGCGTCAGCAAAGCGGGCATCGTCGCGGTGAGCACCTGCTGACCTTGACGGAGGACGGTGGCGTGCGTGGCGATCGGGCTCAGTTCAGCAAGGCCACGACCAGCGATTATCACCGCGCCACCGGTTCGTGCGTAGGCAGCGATGACCGGCGCGACAGCCGATAGCTGTACGCCGGGACCGAACAGCGGCTCGTCGATCAGCAGCACTTCGGGCTGGGGGAGTAGCGCCGAGGCGAGTGCTACCCGCAAGGATGTCGTCGGGTCGAGGTCGCGTCCCGGGCGATCGAGCGAGTCCGCGAGGCCGGTCAGCGCGACGACGACGTCGACGCGTGCCCGGGCATTGCGGTAACCGGTCGCGATGATCTGCAGGTGAGCCCGGACGGTTCGGCTCGGGTGCAGTGCCGGTTCGCTCAGGACGGAACCGACCAGCGAGGGCAGTCCGTGCCCGGGCGTGGGGTCGCCGGCGTATTCGATCGCGCCACTCTCGATCGGCGCGAGTCCGATGAGTGCGTGCAGGAGCGTCGTCTTGCCGGCTCCCGGCCCACCGGTCAGGGCGAGCACATCGCCCGAGTTCACCGTGATCGAGACATCACGCAACCCGCCGCCGGCGCCGGGCAGCGTCGTCAGCTTTCGGACCTCGAGTGCGGCGTTGTTGCTCAGCGCTACGACTCCGTGATCGCGGGGCCGGTCGCCGCGTCGTTCGACACGACTTCCGCGTCGACGATCACCGGCTCGGGGAAACGAGCGGGAGCCGGACCGAAGGCGGTGTGCGCGTTCTCGATGATCGTCTTCGCGAGGGCGCGGTTACCTATGGCACCGACTGCGGCACCGATGCCGGCCGGGATGATCTTGCCGAACATCAGTAGCGCGCGCTTCTTGAAGAAGTTGAAGATGAACTTCTTGATGAGCGAATCGTTGACGTCGCCGATACCGGGGAGCTTCGTGCCGAGCACGGTTCCCCAGTTCTTCGCCGAGTGTCCGGCCGCTCGTTCGACGATGCCCATTCCGGTGTCACCGAGCGCGACCGCGATGACGAGTGCCCGGCGGTGCTCGTTGTCGAGGGGATTCACCCCGTGGACGTGCGCAACGGCGAGCGTGTAGAGCGCGGACGCCTCGAGGAAGAAGGCCGTCTCCGCCGAGATCGCGCCGAGCGAGGCGAGCGTGCCGACGCCGGGCAGAGCAGCCGCAGCACCGACGGCGCCGCCGCTGCCGGTCACCGCGAGAAGGAACAGTCCCTCGAGTCGGTTGATGATCTGTTCCGGAGTTTCGTCCGGGTGACTCTTGCGCAGGTGGTTCACATACGCGGACACGGCAGGTGCCTGCAGCCTGCTGCCGTGATCGAGGACCTTGATGACCGCTTTGTCGACGGCCCCGCTAACGACGCTGACCACGAGTTGCCCTTTCAGTCCTTCAACACTCATACGAGGGTTGTGTCATCGAGATTAGCGGTCGACCGCACAGCGTGCCGCAAGCAGTCGCCAGCGCCACACGTGCGGTTCCGGGCTTTCCTGGTTGAGTCTTGAATTAATTTGTGGGCCAGCACTTTTTCACGCACCGACCGTTTTGTCTGAACGGTTGTTGAGGTATGCGCCGCAGACTGATAATTCGGACATGGAGACAACCTGCGGGGGTCGCGGTGGCTACTGACATCAATGCGCCATTGACTGCTCCAGGTCGGTCGCGGAGCTTCTTCGGGCAGCCCTTCGCGCTCGCGAATCTGTTCGGCGTCGAGATGTGGGAACGATTCTCGTTCTACGGCATGCAGGGCATCCTGCTCTTCTATCTCTACTACTCCGCCGCCGAGGGCGGACTTGGATACGACAAGGACTCCGCGACGAGCATCGTCGGGGCGTACGGCGGCTTGGTTTACCTTTCGACGATTCTCGGCGGCTGGGTTGCGGACCGCCTGTTGGGCTCGGAGCGAACGCTCTTCTACAGCGCCATCATGATCATGTTCGGCCACCTGTCGCTCGCGATCCTCCCAGGGATCACCGGCGTCGCTGTCGGGCTGTCCCTTATCGGCGTCGGCAGTGGTGGCGTGAAAGCCAACGCCACATCGATCGTGGGCGAACTCTACGAGCCCGGCGACCCGCGGCGGGATGCAGGTTTCTCCATCTTCTACATGGGGATCAACCTCGGCGCGCTGGTTGGCCCGCTGCTGACCGGTCTGCTGCAGAGCAAGATCGGTTTCCATGTCGGTTTCGCGGCTGCTGCGATTGGCATGGCGCTCGGGTTGATTCAGTACGCGATCGGTCGGAAGAGTCTCGGTTCCGCGGGCGCAGACCCATCGCACCCGCTACTCCCGGCGGAGCGGATGCGGTTTATCTGGGCCGCGGTGGGTGTGCTTGTGGTCATCGGCGCGGTCATCGGCTCGGGGCTCGTCACGGCGGCGAACCTCTCCGACGTCGTCATCGGCATCACTGCAGCAGCGGCGGTCGCGTACTTCGCGGTGATTCTCTCGAGCAAGCAGATCACGGCCGTGGAGCGGAGCCGAGTCGTCGCGTTCATTCCGATGTTCCTCGCAAGTGCCGTGTTCTGGTCGCTGTACCAGCAGCAGTTCACGACGATTCCGGTCTTTGCGGACACCCGGCTGGATCGGCACATTTTCGGTTGGGAGTTCCCGCCGTCGTGGGTGCTGTCCATCAACCCGATCATGATCGTCACTTTCGCGGGCGTCTTCGCGGCGATGTGGACCAAGCTCGGCGACCGTCAGCCGCGGACCCCGATAAAGTTCGCGGGCGGAACGATCATCATGGGCTTGGCGTTCTTGGCTTTCATCCCGTTTACCGACCCCGGTCCGGGAAGCACCCCGCTGGTCTCGTTGGTGTTCATCATCCTGCTGTTCACCTTCGCTGAACTGCTGCTTTCTCCAGTCGGCCTGTCGTTGGCGACCAAGCTTGCGCCGCAAGCCTTCCGAACCCAGATGGTCGCGTTGTTCTTCCTGTCGGTCGCGCTTGGGACTGCGGCGTCGGGCACCCTGGCCGGGTTCTACAACCCGAAGAACGACGACCCGTTCTTTCTGTGGACGGGACTTGCATCGATTGTCGTCGGCGTATGCCTGGCGGGCGTCTCGCCGTGGGTCTCCAAGAAAATGGCAGGTGTGCGATGACCGCTACCGAAGAAGAAAAGGAACCTCTTCTCGACCGGATTCTCAGCAATCCGCTGGCGGGACTGTCACCGTGGATCGTCTATGCCCTGCTCCAGGGGAAAGGCACGCTCGAACTCGCGGCCGGCGTGGCATTCGGGATCGCGCTGGTCTTGTTGTGCATCGGCTGGGTGCGGGGTGGTAAACCCAAGATGCTCGAATACGCCGACGTCGCCTTCTTCGGCATTCTGTCGATCGTCGTCGCCACGACTTCGAAGTCGGTCAACGATTGGCTCGAACTGTGGGGCGGTGAACTCGCCAACATCGCCCTGATGATCATCGTCGTCGGTTCGATCGTCATTCGGCGGCCCTTCACCCTCGCGTATGCGAAGGAGGAGGCGCCGGAAGAAATCTGGGACTCACCGATCTTCCTTCGGACGAACTACATCATTTCCGGTGTGTGGGCGGCGGCGTTCGTCATCCAAGCCCTGTCCGGTCTCTATGGCGACGGTGTTCTGCACACCCCGGACAATCTGTGGACCGGTTGGATCATCCCGATCGTCCCGATGATCATCGCCGTGCAATTCACGCTGTGGTACCCGCAGCGGATCGAAGCGCAGACCGATGGAACCGGCGACGGGCCGCCATTGACCGCGTTCCTGGCACAGGTCTTTCCGTTGCTCACGGTCATCGGAATCGTCGCGTTGTTCGTGGACGACTACCCGTGGCCGATCGGAACCGGGTTCATCGTCGCCGGTGTGGTGCTAACGAAGCTGTGCGCCGATCGGACGGAGAAAACCGTTCCGGTCACCTCGAATTGACGAACGCCATCACATCCAGCGGGATCGACTGTCCGTTGTGGAAGACGTTCCGCGGGTCGTACTTTCGTTTGACGTTGACTAAGCGGCCGAAGTTCTCGCCGTAATAGGCCTGCGCCCAATCTCTTTCGCGCGGATCGAGAAAGTTCTGGTACGCCCCGGACCCATACGGCGCCAACGCGGCATGGAACTCGTCGAGCCAGCCGAGAGACGTGCTGATGTCCGACTCCGGGTCATCGCCTTCCCACGCCACGTCGATCGCGGCCAACATCCAACTCTGGCGATGAACGAATGCCGTCGCAGTCGGCGCGACGTCGTTGGCCGCGCCGCCGGTCGCAAATGCTTTCCACTGGGCAAGTCCCTTGTGCGGCGGCCACTTGCGCATGTGGTCGAGGATCAACGCGACGCCGTCGTCCCCGAGTGAGTTGTTGATGAACACCGATCGCTCGGCGGACCGCTCCGGAGTGCCCTCGTCCGACAGCCTCTTCTGTCCATCCCAGTAGGACGCTTCGCGGAGGAAGCCGTAAGACCGGTCGGGCTCGGCGATGGCAAACGCGGGATCGAGCAGAGCCGTCGTTTCGTCGAGCGTTCCGACGAGCTGACCGAGAAGACCGACGGTGACACGCGGTGGCCCCGACGGCTGTGGGGTGGCTCGCACCGTGATCTTTGCGCCGAATTCGCGAGGTGCATATCGGACGAAGTCGAGGAGCCACCGCAGAACCTGCTCGACATTCTCCCGCCACAGAATGTCGAACACGGTGACCGGTGGCGCGTCGTAGGTCTGCACGACGAAGCTGGTGTGAATTCCGAAGTTTCCACCGCCGCCGCCCTTGGCCGCCCACAGCAGATCGGAATTCTCGTCGGGTGCCGCGCGAACGACCTCACCGGACGCCAGGACGACAGTCGTCTCGATGAGTTGATCGCACGTCATTCCGAGTCGGCGCACGTTGAACCCGATCCCGCCGCCGAGCACGAGGCCGGCGTATCCGACCTGGTAGCAACGTCCGTGGGTGATCGTTCGGCCGATTTTCTGAAATTCGGCACCGGCGTGGATATTGCGGACACCTCCGCCGAGCGTGGCCACGTTCGTCGAGGGGTTGAACCCCACACTCGTCATCCGCGACACGTCGATCACGACGCCCGGCGTCGTCGAGTAGCCCGCGTACGAGTGACCCCCAGACCGGGCAACGATCGCGGTGCCCGTCTCGTGCGCCCATCGGAGTGCGGCAGCGACATCGTCGGTACTCGACGCTCGCACGATCGCGGCGGCCTTCGGTCGCGCTTTTTGCCACGCGAGGTTCCACGGTGTGACGAACGACGTGTAGTCCGGGTCCCCGGGCCGCACGACCCGGCCCGGCAGCAACGTATGGAGTGAACTCATCGCCGCCGCGGCAGGGGCTTCCGAGCAGGCGGACAGCGAGGGCAGGGCGAGTCCCGCGCCCAACACCGCCGAGCCCCGCAGAAAGCCGCGACGAGAGATATCGGAACCGAACATTCGTCAGTCGATCCGAACCGAGATCTCGGGCCAACCCGTCGCCCCATCCGGCATCGGATCGGCGTGGTCTGAGGTCTGCACCATGCCGGTCCCGTCCGTCGCGCGCGCCCGAATGATGTGCGGACCCTTACCGGCGTCCCAATCGAACGCCCATTGGCGCCAGGTGTCCGACGAATAGTCCGCGGCGAGGCGAGCCGGCTGCCAGGGGCCGCCGTCGATCTGGACCTCGACCGCCTTGATGCCGCGGTGCTGTGCCCATGCCACGCCCGCGATCGTCACCGGTCCGGCCGATATGCGGTTGTTCGATTGCGGCACGTCGATACGGATTCCCGTCTTGATCGGACCGCGCTCAGACCAGCCTCGATCGGTCCAATAGGCCGTCGCCTTGTCGAAGCGAGTCACCTCGAGGCTCGTCACCCACTTGGTCGCCGATACGTAGCCGTAGAGACCCGGCACGACCAGGCGGGCGGGATACCCGTGCTCGATCGGCAGGGGCTGCCCGTTCATGCCGATGACCAGCATGGAATCGCGTGGATCTGTCAGTGCCTCGAGCGGCGTTCCGGCCGTGAAGCCGTCGACGCTCGTGGAAAGCACCATGTCCGCATCCGGCTTGACCACAGCGTCCGCCAGCAGATCCCGAATGCGCCAGCCCAACCACTTCGCGTTGCCGGCCAGGCTGCCGCCGACCGGGTTCGAGACGCAGGTCAGCGTCACGTACCGCTCGATGAGCGGCCGCTTCAGCAGGTCGTCGAGCGTGAAAGTCAGCTCTTTCTCGACCATGCCGAAGATTCGCAGTGACCACTCCGCCCGCGCGAGTCGAGGCACGGTGAGAGCAGTGTCGATGCGGTAGAACGAGTCGTTGGACGTCGCCCAGGGCGTCAGACCAGGGCCGCGAAGGTCGACGTCGGCTGGCAGGGGAGGAGCGGGTTCCGCCGGCGCGGGCAGCGTGAAGGCCGTGCGATCCGCGGTGACTTTGCGCTCGGACATTCCGACGAATCGTCCGAAGACACCCACACCGGCCGCGGCGACGGTCGTCAGCCCCGCGATCGTCAGGAAGCGGCGACGGTCGAATTCCGGTCCGACGGTTCTCGTGAGCGTACGCAGCAGCATGATGCCCAGGACCGCGCCGACGATGCTCGGAACAGTCCAGATGAGCGTCGCGCCAGAACGGGTGAACGCGGCGAGAGCCGCGACCACGCCGAGGACGCCGAACACGATCGAGCCTGCCGGCCGGTCGCGCCGCTCCGCGATGCCCGCGCCGACGGCAACCAGCACCGCGCCGACGATCATGATCGTGAACAGCACGGCCTTGTCGTGCGTTCCGAATGTCTGGATCGCCCATTCGCGCAGCCCGGTCGGGGTGTTGTCGACGACGACCGACCCGATGGCGGTCAGGGGTGCGCTGGCTCCGGCGATGGCTGCCGAAAGCAGCTCGCCACAGCCTAAAACGACGCCAGCGGCGACCAGACCAGCAAGCGCTCGAGCCCATACATGGACCCGGCCCTTGCTGTCCCGGTCGCCGCGGCTATCAGTCCGATGCGACAGGAGTCTCCCCTTCTTAGGAGTAGAGAGCCTCGATGTCGGCCTCGTGCTGCTTCATGACGACCGCACGCTTGAGCGACATCTTCGGGGTCAGTTCACCGGTCTCCTGCGTCCATTCGACGGAGAGAACCTTGATCTTCTTGATCTGCTCGGCCTTCGACACCTTCGAGTTGGCGTCGGCGACCGCGCTTTCGAGCTCCGCGAGGAGCGCGGGGTTCGTCGTGAGCTCTTCGATCGAGGTGCTCGCGTCGATGTTGTTGCGCTGCTTCCAGCCCGGAAGTGCTTCCGGGTCGAGGGTGACGAGCACGCCGACGAACGGGCGGTTGTCGCCGACGATCATCGGCTGACCGATGAGCGGGTGCGCACGCAGCGGGTCTTCGAGCGACGCGGGGGAGACGTTCTTACCCGCGGCGGTGACGATGAGTTCCTTCTTGCGGCCAGTGATGAAGACGAAGCCGTCATCGTCGATCTTGCCGAGGTCACCGGTCTTGAACCAGCCGTCTTCGAACGACTCGGCGGTCGCGTCGGGGTTCTTCCAGTACTCGCTGAAGACCGGGCCGCCCTTGAGCAGGAGTTCGCCGTCGTCAGCGACCTTCGCGCCGCAGCCCTCGATCGGACGGCCGACGCTGCCGACGCGGATGTGCGACTGCGTGTTGACGGTGACGGCCGCGCTGGTCTCGGTGAGGCCGTAGCCCTCGTAGATCGGAATGCCGACGCCGCGGAAGAAGTGGCCAAGGCGTGCACCGAGAGGTCCACCACCGGACACCGCGCGCTCGCAGTGACCGCCGAGGGCGGCCTTGAGCTTGCCGTAGACGAGCTTGTCGAACACGGCGTGCTTGATCTTGAGGCCCAGGCTGGGGCCACCGGCCTCGATCGCCTCGCTGTATGCGATCGCGGTGGCTGCGGCGGCGTCGAAGATCTTGCCCTTGCCGCCGTCGTGCGCCTTCTGCTTCGCGCTGTTGAACACCTTCTCGAACACGCGGGGTACCGAGAGGATGAAGTCCGGCTGGAACGCACCGAACTGCTCGACCAGCGTCGCCCAGTCGGAGGTGTGGGCGACCGTCACTTTGCCGTCGAACGCACCGACCGAGATCGCGCGGGCGAACACGTGCGCGAGCGGCAGGAACATGAGCGTCTTCTTGCCCTTGACGAGTGCTTCCTTGAGCGCGATGCGAGCGCTCATGGACTCCGCGTACAGGTTGGAGTGCGTGAGCAGCACGCCCTTCGGGCGACCGGTCGTACCCGACGTGTAGATCAGGGTGGCCGGAGACTTCGCGTTGACGGTCCTGCGGCGGGCCTCGAGCTCCTCGTCACTGACGGATGCACCGCGGCGCTTGAGCTCGTCGATTGCTCCCGCGTTGATCTGCAGAACCTCGTCCAGGTCGGGAGCGTTCTTCGCGACCTCGTCGACGGTCGCGGCATGCCGCGGCGTCTCGACGATGAGCAGCTTCGTGCCCGAGTTCTCGAGGATCCACTTGCACTGATCGGCGGCCGACGAGTCGTAGATCGAGACTGTGCAGCCACCGGCAGCCCAGATCGCGAAGTCGATGAGGGTCCACTCGTAACGGGTCGACGACAGCAGCGCGACGCGGTCCCCGGGCTCGACACCGCTGGCCATCAGGCCCTTGGCGACGGCGGTGACGTCCTTGGCGAACGCCGCGGCGGTCACGTCATACCAACCGCCGGAGCCGTTGGAAATCTTGAACGGGACGAACGTCGGGTCTTCGACGGCGAATCGGAAGACATTGTCCGCCATCGAGGCGTCGTCAGGGATGGTGTACGACGCTGGTACTTCGAACTCCCGCATGATCTTTCACAGCCTCCGGTCTTACGGTCTTTGGGCAGGTAGCGGTGGGTTCATACAAACACACGCCACGTGCCCCTCACATGGATACCGCTCGTTTGATGCCCGTCGCCGGAGCCTGCCCGGCGAGGACGTGTCGGATACATCGTCCCTTATGTGGAAGATTCGTTGTATGGGTAGCTATCAGACCGATGACCCGCGCGTGCTCGAGGTGCTTCGTCGGCGACCACCATCCGGAGAACACGGCGCCAGCCAAGGTGCGCCAGGGGTTGCGGAATTCCCCGCCGATTGGTCCAATTCGACACTGCTGGAATGCATTACGGCTGTCACGGGAGAGCCTGACCACTGGTTGACCGTCGGCTCGTCGACCGCGAGTTTTCGCGATTTCAACGGAGTGTGGGTTGGAGCACTCGTGCGCACTTTGCCGGGTGAATCGGCCCGTTTGGTGACCGCATTCCCCGTTGTCGACGGCAAACGGGTCCATGCGAATCCGGCGGATCCACAGCCGTTCCTGCTCAATCGGACGGTCGAGACGGCACTCGACGAACTGCGGGCGATCGCGGGGCACGACGACTCTCTCAACGACCAGTTGTGGGCCGGGCGCGCGCTGTTGAAGGCGGGAGAGCCGTACGAGGCCGCGATCTGGGTCGTCGAGATGTGCGCGGACACCGGGTCCGCACTGTCCGAGCCGGTGTACTCGAACCTGCTCCTCATGACCGACGACGGATATTTCGACGCCACGTACGGCCGCGGGTTCCGAAAGCTCGTCGCACGGCAGTGGAAGACCCATCACCCGGCAACCTGGGCGTCTGCCTGACACAGGGCGCGACGATTCGGTGCTCCACGGGGTTCGTCGTCGAGATATCGCGATGACGCCGTTGTCAGAGCACCGAATCGCAAAAGACCCCCGCCTGATCGAATCAGGCAGGGGTCTTTTGGCCGGTTTGAACTACAGCGCCGCGAGGATGTCCTCGACGCGGTCGCGTGCATCGCCGAACAGCATCTGCGTGTTCTCCCGGAAGAACAGCGGGTTCTGCACACCGGCGTAACCGGCGGCCATCGACCGCTTGAACACGACGACGTTCTCGGCTTCCCAGACACTGAGCACCGGCATACCCGCGATCGGGCTGCCCGGGTCCTCGGCGGCGGCCGGGTTCACGGTGTCGTTCGCGCCGATCACCAGGACGACGTCAGTCGAACTGAAGTCCTCGTTGATCTCGTCCATCTCGAGCACGATGTCGTACGGCACCTTCGCCTCGGCGAGGAGGACGTTCATGTGTCCCGGCAGTCGACCCGCGACCGGGTGAATACCGAACCGAACGTTGACCCCGTTCGCCCGCAGTTTGCGGGTGATCTCGGCGACCGGGTACTGCGCCTGCGCGACGGCCATGCCGTAGCCCGGCGTGATGATGACGGTCTTCGCGTTCTTCAGCAGATCAGCGGTGTCTTCGGCGTTGATCTCGCGGTGCTCGCCGTAGTCCTGGTCATCCGACGGGCCGGCGGCGATACCGAAGCCACCCGCGATGACGGAGATGAACGAGCGGTTCATCGCCTTGCACATGATGTAGCTCAGGTACGCACCGGACGAACCGACGAGAGCACCGGTGACGATGAGCAGGTCGTTGCCGAGCAGGAAGCCCGCGGCGGCCGCGGCCCAACCCGAGTAGCTGTTGAGCATCGACACCACGACCGGCATGTCGCCACCACCGATGGAGGCGACGAGGTGCCAGCCCAGGAGCAGCGCGACGACGGTGACGGCGATGAGCAGCGGCAGGTTCGGCTGCAGGACGAACGCGACGGTGAGCGCCGCGAACGCGACCAAGGCGCCGACGTTGATGAGGTTCTTGCCGGGCAGCATGAGCGGCGACGACTTGATCTTCGCCGACAGCTTCAGGTACGCGACGATCGAGCCGGTGAAGGTGACCGCACCGATGAAGACACCGATGAAGACCTCAGCGTGGTGGATGCCGAGCAACGCGCCGGAGAATTCCTCCGGTCGGCCGCCCTTGGCTTCGACCTCGAAGTAGCCGTTCCAGCCGACGAGCACGGCCGCGAGACCGACGAAGCTGTGGAACAGCGCGATCAGCTCGGGCATCGCGGTCATTTCGACCTTGCGGGCCCGGTAGATGCCGATGACGGCACCGATCGCCATGGCGAGGGCCAGCAGGCCGAGTCCGGCGAGGCTGATGGCACCGTCGGCGGCCAGCGCGGCGACGGCGATCGTCACCGCGAGGGCGACGGTCATGCCGGCGACGCCGAACGTGTTGCCCTGCTTGGCGGACTCGTGCTTCGAGAGTCCGGCGAGGGCGAGGATGAAGAGAAGCGCGGCGACGAGGTAGCCGGCCTGTGCAGCGGTATGCGCAGTCATGGTTTTCCTAAGCCCCTCTAACCCTTCGAGAACATCTTCAGCATGCGCTGGGTGACCGTGAAGCCACCGAACACGTTGATGCTGGCCAGCAGGATCGCGACGAACGCCAGGATCGTGACGGTCGTGTTGCCGTGCCCGATCTGCTGGAGCGCGCCGACGACGATGATTCCGGAGATCGCGTTCGTCACCGACATCAACGGAGTGTGCAGAGAGTGCGCCACGTGACCGATGACGTAGTAACCGATGACGATCGCCAGGGCGAACACGGTGAAGTGCCCGACCAGCTCGGACGGCGAAGCGGCGACGAGGAAGAACAGCAGTGCGGCGATGGCGCCGACGATGCCGAGGCGCTTGCCTGCCGACATCGGCTTCTTCTCCGGCTTGACCGCGACTTCCGCGGGCTTGGCCTGTGCCGGGGCGGCAGAGACGCTGACCGCGGGTGGCGGCCAGGTGATCTCACCGGAGCGCACGATCGTCATGCCGCGCTGCACCACGTCATCGAAGTCGAGGGCGAACTGGCCGTCCTTCTCCTTGGTGACGAGCTTGAGCAAGTTGACCAGGTTGGTGCCGTACAGCTGCGAAGCCTGCGCGGGGAGGCGACCCGGAAGGTCGGTGTAACCGAGGATCGTGACGCCGTTCGCGGTGACGACCTTTTGGCCGGCGACCGAGCCGGCCACGTTTCCACCGTTGGAAGCGGCCATGTCGACGACGACCGAACCCGGCTTCATCGAGGCGACCATCTCTTCGGTGAACAGCCGCGGTGCGGGGCGTCCCGGGATCAGCGCGGTGGTGATGATGATGTCGACATCTTTGGCCTGCGCCGCGTAGAGCTCGGCTTCGCGCTGCTTGTAGTCGTCGCCCATCTCCTTGGCGTAGCCCGTCGCGCTGACCTCGACCTCGGGAGAAGTGATCGACAGGTATTCACCACCGAGCGAAGCGACCTGGTCGGCAACCTCGGGGCGCGGGTCGGTGGCGCGCACGATCGCGCCGAGCGAACCGGCGGAACCGATCGCGGCCAGACCAGCCACACCGGCGCCACATACGAGCACCTTGGCGGGCGGGACCTTGCCGGCGGCGGTCACCTGGCCGGTGAAGAACCGTCCGAACTCATGTGCAGCCTCGACGACGGCGCGGTAGCCGGCGATGTTCGCCATCGACGACAACACGTCGAGCGACTGTGCACGCGAGATACGCGGAACCGCGTCCATAGCGAGCACCGTGATCGGGCGTGCGGCGAGCTTCTCGACGAGTTCGGGGTTCAACGCCGGGGAGATGAGGCTGACGAGTGTCGCGCCGTCTTTGAGCGCGGAGATCTCGCCGTCGTTGGGGGCGTTGACCTTCATCACGATGTCCGCGGACCACACCTGGTCCGATGAACCCGTGGAGGCTCCTGCCGCGACGTATGCCTCATCAGGGAAGCTCGATGCGTCGCCCGCACCAGCTTCGACGATGACGTCGTATCCAAGTTTGATGAGCTGCTCCGTGGTGGCCGGAGTAGCTGCTACGCGCGTCTCACCCGGTAGGGACTCGCGCGGTATGCCGATGATCATGGACGTATTTTTTCCGTTTCTGTCACCTGGCGGTCGGAATGCCAGAAATTGACTCTCTCGCATCACAGGTCGTTTGTGAGGTAAGGGAGCCAAACTATTTTTGACCGGGAATCAACGTCCCAGACGCTCACACCAGGTGGCAAGCGAAAGTGATGTTCACAACGCTGCTAATTTTTGTGTGAGGAACTTAGCCTGATCTGCGAATATTCGCTCGCCACAGACCTACTCGTCAGTAGCGAAGGTCGACCTGGCGTGACGCGTCCGTCCTACCGACTCACGACGTAACCGTTGCGCCAGTGAGTCGGTTCGGCTCGGCTATCGTGTGCTGACTTTCTCGGGTTCTGGCGGAAAAACCCCTGGCCTGGCACGCCGAATCAGCACGCGGATCGCCTCAGCGAGATGCGCAATCGGCGTGAGCCACAGTGGCAGGCCGGCAACAAGGTAAATGCTGACGAGAACGGTGAATTGTGCCCACACGGTCATGACCCCGTCGTTGCGACAGCGAGTCGGTCCAGTTCGTTGCAGACCTCGTCGACCGCGCGTTCGGCGGCGCGGACCGCGCCTTCGAGGTAGCCCTCGAATTCCGCCGCCGATTCGGTGCCGGCCCAGTGAATGCGGCCGACGGGTGCGGTGATCGCGTCGGTGTAGCTGGTCATGACACCAGGAGCCCGCGAGCTCACGCAACCGCTGATCCACGGCTCATCGACCCAGCTCTGCTCGAGGTAGTTGGTGGGGTTGCCGGCCTCGGGACCGAAGAGCGTGACGAGGTCGTCGAGGAAAGCGTCCCGGCGTGCGTCTGGATTGTTGAGAACCTCGTCCGTCCAGGTGAGGCCGGTGCCCGATGAAGCGGTACCGACGAAGGAGAGCAGAATGCCCAGGCTCCCGTCCGGCGGCGAGTTGTCGACGATGAAGTGGGCGATCGGCAGGTCGGTCATTGCGGAGCCGTTCAAGCCTTGCTCGCTCCAGAACGGCTTGTCGTAGACGGCGAAGATCTTGCTTTCGGTGCCGTTGTGCCACGACCGTTGGAGCGATGCACGCTGCGTCGGAAGGCTTGGCGTGAACCTGATTCGATCCGCGTCGGCCGGTGACATCGCCACGATGACCTGCTGGCAGCGAACCTCGGCACGGGTGGAACGGACCAGGACGTCGACGCCGTCCTGGT
>JAJFUQ010000028.1 GCA_021372355.1 Nocardiaceae bacterium | reverse complement strand
CGTCACCTGCGTCCGGCGAGCCGGGCGGCCTGAGGTTCTACCGAGGTGAGGAAGTCGGCGTGCTCGACTCCAACGACGTGCGCAGTGCGTCCTGGTCGGCGAGGGCGATCGCCAGGGCGCCCGCCGCGGTCGGGTGCATCGGCGCCTTCGCCTTGATGCCCTGGACATACGGCTGGTCGCTGCACACTCCGTGGCCGGTGAAGTCCGGCTTTGCGACGGTGATGTCCGCCGACGTCGCACCGTTGGCGATGACCGTATTGAGCGCGTCGCGGTGCTCCTTGAGGACCTTGACCTTGTCCTTGGTGATGCCCAGAGGTTCCAGGCAGCTGATGTCGTCGCCGAACGGGTCGTAGTAGAGATTCACCACGACCGCCGGAGGTTCCGGAATCGACCGGAGCCAGACGAGAAGCATCAGGTACTCGCGGGTGAAGACCGCCAGTTGCTGCTGCCAGTAGGCCTCGAGGGCGTTGTTTCGGCAGTCATCGACCACGGCGCACATCTGCAGCACACCGGACCAGTTCACGTCATTGGCACCGATGCTGATGACGATCGCCTTAGGGCCGGCAGCGATGGCGCGCGGCAGCTGGGGTTCGATCGAGAGATCCCCCCTCGTCTGTACGCCGAGCAAGCCGTCGCGGACCGTTGCGCTGCTGCAGGCGAGGTTCGTGACCTGCCAATCGTCGGTCTGGTCCAGGGCGGTCGCGAATGAATCGACGCTGCGCTCGCACGCCCGGTCGAACTGGTCCGCGTTGGGTAGCGGAGGATTTCCGATCCCGGCGGCGGTCGAGTCGCCGACCACCACGATGCGGTCGGTGGACTGGTTCGGCTGTTGCTCGTGGACTGGCGCAGCCATTGTCGGCGCGATGCCCACGAGCTCTTGGAAAGAGTCGACCTCCCGCAGCTTGGATGGGGCCGTGTACGCGGTCACCATGATCGCGCCGACATTGATCGCCTCGGTGATGACAAGACCGATCGCAATGAATGCAAGAGTGTGCCGGACCGAAATGTGGCGCCAGCCGGCGATGGCGGCGAGCAGCGCAATAGCTAGCACTGCGACGATGGCCACCTGCCATGCGAAGTAGTGCGTCCAGCCGTCGATGAGCGACTCTTGCAGGGATTGAGCTGCGGTTGCGCCCTTACCCGGCTCGACGAGATTCGCGAGCTGTGGTGACAGCTCGATGCGGGTGAGCTCGAGCTTCGGCCGGACGGGCCCGAAGAAGTCGATCGTGGTGGGGAGTTGCTGTCCGAAGAGGTCGATTTCGCCGGGACCGGACATGGACCACGTCGGAGCGGCTGCTCCGACTCGCACGGTTTGCCCTGCGGCCGACACGCTCTGCATCGGCGTAGCCAGCAGGGAAATCGTGATGGCAATGCCCGCGACCAGCGCAAAAATGAACAAGTTGATCAACGCGCGGCGCATTCGCCCGAGGGTACCCGCCGCAGAACTCGTGTGCAGGTCGGAGATCCTGCGTCGCAGGAGGCACGTGTTCGACGACAGATCGTCCACGTGAACTCCAAACTGGACGAGTTCACGCGATCGCCGCCCGTCGGTCGCGAACAAAGCGGTAGACCGTGCCTACTCAATAGACTGACCGTCGTGGAACCGATCATGATCGTCGTCGCCTTCATCGGTGGGCTCGTGGCGATGGCAGTCCGGTTGCCACCGTTGGTCGGTTTCCTCGTCTCTGGGTTCGTTCTCAATGCCATGGGTTTCCAGCTCACCGAGGGAATCCAGACCATCGCCGAACTCGGTGTGACGCTCCTGCTGTTCACGATCGGCCTCAAACTGCACGTCCGGACCCTGATGCGGGGCGAGGTCTGGGGCGCGGCGACCTTGCACGTCGCCGCGTCGACCGGCGTCCTCATGGGATTCCTGGCGATCGCCAAGGCGCTCGGGGTCGTCTTCATCCGGGACGCGTCGTGGCAGACCCTCGCGCTCCTGGGCTTCACGCTGTCGTTCTCGAGCACGGTCTTCGTCATGAAAGTGCTCGAAGACCGTGGTGAGTCGCGGTCGCTCTACGGTCGAGTCAGCATCGGTGTCCTCGTCATGCAGGACATCTTCGCGGTCATCTTCCTCACCGTCTCCACCGGAAAGCTGCCCAGCCCGTGGGCCTTGCTGCTTCTTCTGCTCCTGCCGGGCGCGTGGGTCCTTCGACAGATCCTGGACCGCCTCGGCCACGGCGAGATGCAGGTTCTCTACGGCGTGATGCTCGCGCTCGTCCTCGGGTATGCCCTGTTCGAGCACCTCGGCATCAAGGGCGACCTCGGTGCGCTCATCATCGGCATGTTGCTGGCGCCGCACCCGCAGGCCGCGTCGATGTCGAAGTCGCTGTTCGACATGAAGGAACTCTTCCTGGTCGGGTTCTTCCTCTCGATCGGACTTGCGGGTCTGCCGACCTGGAGTTCGATGGCGGCCGCGGCGGTTCTGCTGCTGTGCATGCCGCTGTGCAGCCTGCTCTACGTCGTCGTGTTCTCCCTCTACCGTCTGCGACCGCGAACGAACATCCTTGCCACGCTGGCTCTTTCGAACTTCTCCGAGTTCGGTCTGATCGTGGGTGCGCTCGCGGTCGCCAACGATTGGCTCAGTCGTGACTGGCTCGTCGTCCTGTCGCTCGCAGTGGCGCTCAGCTTCGTGGTCGCAGCACCGCTGAACAGCCTGAGCGAGGCGATCAGTCGGCGCATCGAACCGTTCCTGCCGCACATCGACCCCAAGAAACTGCATCCCAGCGACCGCCCGATCGAGGTCGGCGACGCGCAGGTCATCATCGTGGGAATGGGCCGCGTCGGAGCCGGTGCGTACGAGCGCTTGTCCGACCGGTACGGGATGCGAGTTCTCGGCATCGATACCGACCACGAACGGGTGCAGCGACTTCGGGACGAGGGCGTCAACGTCGTCGAAGGTGACGCCGTCGACGCCGACTTCTGGGACAAGCTCGTCATGGCGACGTCGGTCGAACTCGTCATGCTGTGCATGCCCGCGCACGACACCAACATCTTCGCGCTCGATCAGCTCAAGACGCGCACCTTCCACGGCCGCATCGCCGCCATGGTGAAGTTCGCCGACCACATCGATCTGCTCCGTGATCGTGGCGCCGATGTCGTCCACCATCTCTACGAAGAGGCCGGACAGGGTATGGCCGACGACGCCGCCGAGAGCATGGGTCGCACGATCAACTAACACCGTCTGACGCGCTGTTCACCCGCTGGTCATCTACCGTAGGGGAGTGACCACGCCATTTACCGCAGAGACGGCAGTCGCGGGCGACGCTCAGTGGCCGACGATCCTGACATGGCGCGCCTACGACGAGCCGCGAATGGAGTCGGCGCGAGTTCAGATCGCGGGCCGTCGCGTGCGCGCCGCAGGCCGCATCGTCGCGGCGCAGAGTCCGCTGCACCCCGCCTTCAGCGCCTCGTACGATCTGGCGACCGACGATCGTGGAATCATCGATCGGGTCACCCTTCGAACGACGCGGAAGTCGGGCGTCAAGCACACCTCGCTGACCCGCGATGAAGAGGGTTTCTGGACGGTCATCACCGGAAACTCGCAGGTCAGGTCGAATTTCGGAGGTGCCATCGACATCGATCTCAGTCTCAGCCCGTTCTTCAGCACGCTGACGCTGCGCCGGCTCCGGAGCCAAGGTGTCGTCGGCGAGATCGAAGTGCCGATGCTCATGGTCAATCTGATCGACCTGAGTCTTTACGAGGCGATCCACGTCTACCGCATCGACGGCGATTCGATCCAGATTCAGACCGCAACGTCGACGGCCACGCTGACGGTCGACGCCGATGGCGTCGTGTCGGATTACCCGGGTCTAGCGGAGCGCGTCTAAAGACTTCACGACGCCACCTCGGCGTCCGGCTTCGCACAATTTTTCGGCCCAGCCGTCTTCGCCCACGCTGATGTCCTCGATCGGTGTGCGTTCGACATTCTCGTAGCGCGAACGGGCAGCGTGGCCACGGTCCGCGAGGTCGCCGAGCGTCCCATTGTCGGCCAGCGATTTGCGCACTTTCTGAAGTTCGTCCAACGCCTCATCGAGTGCTGTAAGCAGCGCCGTCGCGTTCGGCTCGCAGATCGCCCGAACGATCGCCGGGGAGGAGCCCGCGACGCGCGTGCCGTCGCGGAACGATCCGGCGGCGAGGCCCAGCGCGAGGTCGTGCCCGGCTTCACCGGCGATCGCGAGCGTTTCGGCGAGCACGTGGGGCAGGTGCGAGATTCGTGCAACAGCCCGGTCGTGGTCGGCCGCGTTGGCCGGGACCACGAAGGCACCACAATCGAGCGCGAGTTGCGCAACGTCGCGCCAACGGCCCGGATCGGTGTCGGACTCGGCGGCAACCACCCAGGCGGCGTCCTGGAACAACTCGGGAAATGATGCCGCCCAGCCCGATTCCGCGGTGCCGGCCATCGGGTGGCCGCCCACGTACCGCTCTGCCAGGCCATGGTGGCGAGCAGCATCGAGCATCGCACCCTTGACGCTCACGACATCGGTGATCGTGCACTGCGGTGCGAGCTGGGAGATCATGTCGAACATCGCGTCGACGGCGGGCATCGGAACCCCGACGACGATGATGGCGTTGGACGCCTCGGCGTGTTCGAGCGTGGCCGACAGGTTCTCGGAGACTTCGAAACCCTCGTCGCGAGCCGCCCGCACTGCGTCGCGGCTGCGGTTGTACGCAAACACTTCGCGTCCAGCTTGAGCGGCCGCCCGCAACAGCGAACCGCCGATGAGCCCGAGACCGATCACGCACACGGGGGGAGGGGTAGAAGTGGCCACGCCACCAGACTGACACACCGTCCGCAGCAAGAAGATCCAGCGGACGACTTTAACTAGTCCGCAATATCGGGCTACCTTGGCTGCATGGCTCAACGTCCGACCTCCAGCAGTGCCGCCTCGGGTGACCTCGACGATCTCGAGGGCTTCGCGGTGGGCGTCGTTCGTGAGGACGGCAAGTGGCGTTGCCAGGCCCTCTCCGAACAGGCGTTGACGAGCCTGAAGGACGCCGAGCGAGAGTTGCGCGACCTGCGCAGCTCCGGAGCTGTATTCGGTCTTCTCAACGTCGACGACGGCTTCTTCATCATCGTTCGTCCGCATCCGTCAGGGTCGCGACTGCTGCTCTCAGACGCCACTGCGGCGATCGAGTACGACATCGCCGCCGACGTGCTCGACGCGCTGAACATCGAGGTTCCGGATTACGACCCCGATGAGCTCGACGACGTCGACCCCTGGGAAGAGGGCGATCTCAATCTGCTCGAAGACATGGGTCTGCCGGGACCGGTGCTCGGCGTGATCGTCTCGGACGCGGACCTCTACCCGGACGAACAGCTCGGCATGATCGCGCAGCGTCTCGGGTTCACCAACGAATACGCGGCGGTCCTCGACAAACTCCAGCGGTGAGGGACGAGGACTGCATCCGGGCGGCGCTCGACGCGGCCAAGCTCGCGGGCGACCGGGACGTTCCCGTCGGAGCCGTCGTATTCGATTCCACCGGAAGAGAACTCGCGCGGGCGGCGAATGCCCGGGACGCGTTGGGCGATCCGACCGCGCATGCCGAAATCCTGGCCTTACGGGAGGCCGCGCGCGTGCACGGAGATGGCTGGCACCTCGACGGTGCGACCCTCGCGGTGACGCTCGAACCCTGCACGATGTGTGCCGGAGCCCTGGTTCTGGCGCGGGTAGGCCGGGTCGTCTTCGGCGCCTGGGAGCCAAAGACCGGAGCCGTCGGATCGCTGTGGGACGTGGTTCGCGATCGGCGCCTCAATCACCGGCCGGAAGTACGCGGCGGCATCCTCGAGGCGGAGTGTGCGCAGCTTCTGGAGGACTTCTTCGCTCGGCAGCGTCACCCGCAGCCCTGATATAAACGGCGAATGCCTTTCGCCCGGATTGCCCTTCTTGCCTGCTCTTTCCTGCTTGCCGGGTGCGCGATCGAAGGTCACGCCGTCGCGACCCAGGTCGTTCCGGACGAAAGCAACCACGACCCGTCACTCGCGATCCCCGGCGTCGAGGTGGCGTCCTACGCTCATTCGCTGCATGTCGGACGCGGCCAGCGCGTCGCCTACGGCCGCACGCCGCCGATGGGTGGGCCGCACGACGCCATCTGGGCCGACTGCACCGGCGTCGTGTATCCGAACCCGATTCGCAGCGAGTTGGCTGTCCACTCGCTCGAACATGGCGCCGTGTGGATCGCCTACGACCCCGATCGGCTGAGCGCCGGTCAGGTCGCACAGTTGGCACGGTATGCCGACGGGGTGCCGTACATGCTCATGTCGCCGTTTCCGGGACTGGATCACGCCGTTTCCCTGCAGGGCTGGGGCCACCAACTGAAGGTCGACACCGTCTCTGACCTGCGGATCAGCCAGTTCATCAGCGCGCTGCGCGCCAACCCGTACACGGTTCCCGAAATCGGAGCGACCTGTCAGACGATCCCTGGCATGTTCGATCCGGCCAAACCGCCGGCTTTCGATCCGAGCCCGGTCGGACCCGACGCAGTCATGCTCGACGGCACCGGCGCGGACGTCACGAAGTAGGGCGTAACCGGGCGATTTAGCGATCCGGCGTCGCCACGGTAAAGTTCTCGGCGGTGGCGTGTCCGAGCGGCCTAAGGAGCACGCCTCGAAAGCGTGTGAGGTGAAAGCCTCCGCGGGTTCAAATCCCGCCGCCACCGCCAAGAAAATCCCGCACGGACTTCCGTGGGGGATTTTCTGTTTCTGCGGGCAGCCAAAACGGGTATCAGCAAGCGTGACCACCATGGATGTCGATGCTCTGAAATCCGAACTCACCAAGCCCATCACCGAGCAGATGCTCCGCGCTTCCACCCTCATGCGGGTTGCCTACGTCGCCAAGGACGGAACGCCGCGCGTGATCCCGATCGGATTCTGGTTGACGGACGGCAAGATCGCGTTCGCGACCGTCGTCAACTCACCGAAGGTTGCCGCGCTTCGCGAGCGGCCCGAGGTGGCCATCACGATCGACCATGACGGGCTACCTCCCCGCTGCCTGCTCATGCGCGGCACCGCGACGGTGGAGATCGTCGACGGCGTTCCGGACGAATACGTCGAGGCGAGCAAGAAGTCGATGTCGGCGCGCGGTTCCGAAGACTTTTCAGGCCAGGTCCGGCAGCTCTACGACTATATGGCCGTCATCACCATCACGCCGACCTGGGCCCGAATGAACGATTTCGAGACGACGCTGCCCAAGCCGGTCGAGGAAATCCTGAAGACCAAGTTCGGCAGCTGAGTTGCGGCCAGATGTCCGCTGTGGATTTCGTGAGTGCCGAGACTCGCTTGCTGCCGCCACGTTCGCCTGCGGAATAGCCTGGTGCGGTGGAGTGGGGCGGGAAGGAACGGGTGCGCCGCTGAGTCGGCGCGCCCTGTTCGCGATCGTCGCCGGCGGTGCCGCAACCGCCGTTGCCGGATGCTCAGGGGCTATCACCGGCGAGCGGATCGGCGGGACGCCGCGGCCCGTAGCCGCACAGGGTTTTCACGAACCGGTACCGACGTCGACGCCATCGCCGGGCACCGGCCTGTCTGGTCGGTTTCCGGTCGCGCCCCCGCAGCGGCTCAAGTATCCGCCGCTCACTGGAAGCCCGGCGCCACAGAATGGTGGTGACCTCTTCCTGCCTCAGGGCCTGAACGAGCTTCCGATCGTGGTGATGATCCGTGGTGGTGGGTGGCGCGTACCGATCGGGCTCGGATACATGACCCACTTGCCCGTGACCTCGCATCGCACGGGGTGGCGGTGTGGAACATCGAATACCGGCGGGTCGGCGGAGGTGGTGGCTGGCCGACGACCTTGACCGACGTCGCGGCCGCGGTCGACTTCGTCGCCGACCTACCGCGCGCCGCTGAAATTCACCAGCGTCCACGTCACAGGCCACTCGGCAGGTGGCCACCTTGCTGCCTGGACGGCGTCTCGCCCTCGGCTGCCCGGGGGCGCTCCGGGTAGTGCCCCGCGCGTCAAGGTGACGACCGCGTTGGCGATGGCGGGCGTGTTCGACCTCTCTACAGCGGGTTTCAGTGACGAGTGGGTGGTCCCGTTCCTCGGCGGAACTGAGGCGATGTTTCCCGAGCGGTACCGGATCGCCTCACCGATTGACCTGCTGCCGAGCCGAATTCGCGTGTGCTGTGTGCATGGCGAGGCGGACAAGGCGGTGCCGATCGAGCAGTCGCGTCGCTACGTCGACGCCGCCCGGCGCCTTGGTGACCCCGCCGAACTCCTCGCGTTGCCAGGCGTAGGGGATCAGGATTTCGCCGTCGTCACCTCGACCGCGTGGCAGTCGGCGCGCGCCAGGCTTCTTGCCAACATCAGCCGGTAGCTGCGCCGGACTTGTCGGTGGTTGCCGCCATACTTAATCGGTGTCCACCTCTCTCGCCTCCCGTGAGGCAGCCGTCGAGCGTGCGTTCGGGTACCCACGCTTGCGGTACATGGGGTCGAAGTACCGATTGATCCCGGCGCTTGCCGAGGTGTTCGAGGACGTCGGCGGCAGCACCGCGCTCGACGCGTTCTCCGGGTCGGGCGTCGTTTCCTATTTGCTGAAGTCGATGGGGTACGCCGTCACGTCGAATGACTTTCTGAACTTTCCCGGCGTCATCGCCACGGCGACCACGGTGAACAATGCAGACCGGCTGACCGCTGCGGACATCGCGACCATCTGCGGACCCGCCGCCGACGACCGTGACTTCATCCAGCAGACGTTTGCCGGGCTGTATTTCAACGACGACGATCGCCGCTTTCTCGACAGTGCGTGGTCGCACATCGACACGATGAGTGGCAACAAGCGCGCGGTGGCGATCTCGGCGCTGGTGCTGTCGGCAGCGCGCCGCCAACCGCGGGGCGTGTTCACGTTCACCGACTCGGCCAAATACAACGACGGCCGTCGTGACCTGTCGATCTCCCTGCGTGAGCACTTCCTCGAGCATGCCGAGAAGTACAACGACTCCGTCTTCGACAACGGTCAGACACACACCGCGATGACCGGTGATGTGTTCGCCGTTCCCACCGGTTTCGACGTCGTCTACCTCGACCCGCCCTACGCGCCGCCGCGCGACGATGCCGACTACATGAAGCGCTATCACTTCCTCGAGGGGCTCTCGATCTACTGGCGCGGCCAGCAGATCATGGACCAGACGAAGACGAAGAAGATCGCGAAGAAGTACACGCCGTTCGCCTACAAGCGCACGGCGGAAGAGGCACTGCGCATGGCGTTCAAGCGCTTTCACGAGTCGGCCCTGGTCGTCTCGTACAGCAGCAACGCGGTGCCCGATGCTGACACCATCGTCGGTCTCCTGCGCGAGTACAAAGACAACGTGACCGTCCGGCCGATCCAGCACACGTACTCGTTCGGTACCCATGCGGCGGCCACCCGTCGCACCGTCGACGAGTACCTGTTCGTCGCCACATGAGTGCAAGTCACACGTTCGACGAGTATCTGACGTCGCTCTCGAAGCTCAGCGCGGACATCGATCCCGTCGCCGAGACGGTCGAGGCGTCGGACATCAAGAGCGTGGCGCTCGATCTCGAGGCGTGGGCGCCCTTCACGACAGACTCGCTGATCTGGTGGGTCGCGAACAATCGGGATGCGGCCTACGTCCTCGGTTTGGTGCTCGGCATGAGCCAGGAACGCCTGCGAAATGAGATGCGCAGGCTGTTCGGCACGACGTCCGTCGAGCGTGTCGTGCGATCCGATCCGGACGGTTTCGTGTCCCGATTCGACCGTGAATTCCGGGTCGTCGAACTGCTGAACGCGCAGCTGACCAGGACCTACACGTTCGGTGATGTTCTCGCCGCGCGGGCCGGAGGCCGAGTTCGGGCCAACGCCGCGGCAGCGTCCGGGCGGAGCGTCGAGGACGAGATCGAGAACATCGCCGTCGAACTCGGATTGCCGTGCGAGACGCGCACGCGATTCGTCGGCAAACACGGACTGACCGCTCCCTGCGATCTCGCGATCCCGGCCGGGTCCGATGCCGTCATCGCGGTTGCAGCCAAGGGCTTCGACTCGACGGGCTCGAAGCTGACCGATGCCGTTCGCGAAATCCAGGAAATGGCGGAGGTTCGCCTGCCGCGCCAGTTCATTTGCGCGGTGATCGACGGAATGGGCTGGCAATCGCGCAAGGCCGACCTCAAACGGCTGTGGGATCTGTGGGACAGCGACGCGATCGACGGGCTTTACACGCTGTCGAACCTCGACGTCTTTCGCGCCGACATCGCGCAGCAGGCCCGCCTCCGCGGCTTCATCGTGACCGAACCATCCGAACAACCTGTGAATCGTTGAACTGAGTGCGCGAATCGACGGTCAGTCCGCTCGCTTGGAGCGCGCGGTAGAGCGGCGAGTTCTCGAAGTGGAACGGGTCGAAGAACCATGGCGTACACCCGCACGGCCGCACGATGCGGCGCTTCGTGCGTTCGTGATCGGTGACCACCCACACGATGGAGCATCGCTCGGACCACGACGTGTAATCGCCCACCGGACGCGGCGCGTCCCACAACGTGTTGCTCGTGATCGCATCCGTTACGGGGCCGATGTCGCGAAGGTCGCGGAATTGAGCCGGCTTGGCGCGCATGACTATTCGCTGTGAGGTAGGACTCCAGCTCAGGACCGGCTCGAACGCGACGCAATCTCCCGCCCGCGCGTGGCTGCCGATGAAGTCGGCGACCTGGGAGAAGTCGCTCCCGCCGGCTCGCCCGTAGGGACCGCGCTGCGCGAGGAACGCGGGAACCGCAGCGAGGGCAAGAGCCGCGACGAGAACCGCTGCCACCCAATCCCGGTGGCGGGCCAGCGCCCGGATCGCCGCCGCGAGAACCAGTGCGACCCCAGGTGCGGTGAATGACATGTACCGGGGCACGTATGTCGGCGTCACGAACGCGGAGTAGACCAGGGTCACCATGGTGGGAATCACCGCCAGCAGGGCACCCGCCACGGCGGCGTGCCACACCGGCTTCGGCACGGATCGCCACAGAGCAGCGGTTAGTGCGGCCAGAACCACCACGATTCCGAGGATGAGGTAGGCGGGTGATTCCTCGGTGTACTGCAGGAGCACCGCGTCGACGAGCGTCTGTCGCGTGACGGGAGCCATCCAGGAGATCTGCTCGGTCTGGCTCTGCGCGAATGCGGCGAAAGGTGCGTTGATCAAACCCACCGCGATGCTCGAAATGAGCAGTTCGGCGATGGGCGCGAAGCCGTTCCGCAGCACGACGATCAGCACGTTCACGCCCACGACCGTGATCGCGGGAACGAAGAACACGACAAGCACGACACTGGTGGCGACATACGCCGCCCACCACCACTTGCCTCGTTCGGCCGCGATGAGCGCCAGCAGCGTCGACGCGACCGCGAGCATCACCGTGAAGGCGTAGCCCCGCGCTTCGGACGCGGTCCACAGCACGCGGGGGAGGGTCGCCAGGACGAGTCCCGCGACCACTCCGAACCGTCGATCGACGAGCTTCGTTCCCAGCACGACCATGAGGGCCGCCGCGGCCGCGACGGCGAACGCAGACGGCAGCCGGGAGCCGAATTCGGACAAGCCGAAATCGTCGGTGATCTGGAGCCAGCCGTACATGACGACGTAGTACGCACCATGCACCGCGTCGACGTTCCCGAGCATCGCGAACATGTCGTGCCAGGGCCGGTTGATCGCAGATATCGTGGCCGCTTCGTCGTACCAGAAAGACGGCCGATCGATGCCCCACGCGGAGATCGCCAGTGCCAGGATCGAGACGGCAGCCGGCGCGAACCGTGAGGTGGTGTCGGCTGCGGACTTCACCGGGTGACCGTAACCCGGAATTTGCGTGACTCGGGCACTGTTCGAGGGTGTGACCAGTGCGTGACGGCTGTGCCAGGTGAGAGAAGAACCACGGGACCGGAGATAGAACCTCCAGTAACCTCGGTAACGATGCTTTACAAACTGCTACGCGAGTTTCTCGCGCCTTATCGCCGCGAGCTGTCGATCATTGTCGTGATCCAGCTCGTGGCTGTCCTTGCCATGCTCTACTTGCCGCGCCTCAATGCCGACATCATCGACAACGGCCTCGTCAAGGGAGATGTCCCCTACATCTGGAAGATCGGCCTGGTCATGCTGGCCGTCTCCGCGGTCCAGGTCTGTTGTTCGATTCTGGGTGTCTACCTGGGCGGTCGTGCCGCCATGGGTGCCGGTCGAGACATGCGTGGAGCACTGCTTCACCGTGCCAACAACTTCTCGGCACAGGAGATCGGCCACTTCGGAGCGCCGTCGCTCATCACGCGGAACACCAACGACGTCACGCAGGTCCAGATGCTCGTCGTCATGGGCTGCACGATGCTCGTCGTCGCACCGATGATGTGTATCGGCGGTGTCTTCATGGCGCTGCACGAAAACGTCGGGCTGTCGTGGGTCCTGCTCGTTGCGATCATCGCCCTGGCTTTCACGATGTCGCTCATCGTCGTTCGCCTCATTCCGGTCAACCGTGGCCTGCAACGCAAGCTCGACAGCGTGAGCCGCGTCCTGCGTGAGCAGATCTCCGGTGTCCGCGTTATCCGCGCGTTCGTGCGTGAGGAGGTCGAAACCAAGCGTTTCGCCGACGCCAACGCGGAGCTGACCGAGACGTCCCTCAAGGTCGGCCGCCTGATGGCGATCATGTTCCCGACCGTCATGATGATCGGAAACGTCACGAGCGTTGCCGTCATCTGGTTCGGCGGGCATCTCATCGACGAGGGGCAGATGCAGATCGGCTCCCTCACCGCGATGATCAGCTACGTCATGCAGGTCCTCATGTCCGTCATGATGGGTTCGTTCGTCGCGATGATGGTGCCGCGTGCGGCGGTCAGTGCCGAGCGCATCAGCGCCGTCCTGACGACCGAGTCCTCGCTGGCCGCGCCCCCGAAGCCGAAGACGTTCGCCACGCACAGCGGTCTCCTCGAGTTCGACAACGTGACCTTCGGATATCCCGGTGCCGAGGAACCCGTTCTTCGGTCGCTCAACTTCACGGTTCGCCCGGGGGAGACGACGGCGATCGTGGGTGCCACCGGCTCCGGAAAGACGACGCTGGTCAACCTCGTGCCGCGGTTGATCGACGTCATCGGCGGCTCGGTGCGCGTCGGTGGTACCGACATCCGCGATCTCGACCCGATCGAGTTGCGTGAGCAGATCGGCCTCGTGCCGCAAAAGGCGTACCTGTTCAGCGGGACCGTGGCCAGCAACCTTCGCCACGGCAACCCGAACGCCACGGATGACGAGTTGTGGGCCGCACTGGAAATCGCACAGGCCGCAGACTTCGTGCGAGCGATGCCGCAAGGACTCGACACCCCGGTCGCCCAAGGCGGAACGACAGTTTCGGGCGGCCAGCGACAGCGTCTGGCGATTGCCCGCGCGCTCGTTCGGAACCCGAAGATCTATCTGTTCGACGACGTCTTCTCCGCGCTCGACGTGGCGACGGAGGCCCGGCTGCGGTCCGCGCTTCGCGACGTGACGCGCGATTCGAGCGTCATCATCGTGGCACAACGCGTGTCAAGCATCCGGGAGGCGGATCAGATCATCGTGCTCGAGCATGGCGAGATCGTCGGTATCGGCCGACATGAAGAACTGCTCGATTCGTGCTCGTGCTACGCCGAGATCGTCGACTCGCAGGCGGTGCTCGCATGAGCCGCCCAATGGGCCCTCCCGGCATGGCCGCGCCTGAGGAGAAGGCGAAGGACTTCAAGCAGACGGCAATGCGTATGGCTCGCCGTATGCGTCCGGATCTTCCGCTCGTCGCCCTCGCGTCGTTGTGCACCATTGCCAATGTTGCGTTGATGACGCTGGGGCCATGGTTGCTCGGTAAGGCGACGAACATCGTCTTCAACGGTCTGATGGGCAAATACCTCGGTGCGAACATGCCCGCGGGTACCACCAAGGAACAGGCGATCGAGGCGCTGCGTGCGCGCGGCGACACGGCGATCGCCAAGATGCTGACGGCCATGGATGTGACGCCGGGCAAGGGTGTCGATTTCGATGCGGTCGGAAACCTGCTCCTCATCGTCGTCGGTCTCTACCTGGCCGCGATGGTGTGCGGTTACGTGCAGGGCCTGCTGCTGAACCGGGCGATTCAGTCGACCGTTTCAGGGTTGCGTTCCGACGTCGAGGACAAACTCAACGATCTTCCGCTGAGCTACTTCGACAAGGCCAAGCGCGGCGACACCCTCAGCCGCGTCACCAACGACATCGACAACATCGCACTGGGCATGAACCAGGCGTTTTCCCAGACACTCGGTGGCACCCTCACCGTTATCGGAATTCTCGCGATGCTGATCTTCATCTCGCCGATGCTCGCGGTCATCGCCGTGCTCATGATTCCGGCGTCCGGATTCGTCACCGCCAAGATCGCCAAGCGTTCGAAGCCGCACTTCATCGACCAGTGGAAGTACACTGGCGCGCTCAATGCGCAGGTGGACGAGGCGTACTCGGGCCACGAGCTCGTCGTTGCGTTCAACCGGAGCCACGAGGTCGAAGCCGCATTCGACGACAGCAATGAGAAGTTGTTCCAGTCGAGCTATCGCGCGCAGTTCATCTCGGGTCTGATCATGCCGACGATCATGTTCCTCGGGAACGTCAACTACATCGCGATCGCGGTTGCCGGCGCGCTGAAGGTGGCGGGCGGTTCGCTCACGCTCGGTGCGGTTCAGGCTTTCATCCAGTACTCACGGCAGTTCTCGATGCCGCTGAGCCAGATGGGTTCGATGGCCAACGTCATCCAGTCGGGCGTTGCCTCGGCGGAGCGGGTCTTCGAGATCCTCGACGCGCCGGAGCAGACTCCGGACACGGTGCCGTCGGACCCCGCGTCGAAGGCGCGCACGCGCGGACTCGTGGAGTTCGACAACGTGTCGTTCCGGTACGACCCGGCCAAGCCACTCATCGAGAACCTTTCGTTGCGTGCCGAGCCCGGTCAGGTGGTCGCGATCGTCGGTCCGACGGGCGCGGGCAAGACGACTCTGGTCAACCTTCTGCTTCGTTTCTACGACGTGGATTCCGGCTCGATCCGGATCGATGGCGTCGATGTCCATGACATGACCCGTGCAGACCTTCGCTCGAAGATCGGCATGGTTCTTCAGGACACCTGGCTGTTCGGGGGCACGATCCGCGACAACATCGCGTACGGAAACCTCGAGGCCACCGAGGAGGAGATCCTCGAAGCCGCGACCGCCGCGTACGTCGACCGGTTCGTCCACGCGCTTCCGGACGGCTACGACACGGTCATCGACGACGAGGGTTCCGGCGTCAGTGCAGGCGAGAAGCAGCTGATCACGATCGCTCGCGCGTTCTTGGCCAGGCCGTCGATCCTGGTCCTCGACGAGGCGACGAGTTCGGTCGACACCCGTACGGAGTCGCTCGTTCAGCACGCGACGGCGGCTCTCCGCGCAGACCGAACGGCGTTCGTCATCGCCCACCGACTGTCGACGATCCGCGATGCGGACATCATCGTCGTGGTCGATGGCGGACGGATCGTCGAGCAGGGCAACCACGACCAGCTGCTTGCGGTCGACGGCCACTACGCCGCGCTGTACCGCACACAGTTCGCAGGGCCGACTGCTGAATCGCTCGAGGTTCCGGTCCGGTAGATCCACAAAAGAAAAGGCGCGCACTCAGCTCATGGCCAGTGCGCGCCTTTTCTCATGCGTACTTGACGACGTGGAAGTCGCCCGCGAACGTGTCGTGGAAGCCCTGCTGGGTCGGGCTCTTGTGGATCGTCCACCCGATCCAGGCGTAGACGACCGCTTCGATGATCGAGATCGCGGTGTCGACGATCGGCCAGACGAAGACCGTTAGCACGCCGAGAAGCATCACCGCGAGGAAGAAGTTCCGGCGCAGGGACTGTTCGAACGTCGGGTTTGCGCCCGTCGGCCCGACGACGCGCATGTCGAGGATCTGCTTGCCGAGCGTTTGGCCGTATTTCGACTCGAAGTACGCGAAGTACCCGAGCGAAACGGCGACCAGCAGGAGTCGCCACAGCACGTCACCGACGACGCCGAGGACGAGGCTCAGGACCAGGCCCACGATCCACATCGGAACGGCGATGATCAGGCCGTCGAGGAGGCGAGCGCCGAAACGATGAATGAGGGCAGCGGGTTTCAGCTCGAGCGGGGCTGCTGGGTTTCCGCTGGCGGTCATAGCCACTCCTCGTGCGACGCAAGGTGTTTGCTGAGTTCAGGCTACGTCGTTGGGCGGGCGAGCACCGGCACCTTCGCGACGACCGCGAACTCCACAGTCTGGCCGTCAACGCGCCACGTGCGGTCGTCGTAGGGGACGGTTTCGATCAACGCATTGCCGGCCTCATCGAGTCTGCCGCGCCAGAGCGCGGTCCCCACCTCGTCGATCTTCCAGTAGCCCGCGCGGCCGCGGGGGAGCCGGGCGAGGAAGTCGACGACGTCCACGACGACGTCCGGCAGGACTTCCATCGCGACAGAGGGTGCTGAATCCACGGGACAGGCGTCGCAATCGTCCTGGTGGCGGGATGCCGGCATCATCTCGACGACAAGGTGCCCCGGAATCGACTCGTCATACCGCACGACGGCCTCGGAGTCATAGGGCATGGTGCCCGGAGGTCCGTCCAGCTGGTGTCGTGACCAATGCAGGCTCACGTCGACGGGGCCGTTCTCGCCGAAGTCGTCCAGCACAACGCGCACGCCATCGCCGACGTCCACCGCGATCGCCGTTTCCTCCGGTTCCCCGGCGAACGCGGCATGACCGGACGGCAGCTCCAGCGACCCCGGCGGAAAGGACTCCCGCCAACTCCGGGCTCGAACGAGGTGCGGAACGTGTTCTAGCGCAGGAGCGTCGAGGAAAGCGATCACTCCGCTGATGTCGATCCCGTGCGGTTCACCATGGATAGCGCTCAGTCGAAGTCGGGCCCGTTCGAAGAGGGTTTTCGCGCCCTTCGGATTGCCGCGCTGAACGTGGGTGATGCCCACCGCCATCTGGGCCAATCCCTGCCAGAGCTCGCGTTCGGACTCCGGACCGTTCTTCCAAGCGGCTTCGAGAACCTCATGCGCGTTGAAGGCCAGCCCGTCGTCGAGCAGTTGCTGCGCGTATTCGAGTGTCTCGGCAGGGGAGAGAGACAGGTCATCGGGTATGCGTGGAACGCCTTCGACGCCGCGCGGCAGTGGACGCCCCAGCGCGTCGCGCGCGCGAGTGTTGCGTGCGCGCCCCTCGGCGTCCCGATCGCGATCCATGAGCCCAGGTTAGGCGTCAGTTGAGCGGCGGTACCGGGCAGTGGAGCACGCCGCACACCGTGCGTACGAGTTCCGTCTCGTCGAGGGTCGCGACGCCGTCGGACATGACGGTGTTCACGACGGCTTCGACGATGAGGGCCTTGTCGTTGCCCTGCAGTCCGTCGACGACCGGCCACACCGCCTCGAGCGCGAGCACGCCTTGGGGAACCGGAAGCAGCGGGAGCTGCGCATTCGGGTAGACCGTCGAGATGCCGGATCGGAACGCGCGCTCGGCCGACTGCTGATCCCGGTTGCCCGTGATCGCGAGAACGGCGAGGAGGCACGCGATCGCGTTCTGGGCGCTGCCCAGGTTCTGCCGGCGGCTCTTCCACGGCGAGGTGAAGTTCAGCGCTTCGTGAAGACCGACGTAAACCAGTGTGCCGAGGCAGTATTCGAAGACGCTGACCTTGCCGTCGGCGTTGACGAGCTGCCCGACGAGCGACAACACGGCCCGGATCTCATCCGGCGTGCGTCGGCGCATCGCGGGGAACGACAATTCGGCGATGGCGAGTCGGAGCTGCGGGTCGAGGGCGGCGAGCTGGTTCGCTGCGGTCATCGTGTTGGCGACGACCTGGTTACCGAACGTCTGCCCGATCATCGTCAACTGCGAGTTGCGAATGTTGGCATCGCGGTCGAGCAGAAGACCGAACATCAGTGGGATCACCGCGTTCGGGTTGTGTGCGAGATCGATGAGTTCGTCCGGAATCTGGTTGAGGATTCGGGTCCCGGATTCGTAGTCGTCCGGCTTGGGGGAGCCGACCGTCGCGACGACCGCATCCGCGTTGAGCCGGACCTGCTGCGGGGCCAACCCACCGTCCTGCGGTGCGGCGAGACCGAGTGCAGCGTCCTCAGCGAGACCGTTCGGCGGCGCGGACTGCCACTGGGCGTGCAGGTGGTCGAGCCCCTCCGCGGTGAATCCCGGCTCGAGTTCCTTGATCCGCTCAATGAGCGGCGGGTGGGTGGCGTACAGCGCCGAGAAGTTCATGCCCTCGCCGAACAGCATGTGGCTGACGTTCTCGGTGCGCGGGCTGTGGAGTTTCGAACCGGCGTCGAGTCCGCCGATCTTCTTCAGGGCACCAGCGAGTCCGGCGGTTTGGCGCGTGAACTGCACGGCGGAGGCATCCGCCAGGTACTCGCGCTGGCGGGAGATCGCGGCCTTGATGAGGCGTCCGAAGAAGACACCGATCCATCCCAGGATCATGAGGATGAGGCCGAGCGCCCAGAACGGGAGTGCGCCCTTGCTGTCGTCGCTGCGTCGGCTGCCCGCGCCGGACTGCAGCATGATGCGGCCGACGACGGCGAGTGCCGTGATGCCCGCGAGCACGCCGATGAGGCGAATGCTCAGCCGCATATCGCCGTTCACGATGTGGCTGAATTCGTGCGCGATGACGCCTTGCAGTTCGTCTCGGTTGAGGCGATCGAGCGAGCCCTGCGTGACGCACACGGCGGCATCCGCCGGCGTGTAGCCCGCGGCGAACGCATTGATACCAGGTTCGTCCGGCAACACGAAGAGCACGGGAACCGGTGTGCTCGACGCGATGGAGATCTCTTCGACGACATTGCGATACCGCTTGAGTTGCGGGTCGGTCAGATGGTCCGGGAGGCGAACGGCGCCAAGACTTTCCGCCACCGCGACGCCGCCCCCGTGGCGAAGCATGAGCAGCTTGACCACGGAGACGGTGCCGATGAGGACCAGCGTCAGGCCGGAGACGACGATGACGAGGCCGACGATCTGGTCGACCGTCGCGCCCTGGGAGAGCGTCGCTCCGATGACCGCGATGTTGACCGCGGCGGTGATGGCGAGGACGGCGGCGGCGAAAAGAAGCACAAGTCTTTTCGACGCCGAGCGCACCTCACGCTGACGTTCGAAGAAGTTCATCTAGCGAGAATCAGAACTGAACGCGAGGAACTTCGCGAGCTTCCGGGTTCGTGATCTCGAGCGGCGCTGCAGCGGTGAACCCGAACATGCCGGCGAAGATGTTCGACGGGAACACCTCGCGCTTGTTGTTGTAGGTCATCACCGAGTCGTTGTAGGCCTGGCGAGCGAACGCAACGCGGTTCTCCGTCGAGGTCAGTTCCTCCGACAGTTGCATCATGTTCTGGTTCGCCTTGAGGTCCGGGTAGGCCTCAGACAGTGCGAACAGTCGACCGAGGCCGGCGGTGAGCGCACCTTCCGCGTTCGACAGG
Organism: Nocardiaceae bacterium; assembly: GCA_021372355.1. GTDB lineage: Bacteria > Actinomycetota > Actinomycetes > Mycobacteriales > Mycobacteriaceae > Smaragdicoccus. Next base: position 3,061 of record JAJFUQ010000028.1, on the reverse strand, counting down.
TTCTGCATCGCGCTCGGGTCGCCCGGGTTCGCCGAGGCTGCCGCCTGTGCGGTGACCGCCGAGTTGCGGGCTGCGATGACGGCTTCGAGCGTGCCGCGCTCGTGGGCCATGTAGGCCTTTGCCGTCTCGACCAGGTTCGGGATCAGGTCGTGCCGACGCGTGAGCTGAACGTCGATCTGCGCGAAGTTGTTCTTGTAGCCGTTACGCAGCCGGACCAGCGAGTTGTAGATGCTGATGACGAACAGCACTGCGAGTACGACGATGACTGCAAGGACGATGAGCGTGATGACCACTCTCGTTCCACCTCTTTGGGTTGTCGGGACCGTCGGTCCCATGATTCCACGTCGGCACCGAAGACGCTGCCCCGAGCTTGGTTGATCACAATTCAGGCAATCCCGACGTAGTAGACAGACGTCACGGAATGTGGCGTCTCACCGTCTTGGGTACGCACGTCGACGGTCCACCCGGTGGCGGTTTTGCTGATGCCGTTCCAGACGCCGGCGAATTCCGGATAGGCGTGGCACAGGAAGTCCGGCGCTCCCTCGGGACCCCACGCGCCGCCGAGAATGATCGAACACACTCGGCCGTCGTCGAGTCCGACCGCGAGCGGTGTGGGGTTCTTCGCGGCGACGCCCTTCGCGGTGATCTTCGTGTCGATGCGGACGAGGTGCTTGCCAATGGGCGAACGCAGGCACACCGCCGAGTACTTGTGGGAGGTCAGCCAGCACGCCAAGAATCCGTCGGCGCTGGAGCCACAACCCACGATCACTCCGGCGGTCACCGCGTTCGGCGATGACTTCGCGGCATCACAGCTGACCGCGCTCGCGGCATCGTTGACGCTCCAGCCGGGTTGAACCTTGCCGTTCCCGTCGACCGGCCGCAGCACGATCTCCTGCACACTTGCCGGAAGCGTGCGGGTGGTGGTCGGCGTCGCCGAAGGATGGGCGGTTCCGGTTTCGGACGCCGAGCAACCGGTCATGACCACGAAAAGCGCTGCCGCCGCGAGAATCCGGAGTGTTCCCATTCGCGAGATGTTAGGGGGCGAAGGTCAGTGGGAGCCACACCCGTTGGGCGACGGTAGACCGAGGATCCGGTCTTTCATCCAGGTGAGTCCCAGGATTGCGGCCGGCGGCCAGTTCGCATAGTGGCCGATGCCGGTACCCCACGCGATCTTCGGAAGCGGCAGGTCGACCAAGGTCACCGATGCTCCTTTGCTGCACCACAGGGCAGCGAGTTCACGCACGGGTGCAGGGGGAACGGCATCGTCGTTACCGCCGGTGACCAGCATTGCCGGAACCGTCGGTACGCCGTGCTTGAGGCTCTGGGAGTCCATGATCGCCCGGGTGACGGGGTTCGCCTGCAGCACGTCCGGAATCGGTCGACCGCTGACCGTGAATTTGCTCGATGGCTGGAGTCCGAACGTCAGGAGCGCTTCGGGGATACACATGCGGGTGATCGCGGTCAGCAGGTGTTTGCCGGCGGCGTTCATCGCCTCGTTGATACTCGGCCCGGCCTCGGGGTAGGCAGCGATAAGGCCGGCCACGTACTCCCCATTGGCCTGAGAGCTGGCCAAACCGCGGTCCACGTACTTCAACGAGCGGTACGTGTCGACCCCTGGTGCGCCGACGAAGGCCCCTCGCACATCCAGATCCGGTGCGTACTTGCTGACCAATTCCGCAGCGGCGCCGGTCGAGGAACCGCCGGCTGAATAGCCCCACAGTCCCACCGGCCCGTGGCGGGGGATGCCGGTCTTCGGCAGTTGCTGTGCGGCGCGGGCGACATCCATTTGAGCGGTTGGCAGTGCGGTATCGGTGACGGCGACAGCAAATCCCTGCGCCAGAAGTCCGTCGATGTAAGCGACCTCGGTTTCGGTCATCACATCCTTCGGCGGCTGGAAGTGCACGAACTTGGCCAGCAGCTTCGACGGCAGACACTGGGGACCCAGTCCGTGGCTGCCCGGCGCGTACGCGATCAGCGGTCGAGGACCGTGTCCGTGCCACGGCGCCACCGGGTCGAGCACCGTGCCGGTGACGGGAATCGGGGTTCCTTTCACGCTGACGCTGCGGAACATGATGCGCGTCGCGTGTGCCGGAAAGTCGCCGATAGACAGGGCCAAATGCATGGGTTGGGCGCGGATGATGTCGCCGGGCTTGCCGGGCGGCAGCGGGTTGGGCGCCGCGTAGAAATCTGCTGCCGGCGCTGCCACCGCGGCGGGAGGAGCAGCGGTCACCAGACCTCAGTAAGCAGCTTCAGTCTCAGGATTAACGTGCGAACCAGATCGGGTGCCCTACACCGAAGCCCCCGGATCGTGGACGAATCCGGGGACTTCGGCTGCTGGATAGCGATCGACGATCGCTATCCGCTTGAACCGGCGGTCAGCAGGGCTGCCATTCCAGCCAGAAGATCACCGATTCCCGACGGAAGACCACCGAAATCTCCCCAGGCGGACAATAAGCTGGTGAAATCTGAAAGCGACACTTCTGCTCCTTTTCTCGCCTCACCTGTAGATCTCAATTCGCACCGAGCGTCATTGAGTTATGCACGAGACTGACTGCAGGGCAGCATGTTTACGGTCTCGGCTTTTTTGTGAGTGGCTTGAGCATATGGCGAGCGGCGGTGCTTATGAATAGTGCGACAATTAAGTCGACGTTAATGCTGGGGCCGCTCATGTTAAGCAATCAAGCCGAATCCGTAAATATAGAAATGTGATGCCGATGCATGCTTGAAATTGTTATTTGCCATTGGCGCGGCCGTGTCTCAATGCATCCCGGCCCCCTATCCTGGGCCTACGAACTCCGCGAGCGGGACCTCCGCAAAACCCTCACCGAGCAAGGCCTCGACGCCGCCCCTCGACCTTCGCCTGGCACCTGCAACACCATCACCAGACCCGGCACTGGCCACGATCTCCTGCACCCTCACGCGCCTAGGTGTACCCGGCCATGAGGATGGTGGCGGGCGCGTCGGCTTGAATCAGGGAGAGCCTCCGGGTGGGGTGTGGCTTGTCTAAGGCCCACACTCTCGAGTCCCGGAGGCTCTCGTGTCCCACCGTAATGCCCGGCTC
>JAJFUQ010000265.1 GCA_021372355.1 Nocardiaceae bacterium | reverse complement strand
CTTCCGTGCGCCGGTCTCTGTGCTTGAGCAAGCTGTTGCGGATGTGTTTGAGGAAGTGCTCGGTATCGATCGGGTCGGTGCCGACGACGACTTCTTTGCACTCGGCGGAAATTCATTGCTCGCCACCCAAGTCGTGGCCCGACTCAACAGCGTCCACGACGGCCGCATGCCTGTTCGCGCATTGTTTGAAGCGCCGACTGTCGAAGGACTCGCGGCTCGCCTTGAATCTTTCGTTGGTCAGGGAGGGCGCAAGGCGCTGGTTGCGAAGGAACGTCCCGCACACGTTCCGCTGTCTCTCGCGCAGCAGCGCATGTGGTTCCTCAACCGCTTCGACCCCGAATCCGGCGTCGACAACGTGCCGATCGCGATTCGGCTCAGTGGTGAACTCGACGCGGCCGCCATTCAGATCGCGGTCATTGACGTGATGAGTCGTCACGAGTCCCTGCGCACGTTGTTTCCCGAGACCGCGAACGGGCCGTCGCAGATCGTGCTCCAGGCCGCGCAGGTCATCCCAGACCTCACGCCGATACCGGTCATCGAAAGCTCTCTGGAACGGGAGATCGTCGAGATCGTCCGACAGGGATTTGATGTTACGACCGAAGTACCGATCCGAGCTGCGCTATTCGAGCTGGATGTCGACGAGCACGTCCTTGTATTAGTGGTCCACCACATCTCGACGGACCGGTGGTCGATGGGGCCCTTGGCCCGTGACGTCATGACTTCATACGCGGCGCGCGCGATCTGGCGGCAGCCGCCCCTGCCGCCACTGACTGTTCAGTACGCGGATTATGCGTTGTGGCAGCGCGAGGTTCTGGGTTCTGAACACGATGCCCATTCGCTCATCGCGAAGCAAGAGCAGTACTGGAGGAACAAGCTCGGCGACCTGCCGACTTTGCTCGAATTGCCCACGGATCGTCCGCGTCCCGCGGTCGCTACGTACCAGGGTGCCCGACACCTGTTCAGCGTCCCCGACGACGTTGTTCGAGAGCTTGCCGCGGTCGCCCAAGCACACGGCGCCTCGCTGTTCATGGCTGTGCACGCGTCGCTGGCGATCTTGCTGTCGCGCTTGAGCGGCGCCGAGGACATCGTGATCGGTACGCCGATCGCTGGCCGTGGTGAGGCCGCGCTCGATGATCTCATTGGAATGTTTGTCAACACTCTCGTCCTGCGCACCCCCATCGTTGGTGAGCACAGGTTCGGCGATGTGCTGCGGGAGGTTCGAGAGACAGACCTGGCTGCGATGTCACACGCTGATGTGCCGTTCGAGCGGCTCGTCGAGGTGCTAAACCCGCCGCGTTCGACTGCGCACGCACCTCTGTTCCAAGTGATGCTGGCTTTCCAGAACCTGGGCAAAGTGTCGTTCGAACTCCCGGGTCTGACGGTGTCGACGCTTGATCTCGACCCCGGGTTAGCGAAGTTCGACCTCCACTTGACGTTCGAGGAAGAATACGCCGCCAACGGCGCGCCGATAGGTCTGCGTGGCGACGTCTCGTACGCGACAGACCTATTCGACTCCTCGACGATCGAGCGGTTCACCGACCGGCTTGTTCGAGTATTCACCCAGGTCGCGACCTCTCCGTCGATCAAGGTGCGGGAGATTGAACTCCTGAGCGATGCTGATCGGCGTCAGGTTCTCACCGAGTTCAATCTGACGGCGTTTCCGGTCGAGTCCAGCCAGACCCTGGCTTCGTTGTTCTCAGTTCAGGCATCGCGAACTCCGGATGCGCCTGCTGTGCGATTCGACAACGAAGAGCTCACCTACGCACAGTTCAGTGCGCGCGTCAACCGTCTCGCACGGCACCTCATCAGCATGGGAGTAGGCCCAGATTCGCGGGTAGCACTTGGGATGCGCAGATCGCTCGACCAGGTCACCGCGATGTATGCGGTGCACGCCGCGGGTGGCGCATATGTGCCAATCGACCCAGACTATCCGCAGGACCGGATACGCCATATCCGTGAAATCGCTGACCCGGCCGTGGTGCTCACGACTGTGGCGGATCGCATGGATGGTGTCCAGATCGATCGCGTCGATCTGTCGGGCTACAGTGCTGATCCGATTGTCGACGCCGAGCGACTTTCGTCGCTGCGTCCGGACAACCTCGCGTACATCATCTTCACGTCCGGGTCGACGGGACGTCCGAAGGGTGTTGCGATCAGCCACAGGTCGGCCGTGAACCAGGTTCTGTGGATCGCGGACGAATACGATATCTCGGCCTCCGATGTCGTTCTCCAGAAAACCCCAGCGACGTTCGACGTGTCTGTGTGGGAGCTATTTGCGACGTTGGCGAAGGGTGCGCTGCTCATCATCGCTCGTGCAGACGGCCACGGTGATCCGGCGTACTTGGCGGAGGTAATCGCGGCTGAGCGTGTCACCATGACGTCGTTCGTGCCATCGATGCTTTCGGTGTTTGCGAGCCAGGTTGCGCCCGGATCGATCGATAGCCTTCGCTACGTTCTGATCGCCGGTGAGGCGCTGACTGGCCGTGTTGTTGGTGCTTTGGCACGCGTGAGCGCCGCAACTCCGGCGAATCTCTATGGCCCGACCGAGTTCACCGTGCACGCGACGAATATCGTCATCGACAGCTACGGCGACGGACCCGTGCCGATCGGTGCTCCGGTCTGGAACTCGCAGGCTCTCATCCTGGACCCATGGCTGCGCCCGGTGCCGGTCGGCGTTCCGGGTGAGCTTTACATGTCGGGTGTCCAGGTCGCGCGAGGCTACTTCAGCCGCACGGACCTCAGCGCCGAGCGCTTCGTCGCCAATCCGTTTGGCGCACCTGGGTCGCGCATGTATCGAACGGGAGACCTTGTTTGCTGGCGCGCGGACGGAAACATCGACTACATCGGCCGGTCCGACTTCCAGGTGAAGCTTCGGGGCCTGCGCATCGAACTGTCCGAAGTTGAAGCGGTTCTTGCAGGCGAGGACTCGGTTGCCGAAGCGGTGTCGATCGTGTGGAAGGACGTCCACGCGGGTGACCAACTCGTCGCCTATGTGGTTGCTGCACCGGGGGCAGTCATCGACACCGAGGGTCTGCGCGCGATTGCTGGCGCCAAGATGCCGGCGTACATGGTTCCGGCCCAGATCGTGGTGCTCGATGCCTTCCCGCTGAATGCGTCCGGAAAGCTCGATCGGCGTGCACTACCGGCGCCGGTGTTCGAGGTTGCTCAGTACCGGGCGCCCGCGACTGTCTTCGAAGAAATCGTGGCCGGGGTGTTCGGCGAAGTGCTCGGCGTCGAACGTGTCGGCGCCGATGACGACTTCTTCGCGCGCGGGGGCAACTCTCTGCTCGCCACGGGCGTCGTGGCGCGGCTGTCGGCTGCGGTTGATGCTCGTGTCCCGGTTCGGGTGTTGTTCGAGGCACCAACCGTGGCGGGCCTGGCGGCCCGACTCGAATCGCACGTAGGCGAAGGTGAGCGTAAGGCGCTTGTCGCTCGTCCGCGTCCAGCAGAGGTGCCGCTGTCGCCGGCACAGCAGCGTATGTGGTTCCTGAACCGCTTCGACCGCGAGTCGGCCGCATACAACATTCCCGTGGCGATCCGCCTATCCGGTGCCTTGAACGTAGAAGCGATGCGCCGCGCGGTCGGTGACGTTGTGGCTCGACACGAAGTACTGCGCACGATCTATCCGGAGACGGCGAGCGGGCCGATCCAGGTCGTACTTTCGCCGATCGAATCGCAGGTCGAGCTCGAATTGCGCAAGACCTCTGCCGACGACTTGTTCAGTTCGGTCTTGGCATTTTCAACGCAGATCTTTGACGTCACCGTCGACGTTCCGTTGCGTGTCTGCCTGTTCCGGTTGTCCGAGTCTGAGTATGTTCTCGCGTTGGTTGCGCAGCATATTGCGGCTGACGGTGTGTCGATGGTGCCGTTGGCGCGTGATGTGATGGTGGCGTATTCGGCGCGGGCGATGGGTGAGGCGCCGGCGTGGTCGCCGTTGCCGGTGCAGTAT
>JAJFUQ010000263.1 GCA_021372355.1 Nocardiaceae bacterium | reverse complement strand
TCGATGTGTGCGTGCGTCGTGAGCAGCAAGACCTTCGACCACGGCTGGAGATCTTCGGCAATGGATCGAATCGCGTCCCGAATGACCGATGTGGCGCCAGTGTCGACGATGACCAAGACATCGCCGGTGCGGTGAAGGATGACGTTGCACACGTCCGGCTGGCCCGCCGCCATGTTGAGCTCTTGGCCGACGATCAAGCGGGTCAGCGGGCCGATCTGGATGTGATCACCAAGCGCCACAAGGCCGGTGTACCACGTCAGCTGGGCTGGTATTCGCGATTCTCGACCAGGGGGCGCTCAACTAAACGGCGGCCGCTGGTCGAGGCGCATCGATACCCGGCCGGCCGTACGCCACATGCGCGCGACGAGGTCCTTGTCTTCGTCGGTGATGAGGTTGCCCATCGTGCGCAGCAGGACGTTCAGGAACCGGCGGGACCGCAGCGCGAGCGGACCACCAACGCGGAACACGCCCGGTTGGGTGCCCAGTGCGACGACCCGCCGTCCGATCGAGAATGCCGAGCCGTAATGGGTGCGCAGTTCGTTCGGCCAGGCCTGAGTCAGGTCGGGCTCATCGAGCATTGCGGCGAGCAGGCGACCGCCTTCGAGGCCGTAATCGATTCCTTCGCCGTTGAGCGGATTGATGCAGGCCGCGGCATCGCCGATGCAGGCCCAGTTCTTACCCGCGAAGTCGGAGACGCTGCCGGCCATCGGCAGCAATGCCGAACGCAGGGCGCGGACCTCACCGACGAAGTCCCACTCCTTGCGCTGTTCTTCGGCATATTGCTCGAGCAGTGGGTGCAGGGCGACGCGGGCTGGACGCTTCTTCGTGGAGATCGAGCCGAGGCCGACGTTCACCTCGCCGTTCCCCAGCGGGAAGATCCAGCCGTAACCCGGCACGAAGCCACCCGCCGGGTCCTTGATCTCCATGTGCCCGGTGATGAAGGGATCGTCGCTGCGCCCGGACTTGATGTAGGCCCGCGCAGCGACCGCGTAGGGGAGGTCTTGGTGCCATTCCCGGCCGAGTTGCTTGCCGAGCGTCGACTTCACGCCGTCGGCGACGACGAGAGTCCGACAGTTGACCGTGCGCAGTCCCTCGGCGGTCTTGAACGTCACCGAGGTGACGCGGTTGTCGGTCGTCTCCACGCTGACGGCCTTCGCGCCCTGTGCCATAACGGCCCCACGTTCGACGGCATTCAGGCGGATGCGGTCGTCGAGTTCGGTGCGCGGGACGGCGCTACCGACGCCGGGAAACGAGCCCTTCGGCCACTGCAGTTCGGCGGACTTGCCCCAACCACACATCCGGAGGCCCTTGCTGATGCTGCGGGCGCGCACCCAGTCGCCGAGCCCGAGCAGATCGAGTTCGGCCACCGCGCGGGGAGTGAGGCCGTCGCCGCAGGTCTTGTCGCGTGGAAACACCGCCGAATCGGCGAGGAGGACCGAACGACCCGATGCGGCGGCCCACGCGGCCGCCGACGAACCCGCAGGTCCCGCGCCGACGACAAGCACGTCGGTGCTGGCCGGCATCGGCTGCTCTCCGAATGCAGCGGGCTGTCGCGTATCGCTCATGGCATCCATCTTGGCAGGGGTGAACCTGGAGGGAACTGATGGCCCGGCCTCCAATTCCGTTGCCACGTGAATTACGGTGTGCTCATGACCAACGTCGTTGCCGGGGTTGATCTCGGCGACCCAGCGCTGGCGGCTTCGGTCGCCGACGGCCTGCGCCGTGTCGAGGACCTGTTGATCGCCGAACTGTCGGACGGTGAGGACTTCCTCACCGAGGCCGCGCTGCACTTGGCGAAGGCTGGAGGCAAGCGCTTCCGGCCGCTGTTCACGATCTTGAGCGGCAAACTCGGGCCGAAGCCGGACGATCCCGACATCATCACCGCGGCGACCGTCGTCGAACTCGTGCACCTCGCCACGCTGTACCACGACGACGTCATGGACGAAGCCGACATGCGTCGCGGGGCGCCGAGCGCCAACGCCCGGTGGGGCAACAGCTTCGCGATCCTCGCTGGTGACTACCTCTTTGCGCACGCTTCGCGCCTGGTCTCGACGCTCGGCGCGGAGGCGGTCCGCATCATCGCCGAGACGTTCGCTGAACTGGTGACGGGTCAGATGCGCGAAACGATCGGTGCCAAGGACCGCGATCCGGTGGATCACTACCTGCGGGTGGTGTGGGAGAAGACCGGTTCGCTCATCGCGGCCGCGGGCCGCTTCGGCGGCACGTGCTCCGGCGCCGACCGTGAGCAGATCGATCGCCTCGCACGTCTCGGCGACATCGTCGGTACCGCCTTCCAGATCTCCGACGACCTCATCGACATCTGCTCGGTGTCCGAGCAGTCGGGCAAGATTCCGGGCACGGACCTGCGCGAAGGCGTGCGCACGCTGCCGATGCTCTACGCCCTCGCGGACACCAGCGAAGATGGCGCCCGTCTCCGGCAGCTCCTCGCCGGCCCGATCACCGACGACGCCGAGGTCGACGAAGCACTCAAGTTGCTGCGCGCGTCCGACGCGATGGCGCACGCGAAAGAGACGCTTGCCGGCTATGCCAAGCAGGCGCAGGAAGAACTCGCTTTGCTACCGCAGGGCCCGGCGAACGAGGCGATGAATCGCCTCGTCTCGTACACGATCGAACGCGTGGGCTAAATCGCTGACTAGCGGTAGTTCACGAACTGCAGGGCGATATCCAGATCCTTGCCCTTGAGCAACGCGATGACGGCCTGCAGGTCGTCGCGCTTCTTGCTGCTCACGCGCAGTTCGTCGCCCTGGATGCGAGCCTGCACGCCCTTGGGGCCCTCGTCGCGAATGATCTTCGAGATCTTCTTCGCGTTCTCCGAGCTGATGCCTTCGACGAGCTTGCCGGTGATCTTGTAGATCTTTCCGGACGCGACCGGGTCGCCGGCGTCGAACGCCTTCAGGGAGACGTTGCGACGGATGAGCTTTTCCTGGAAGACCTCGAGCGCGGCCTTGACGCGCTCCTCGGCCTCGGCCTGCAGGACGATCGCCTCGGTGCCGGACCATTCGATCTTGGCGCCGGTGCCGCGGAAGTCATACCGCTGCGAAAGCTCCTTCGCCGCCTGGTTCAAGGCGTTGTCGACTTCCTGCCGATCGATCTTGCTGACCACGTCGAACGACGAATCCGCCACTATCACTCCTGTGCGTTGCGCTGGGTGGGCCGATAGAAAAGGTACCCCGGCCACCGCGTTTGCATTGAAGGGGTCGCTTCGTTGTATTCTGCTTAGCGCCGGATCGGATTCGTCTGATCCGCTGGCAGATTGCCCGAGCGGCCAATGGGAGCGGATTGTAAATCCGTCGCGAAAGCTACGTAGGTTCGAATCCTACATCTGCCACTTTTCGGAAATGCCCCGTGACCTGGCTCGACGAGCCCCATCGCGGGGCATTTTTCGATCTCCGGCCAGCCCCGTCCAGGGGGCCTCACATGCTGGTTTGGCAGTTGGAACCTTCGGTGTGTAACCTTCTCTAGGCCCACAAAGCACGGCGAAAGCCAAGCAAGCGGGTAGGCCCCCTTAGCTCAGTCGGTAGAGCGTTTCCATGGTAAGGAAAAGGTCAACGGTTCGATTCCGTTAGGGGGCTCGCAGCGTTTGGTGTTACAGCGCCTGGTTCGGTGTGCACCTTGCCGCGAGGCGGTGTAGCTCAGTCGGTAGAGCAAACGACTCATAATCGTTGTGTCGGCGGTTCAAGTCCGCCCATCGCTACAACAGCGGCTTCCGACTGGAAGTCGTAACTATATCGAGAGATCGACCTGGGAGGGGAGGCAAGCGTGGCCTCGAAGAGCTCGGACGTGCGCCCGAAGATTACGTTGGCGTGCGAGGAGTGCAAGCACCGGAACTACATCACCAAGAAGAACCGGCGTAACGATCCTGATCGTCTCGAGATTAAGAAGTACTGCCCGAACTGCAACGCCCACCGGGCGCACCGCGAATCGCGGTAGTTCGCTACCGACTGTCAGGCTGTTGAGACGGTACGTTACGAACTGACGTTTATCGGCAACGGCCAGACAGGTGAATTCGCTCGTGACGAATGGCGTTTCTACTGCAGTCGCTTCAGCAAAGTCGGTGGCCCGGGTCGAATTCCCGACGCGAAATGCGGCCGCGATGGTGGGTTCCCACTATCGAGTCGACGACTTCTATGAAGTCGGTCGAGAAAAGGTTCGCGAATATGCTCGCGCAGTTCAGGATTTCCATCCGGCCCACTGGCACGAAGCCGATGCAGCAGAACTCGGACACGGCAGTCTTCTCGCTCCGCTGACCTTCATCTCGTTGGTCGGCATCATCGCGCAGAAGCGACTGTTCGAGGAACTCATCCACGGATACGACCTCAGTTCGATCCTGCACACCGATCAGGTTCTGGAGTTTCACCAGCCGATCAAGGTAGGCGATCGCCTCACCTGCGATGTTTATGTCGATTCATTTCGTCAGATGGCCGGAACCGACATCATCGTCACGAAGAATCTCGTGACGAACCAGGACGGCGAGCTCATTCAGACGACTTTCACCACGCTCATCGCGCGCAGCAGCGATGACGTCGACAGCGACGTTTCGGACGCTGTCAGAGGAGTGATGATGCATGGCGTTACGCAAGTTTGACGAGATCTCGGTCGGCGAGGAATTGCCGGAACGCGTGGTGAAACTGACTCGCGGCGATCTGGTGAATTATGCGGGCGTTTCCGGGGATGCGAATCCCATCCACTGGAGCGACGAAGTCGTCAAGCTCGCTGGGCTGGACAACGTCGTTGCGCACGGCATGCTGACCATGGGTCTCGGCGCCGGCTTCGTGACGTCCTGGTTGGGCGACCCGGGTGCGGTCAAGGCCTACAGCGTCCGATTCACGAGCCCGGTCTACGTGGCGGCGGACAAGGCTGCGGAGGTCGAGTTCTCCGGTCGCGTGCGGTCCGTCGACGACGAGGATCGGACGGCCGTCATCGCGATCACGGCCAAGCAGGATGGTCGTCGGATCTTCGGTCGGGCAACCGCAACGGTCCGTCTCGCCTGACACTTCTTGGCTGCCTCGCGGCGATTTCTTTCGAGAGCGTGGCGTCAAGTACAGTAGGCATTCGAGGTAACTCAAGTGCTGCGCGCTGCCCTGCCCAGCTATGCGAAGCAGGCGGCGCGTGTGTTGTGTTATCACGGAAGAAATGTGGGTTACCAGGTCCTGACGAGGGCCCGGCAATCCGAAGGGGTGTAGCTCAGCTGGTAGAGCAGCGGTCTCCAAAACCGCAGGTCGCAGGTTCGAATCCTGTCGCCCCTGCCCACGGTGCAACTGACGGAGAGGGTGAATGGTGAGCGAGGAGCCCGAAGGCACAACCGCGAAGCCGACCGGCAAGCGGTCCACGCGAACCACTCGTCCGGCCGGAACGGCAGTCGAGTCGACTGCCGTTGAAGCCGCTCCCACCGGCAGTAAGAAGGCGTCGAAGACGGATACGGCTCGGCCGAACATCTTCAAGCGCATTCGCAAGTACCTCCGGGAAGTCCTGGCTGAACTGCGCAAGGTCATCTGGCCGAGTAAGAAGCAGATGGTCACGTACACCGCCGTTGTGCTGGTGTTCGTGGTCTTCATGGTGGCTTACATCGGCGGACTCGACGTGCTGTTCATCAAGGGCGTCACCTGGCTCTTCGGTTAACCAAACCGCCCACGTAAGCGAAGGAAGCGAGCGCGTTAATGACCTCGGAAAACGACCTCCCCGAAGAGGGCACGGCCGTCGACAATGTCGACGCCGCTGTCGTCGACCCGGCGAAGGCGCTCGAGACCGAGCTGCGCGCTCTGCCGGGTCACTGGTACGTCATTCACTCGTACGCCGGTTATGAAGACAAGGTGAAGACGGACCTCGAGGTCCGCATCCAGAACCTGGACGTCGGCGAGTACATCTTCCAGATCGAAGTGCCCAAAGAGCAGGTCACCGAGATCAAGAACGGCCAGCGCAAGCAGGTCAACCGCAAGGTGCTGCCGGGCTACATTCTCGTCCGGATGGAGCTCAACGACGCGTCCTGGTCGGCCGTCCGGAACACCCCGGGTGTGACCGGATTCGTCGGTGCGACCTCGCGTCCGTCGCCGCTGAGCATCAAGGACGTCGTCAAGTTCCTTGCCCCCAAGGACACCGCAGTCAAGAAGCCGGCCACCGCCGCCGGCGACGAGACCATCGCGGAAGCCGTCGCCAAGCCGAAGATCCTCGTGGACTTCGAGGTCGGCGAATCTGTCACCGTCATGGACGGTCCGTTCGCGACGCTGCCCGCCAGCATCAGCGAAGTCAATGCCGAGGCCCAGAAGCTCAAGGTCCTCGTGTCGATCTTCGGTCGTGAAACCCCCGTCGAGCTGGGCTTCACCCAGGTCGCCAAGATCTAACACTGCGCCGCTCTGGGTGCTCGCCCAGAAAGAGCAGTGTTTCAGCCGGAAACCCACGTTCCGGCTACCGGCTCTGTGGTCACAGCCGCAGAGATGAGACAGGAATAAGGAAATGCCACCCAAGAAGAGGAAGAAGCTCACTGCGGTCATCAAGCTGCAGATCAAGGCAGGTATGGCTAACCCGGCACCTCCGGTTGGTCCCGCGCTCGGTCAGCACGGTGTCAACATCATGGAGTTCTGCAAGGCCTACAACGCGGCTACCGAGTCGCAGCGTGGCCAGGTCATCCCGGTAGAGATCTCGGTCTTCGAAGACCGGACCTTTGAGTTCAAGCTCAAGACCCCGCCCGCTTCGAAGCTGCTGCTTCAGGCTGCAGGCGTGCAGAAGGGCTCGAAGGAGCCCCACCGCGTCAAGGTCGCCAAGGTGACCATGGACCAGGTCCGTGAGATCGCCAAGACCAAGGCCGAAGACCTCAACGCCAACGACATCGAGCAGGCCGCGAAGATCATCGCCGGTACCGCTCGTTCGATGGGCATCACGGTCACCGACTAATTCAGGTTCTCTCGCAGAACCGCGTGGGAAGGCCGGCCAGGCCTGTTCACCACGACTGAACCATCAGAAGGACAGTAAGAAATGGCAAACACAAGCAAGGCGTACCGCGCCGCGGCCGAGAAGATCGACCGCACCAAGCTGTACAGCCCACTCGAGGCGGCCAACCTGGCCAAGGAGACCTCGTCGGCCAAGACCGACGCGACTGTCGAGGTTGCTATGCGCCTCGGTGTCGACCCGCGTAAGGCCGACCAGATGGTCCGTGGCACCGTGAACCTGCCGCACGGAACCGGTAAGACCGCTCGAGTGATCGTCTTCGCCGTGGGTGAGAAGGCGAATGAGGCTGAAGCAGCTGGTGCTGACGCAGTCGGTTCGGACGAGCTCATCGCTCGTATCCAGGGCGGCTGGCTCGACTTCGACGCCGCGATCGCGACGCCGGACCAGATGGCCAAGGTCGGTCGTATCGCTCGTATCCTCGGACCTCGCGGCCTCATGCCGAACCCGAAGACGGGCACCGTGACCCCGGACGTCACCAAGGCGGTCAACGACATCAAGGGCGGAAAGATCAACTTCAGCGTTGACAAGCACGCCAACCTGCACTTCATCATCGGCAAGGCCTCGTTCGACACCACCAAGCTGGTCGAGAACTACGGCGCTGCCCTCGATGAGGTTCTGCGTGCGAAGCCGTCCACCGCAAAGGGCCGCTACGTCAAGAAGATCACCGTCACCACGACGTTCGGCCCGGGCATCCCGGTTGACCCGAACCGCGTGCGTAACCTGCTCGAGGACTAAGAAAACCTCGTAGTTCGTGAAATCGCCGCTCAGGATTCGTCCTGGGCGGCGATTTTCGTTTACGTGAGACCGGCCGCGGACTTCTCGACAGGCGAACCTGGCGATCTGCTTCTAGCATCACTCAGGGTGAAGCGACTTTCGTACCTGGTGTCCATCGGCGGTCTGGCTCTGGTGCTCACTGCGTGCAGTTCCGCACCCAGCGTCCCCACAGCCAGCTCGGAGGTGAGCGCCGAGAGGACGACCACGGCCGCCAACCCCAGCGGCCAACTGCAGCGCCTGGACACCAAGGAGACCGAGCGCGACTTGATGGACGCGTTGTCCGAGAGCGATGCCGTCGTGGACTGTGGCTCGGCGGAATTCATCGAGGTGCCGGCCGGTGGCACTTTCGAGTGCGCGATGCGGTCAAGCACGACGTCCGGGACGATGGTCGTCACGGTCGGTCAGAACGGCGTCACGAGCTGGGAACTGCACGAATCCAAGTGATGTCCGAGGGGACTGTATGCGTTACTCCACAAGCGAACTCGTCGTCGCTCCCATACGGTAGATCTCATGCGCACTGCCCGTTTTGCTGCCGCCCTTGCCCTCCCGCTTGTTGCGATCGCGGGATGTTCGAAGCCAGTCACGGTCGACGATCTGCAACAGACGGTCGCCGACGAACTGAACAAGTCCTATGAACAAAGCGGCCTGGGCAAGAAGGTCTCGACCGTGCACTGTCCAGACCAGATGAACAACTCCGAGAACGGCAAGACCTACGTGTGCACTGCGGATCTGGAGAACAACAAGGTCCGGGTCGGGGTGGTGATGGAGGACGGCTCGATCAAGTCGATCACGAGCCTCGACGCCGTATATGACCTGGCGAAACTGTCCAAGGACCTGACCGACCAGAAGACCAAAGAGGTTGGTCACCCGGTCGCGGTGAATTGTGGAACGGGGCTCAAGGTCGTGCCAGCTGGCGACAAGTTCACCTGTGAGTACGTCGACGGCACAACGAAGACCACGATCGACGTGACGGCGAAGATCGAGGCTACGCCGACGGGGAAGTAGGCGTTCGCTACTGACCCGTGGCCGCGTTGTTGTGCAGAATCGCGGCGATGTCGGGGATGAGTTCAGCAGGAAAGTTGTGTCCCCAACCATCGATGAGGTGAAGTCGCGCGTGCGGGATCCGCCGCGCGATCGCCTTTCCTCCTTGCGGACGCACGAGCGGATCGTCGGTGCCGTGCAGAATCACGGTCGGGCTCTTGATTCGCTTGGTGTACTCCACGAGGCTGCCCGTTCCGATCGTCGCGGCTAGCTGCCGGACGATGCCGGCGGGGTAGTAGCTGCGTTCGTAGTTCTTCTCGGCTTCTTCCCGGATGAGGGCATCGCTGACCGGGTATTTGCGTCCACCGATGCTCTTCATGAACTGCACGGAGAAATCGATCCGTTCGGTCCGGCCGGCGTTTGCGCCCGGTCCGCCGAAGAGTGCGTTGAAGCAACGTGCGGACGGCGGTGGCAGGAACGGTTCGTTCGTTGTGGTGAAGACCAGGCTGAGGGTCCGGACGCGGTCCGGGTGCTCGGCGGCGATGATCTGCGCGATCATGCCCCCCATCGAGGCGCCGACGACGTTGGCCGACTCGATGCCGAGGTGATCGAGTACGCCGACCGCATCCTCGGCCATGTCGACGAGCGTGTAGGGGACTTTGGCGGGCCGGCCGAGTGCCCAGAATTGTGCGGCGCGAACCAGGCTGTTGCCTTCGACGCGTGCACCGGAGATCTTGCTCGAGAGGCCGATATCGCGATTGTCGAAGCGGATGACGCGATTGCCGGCCTCCACCAGTCGCTCCAGCAGGGTGAGCGGCCAGGCGGTCAACTGAGCGCTGAAACCCATGATGAGCAGCATCGGCGGATCGTTCGGGTTGCCGATGTCTTCGTAGGCGATTTTCAGCCCATTGGCATCGGCGAATCCCGCACGTACGTGAAGCTCAGTGGGCATCGTTGCCTCCGTTTTGGATTTCGAATCCTCGCCGCGTACTCTAATTCCTGGCCCTCGACTATTCGATGGCCGCCCAATCACGTTCTACCGAAGACCGTAGGTCATCGCTGCAAAGCGATTGAAGGTCCGGCCCGACCGGCGACCCACGCAGGATGAATCGAGATGAGGGACTTCAGCTCAGGCTGACAGTGTTCTTGCCCCGGTGCGCTCTGCGTCCGGGGCTCTTGTCGTTTCCGGCCCTAAATCGTTTCGCTGCTTTGGCCTCGTCTGCACGTAGGACTCGAGAACCAGAGAGGAGGCGAAGTATGGCAAACGCCGCAAAGATCACTGCAGTCGCAGAGATCACGGAGCAGTTCAAGAACTCGTCGGCTGCCGTCGTGACCGAATACCGCGGTCTGTCGGTCGGCAAGCTCACCGAGCTGCGTCGCGCACTTGGTGCCAACGCCACGTACTCCGTCGCCAAGAACACCCTGGTCAAGCGTGCCGCTGCGGAAGCGGGCGTCGTCGGACTCGACGATCTTTTTGTCGGCCCCACCGCTATCGCCTTTGTTACGGGCGAGCCGGTGGACGCGGCGAAGGCCATCAAGGCGTTCGCCAAGGACAACAAGGCGCTGATCGTCAAGGGTGGCTTCATGGACGGCAAGGCGCTGTCCGTCGACGAAGTCAACAAGATTGCAGACCTCGACTCGCGTGAGGTTCTGCTCAGCAAGCTCGCGGGTGCCTTCAAGGGCAACCTCGCGAAGGCTGCTGGCCTGTTCAACGCTCCGGCGTCGCAGGTTGCACGCCTGTCGCTGGCGCTGCAGGAAAAGAAGGCCGAAGAGTCCGGAGCCGCCGCTGGCGCTTCCGAGACGGCCGCCGAATAGCTGATCCGCAACCGCGCATCACAAACCATTCCCGGTCGCGGATCAGCGACGGGACAACGAAAGGAACGCCATCATGGCGAAGCTCACCACTGACGAGCTGATCGACGCCTTCAAGGAGCTCACCCTCCTCGAGCTGTCGGAGTTCACCAAGAAGTTCGAAGAGGTCTTCGAGGTCACCGCTGCTGCTCCGGTCGCCATCGCGGCTGCCGGTGGCGCTGCTGCCGGTGCTCCGGCTGAGGCTGCCGAGGAGCAGGACAAGTTCGACGTCATCCTCGAGGGTGCTGGCGACAAGAAGATCCAGGTCATCAAGGTCGTCCGTGAGATCGTTTCGGGCCTCGGCCTGAAGGAGGCCAAGGACCTCGTCGAGGGTGCTCCGAAGCCGATCCTCGAGAAGGTCGCCAAGGAAGCCGCTGAGGCTGCCAAGGAGAAGCTGGTCGCCGCTGGCGCTAGCGTCTCGGTCAAGTAAGACTCACTTACTGCGCAACGCCCGGTCTTCGGACCGGGCGTTTTGCGTTTCCGGAGCCCGCACACGCAGCGGGAACGAAGTCAATGCTTTGGTTCACTGCAGGCTTTTCCCGGGGCGATTAGCGTTGGTGGACGTGCAATTCGGAATCTTCATCCCGCAGGGCTGGCGCCTGGATCTCGTCGGCGTCGAGCCCGCCCAGCAGTGGCCACTGATCAAACGACTCGCGCAGGAAGCCGATGCCGGGCCGTGGGATTCGTTGTGGGTCTACGACCACTTCCACACCGTGCCGGCTCCCACGCAGGAGGCCACGCACGAAGCGTGGACGCTCATGGCGGCGTTCGCGGCATCGACGGAACGTATCCGCCTCGGTCAGATGTGCACGTGCATCGCGTACCGGAATCCGGCTTATCTCGCCAAGGTCGCCGCGACGGTCGACCATGTTTCGGGTGGTCGCGTCGAGATGGGCATCGGTGCCGGGTGGTACGAGCACGAATGGCGTGCCTACGGCTACGGCTTCCCCAGTGCGGGTGATCGACTTCGCGCCCTCGATGAAGGTGTCCAGATCTTCGTGCAGGCCTGGCGCGACGGGAACGTGACGCTCGACGGGCAGTTCTATCAGGTCGACGGCGCGATCGTGCAGCCGTTGCCCTTGCAACCGGGCGGCATTCCGTTGTGGATTGCCGGTGGGGGTGAGAAGAAGACGCTGCGCATCGCCGCGAAGTACGCGCAGTACACGAACTTCGACGGCACTCCGGAGACCTTTGCGCAGAAGTCGGCGATCCTTGCCGAGCACGCTCGCGATGTGGGCCGCGACTTCGACGAGATCATCCGATCGGCGAACTACAACGTGGTGATCGGGGAGACCGAGAAGGACGTCGCCGACAAGCTGGACTGGATCGACGCGCACTATCGCCCACTGATTTCAGAATCCGCCTTGCAGCGCTTTTCGGGAATGTTCCGGAGCGGACCGCTCGTGGGCACCGTCGAGCAGGTCGTGGAGCAGTTGCTCCGATTGCAGGACCTGGGGCTGGCGTATGCGATCGCGAACTTCGCCGACCTGGCCTACGACTCGTCGTCGGCCCGGCTGTTCGCGGAGAAAGTGATTCCCGAATTCCGTCGCTGACCGCACGCGAGAGGCGGCATTTAAGGCGCGACACGCAATCGACGCAAGGCAACACGCGTAAATTGCGTCACACTTTTCACAAATCTCCCACC
Organism: Nocardiaceae bacterium; assembly: GCA_021372355.1. Lineage (GTDB taxonomy): Bacteria > Actinomycetota > Actinomycetes > Mycobacteriales > Mycobacteriaceae > Smaragdicoccus. Next base: position 32,809 of record JAJFUQ010000263.1, on the reverse strand, counting down.
CCGGAATCGCTGAAGCCTGCATATCATGGGATCAACGTGATCCAGTTCACTCACTACTCGGCTGCGTGATTTCAGCAGACGGCCGACCAGATTCAATCGTGGAGGTTCGACATGGGGCTCGAAGTTCGGGTAGAGGGTGTCACCAAGTCGTTCGGTCGCCAGAACATCTGGCAGAACGTCACGCTGACGCTGCCGCCGGGTGAGATCAGCCTGATGGTCGGTCCGTCCGGTACCGGTAAGTCGGTGTTCCTCAAGTCGCTCATCGGCCTGCTGATGCCCGAGGAAGGGCACATCTACATCGACAACGTCGACATCACGACGTGCCACCACAAGGAGCTCTACGAGGTTCGCAAGAAGTTCGGTGTGCTGTTCCAGGACGGCGCACTGTTCGGCTCGATGCACCTCTTTGACAACGTCGCCTTCCCGCTGCGCGAGCACACGAAGAAGAGCGAGTCCGAGATCCGCAAAGTCGTCATGGAAAAGATGGAGATGGTGGGTCTGACCGGAGCGGAGTACAAGCTCCCCGGTGAGATCTCCGGCGGTATGCGCAAGCGTGCCGGACTGGCCCGCGCGCTGGTTCTAGACCCGGAGATCATCCTCGTCGACGAGCCGGACTCGGGCCTGGACCCGGTCCGCACGACCTACATCAGCCAGCTGTTCCTGGACATCAACGCGATGACCGACGCGACGTTCCTCATCGTGTCGCACAACATCAACCTCGCCCGTACGGTGCCGGACAACATCGGCATGCTGTTCCGGCGCAACCTCGTGATGTTCGGACCCCGTGAAGTGCTGCTGACCAGCGACGAGCCAGTCGTCAAGCAGTTCCTCAACGGTCGCATGATCGGCCCGATCGGCATGTCGGAGGAGAAGGACGAAGCGCAGGCTGCGCGCGAGCAGGCTCTCGCCGATGCCGGCCACAACACCGGTGGTGTCGAGGACATCGAGGGCATCGTTCCGCAGATGCAGGCGACGCCCGGTCTGCCCTACCGTCAGGGCCTCGGCCGCCGCCAGGAACGTGTCCGTCAGATCTTGCACACACTTCCGCCGGCTGCCCAGCGCGCCATCCTGGAGGACCTCAAGGCGAACCCGGCGCCAGTGCCGTCGCGCTGAATCTGAACTGAACCACGGAGCACCGTCACGCGTACGCGCGGGCGGTGCTTCGTGGTTCTTGCGGCTCGTCAGTCGCGCTGCCCGACAGCAACAATCGCGCGCGATAAATGTGAAACGCGGCGCCGGGGCTTGACGCCTGTGGCACCCAAGCGTCACTCTTGTCTCGGGACAAAGGAGTGCCGACGCAACATGAATCCGCAGGCTGCAGTCTGTTTTCTTGCACTTGTGACGTTGCAGACGCTGAATACGGAAACGCGGCGCGATCGCGTCCGAGCGGTGGTAGTTTTGACTACCCCCTAAATCTTGGTGCCCCGGATTAGACAATGTTCGGGAATCGGTGTAAGTTTGGTCGTTGCGCTGGCTGCCTCCTGTCCACCTCCCGATTTCACTGCCAAAAGCCGCACCGTATGGCCCTAAAAAGCTAGAAGTGTGTTCGCTAGAAGCTTGTTTTCGGTGGGTTCGTTCCGGTTGTAACCAGCGAATCCCTGAACAAAGCAGACAGCGATGATCGCGCTTGCGCGGTCCGCGTGAGGTGCTGGAAGGACGCATCTTGGCAGTCTCTAGCCAGACCAAGGCAGTAGTTGCCGGAATCCCTGGAGCCCCGAAACGGGCATCTTTTGCAAAGATTCACGAGCCGCTCGAAGTACCCGGGCTACTCGATCTCCAGACGGATTCCTTCGAATGGCTGATCGGCGCGCCGGATTGGCGTCAGCGCGCCACGGACCGCGGTGACGATGTCATCAAGGGGGGTCTCGAGGAGATCCTCGACGAGCTCTCCCCGATCGAGGACTTCAACGGCCTGATGTCGCTGTCCTTCACGGACCCGCGCTTCGACGAGGTGAAGGCCTCGGTCGACGAGTGCAAGGACAAGGACCTCACGTACTGCGCGCCGCTGTTCGTGACCGCCGAGTTCATCAACAACAACACCGGTGAGATCAAGAGCCAGACGGTCTTCATGGGTGACTTCCCGATGATGACCGACAAGGGCACCTTCATCATCAACGGCACCGAGCGCGTCGTCGTTTCGCAGCTCGTCCGTTCGCCGGGCGTCTACTTCGATGAGTCGATCGACAAGACCACCGAGAAGGAACTGCACTCGGTCAAGGTCATCCCGAGCCGTGGTGCATGGCTCGAGTTCGACGTGGACAAGCGCGACACCGTCGGTGTCCGCATCGACCGTAAGCGTCGTCAGCCGGTCACCGTCCTGCTCAAGGCCCTCGGCTGGAGCAACGAGCAGATCACCGAGCGCTTCGGCAGCTACGAGATCATGATGTCGACGCTCGAGAAGGACAACATCGCGGGGACCGACGAGGCACTCCTCGACATCTACCGCAAGCTGCGTCCGGGCGAGCCCCCGACGAAGGAGAGCGCGCAGACCCTCCTGGAGAACCTGTTCTTCAAGGAGAAGCGCTACGACCTCGCTCGCGTCGGTCGCTACAAGCTCAACAAGAAGCTCGGCCTGGCCGAGCCGACGAGCAACACGGTTCTCACCGAGGACGACATCGTCGCCACCGTCGAGTACCTCGTTCGCCTGCACATGGGCGAGAAGATGATGACCGTCCCGGGCGGCGTCGAGGTTCCGGTCGGCACCGACGACATCGACCACTTCGGTAACCGTCGTCTGCGTACCGTCGGCGAGCTCATCCAGAACCAGATCCGCGTCGGTCTGGCTCGTATGGAGCGCGTCGTCCGCGAGCGGATGACCACGCAGGACGTCGAAGCGATCACCCCGCAGACCCTGATCAACATCCGCCCCGTCGTGGCGGCGATCAAGGAGTTCTTCGGAACGTCGCAGCTGTCGCAGTTCATGGACCAGAACAACCCGCTCTCGGGTCTGACCCACAAGCGTCGTCTGTCGGCGCTGGGTCCGGGTGGTCTGTCGCGTGAGCGTGCCGGCCTCGAGGTCCGTGACGTTCACCCGTCGCACTACGGCCGTATGTGCCCGATCGAGACGCCGGAAGGCCCGAACATCGGTCTGATCGGTTCGCTGTCGGTGTACGCCCGCGTGAACCCCTTCGGTTTCATCGAGACCCCGTACCGCAAGGTCATCGGCGGCCAGGTCACCGACGAGGTCGTGTACCTGACTGCGGACGAAGAGGACCGCTACGTCGTCGCTCAGGCGAACTCGCCGATCGACAACGAGGGCCCCTTCACCGAGCCTCGCGTTCTCGTTCGCCGCAAGGGCGAGGAGACCGGTGAGGTCGAGTTCGTCCCGGCCACCGAGGTCGACTACATGGACGTTTCGCCGCGCCAGATGGTCTCGGTCGCAACCGCGATGATTCCGTTCCTCGAGCACGACGACGCCAACCGTGCCCTCATGGGTGCGAACATGCAGCGTCAGGCGGTTCCGCTGATCCGCAGCGAGTCGCCGATCGTCGGAACCGGTATGGAGCTTCGTGCTGCAGTCGACGCCGGCGAGGTCGTCGTTGCCACCAAGTCCGGTGTGGTCGAAGAGGTTTCGGCTGACTACATCACTGTCATGGCAGACGACGGCACGCGCCGCGGCTACCGCCTGAACAAGTTCACGCGCTCGAACCAGGGCACCTGCGCGAACCAGAAGCCGATCGTCGATGAGGGTGACCGCATCGAGGCCGGCCAGGTTCTCGCCGACGGACCCTGCACCGAGAACGGTGAAATGGCCCTCGGAAAGAACCTGCTCGTGGCGATCATGCCGTGGGAAGGCCACAACTACGAGGACGCCATCATCCTCTCGCAGCGCCTGGTGGAGGAGGACGTCCTGACGTCCATCCACATCGAGGAGAACGAGATCGACGCTCGCGACACCAAGCTCGGTGCCGAGGAGATCACCCGGGACATCCCGAACGTCTCCGACGAGGTCCTTGCTGACCTCGACGAGCGCGGCATCGTCCGCATCGGTGCCGAGGTCCGCGACGGCGACATCCTCGTCGGAAAGGTCACACCGAAGGGTGAGACCGAGCTGACCCCGGAGGAGCGCCTGCTCCGCGCGATCTTCGGTGAGAAGGCGCGCGAGGTTCGTGACACCTCGCTCAAGGTTCCGCACGGTGAGTCCGGCAAGGTCATCGGTATCCGCGTGTTCAGCCGCGAGGACGACGACGACCTGCCTCCGGGTGTCAACGAGCTCGTCCGCGTTTACGTTGCGCAGAAGCGCAAGATCCAGGACGGCGACAAGCTCGCCGGTCGTCACGGAAACAAGGGTGTTATCGGCAAGATCCTGCCGCAGGAGGACATGCCGTTCCTCCCGGACGGAACTCCGGTCGACATCATCCTGAACACCCACGGTGTTCCGCGTCGTATGAACATCGGTCAGATCCTCGAGACCCACCTGGGTTGGATCGGCAAGACCGGTTGGAAGGTCGATGGCAGCCCGGACTGGGCGAAGAACCTGCCGGCGGACCTCGCTGAGGTTCCGGCGAACACCAACCTGGCGACGCCGGTCTTCGACGGAGCCCGCGAGGACGAGATCACCGGTCTGCTCGCTTCGACCCTGCCGAACCGTGACGGTGAGCGCATGGTCAACGAGGACGGCAAGGCCGTGCTGTTCGACGGTCGTTCGGGTGAGCCGTTCCCGTACCCGGTATCGGTCGGCTACATGTACATCATCAAGCTGCACCACCTCGTCGACGACAAGATCCACGCGCGTTCGACTGGTCCGTACTCGATGATCACGCAGCAGCCGCTCGGTGGTAAGGCCCAGTTCGGTGGTCAGCGCTTCGGTGAAATGGAGTGCTGGGCCATGCAGGCCTACGGTGCCGCCTACACGCTGCAGGAACTCCTCACGATCAAGTCCGACGACGTCGTCGGCCGCGTGAAGGTTTACGAGGCGATCGTCAAGGGCGAGAACATTCCGGAGCCAGGTATTCCGGAGTCGTTCAAGGTCCTTCTGAAGGAACTCCAGTCGCTGTGCCTGAACGTCGAGGTTCTCTCGAGCGACGGTGCGGCGATCTCGATGGGTGACAGCGAGGACGACGAGCTCGATCGCGCCAACGCGACGCTCGGCATCAACCTGTCTCGCAACGAGTCCTCGGCAACCTTCGAAGACCACCTGGCGAACTAGGTTTCGCGAGCCCGGCGGTGCGGCCCAAGGCCCGCCGCCGGGCACCTGATCTCCTCCTGACGCAGAACCAACACCCATCAATGGGGAAAGGAAGTTACGTGCTCGACGTCAACTTCTTCGACGAGCTCCGGATCGGCCTCGCCACCGCTGACCACATCCGCCAGTGGTCATACGGTGAGGTCAAGAAGCCGGAGACGATCAACTACCGCACGCTCAAGCCTGAGAAGGACGGACTCTTCTGCGAGAAGATCTTCGGCCCCACCCGGGACTGGGAGTGCTACTGCGGTAAGTACAAGCGTGTGCGCTTCAAGGGCATCACCTGTGAGCGCTGTGGCGTCGAGGTGACCCGCGCGAAGGTTCGCCGTGAGCGCATGGGCCACATTGAGCTCGCCGCTCCGGTCACGCACATCTGGTACTTCAAGGGTGTGCCGAGCCGCCTCGGCTACCTGCTCGACCTCGCGCCGAAGGATCTCGAAAAGATCATTTACTTCGCCGCGTACGTCATCACCAAGGTGGACGACGAGGGCCGTCACAACGCCCTGTCGCAGCTCGAGGCCGAAATGGGCGTCGAGAAGAAGGGTGTCGAGGACCGTCGCGACATCGACCTGGCCACGCGTGCCCAGAAGCTCGAGACGGACCTCGCCGAGCTCGAGGCCGAGGGTGCCAAGGCTGACGTCCGCCGCAAGGTCAAGGACGGTGCCGAGCGTGAGATGAAGCAGCTCCGTGAGCGTGCTCAGCGCGAGCTCGACCGCCTCGACGAGATCTGGACGACGTTCGTCAAGCTCGCTCCGAAGCAGCTCATCGTCGATGAGCTCATCTACCGTGAGCTCGAGGACCGCTTCGGCGAGTTCTTCACCGGTGCCATGGGTGCCGAGGCGATCGAGAAGCTCATCGAGGGCTTCGACATCGAGGCCGAGGCCGAGATCCTGCGCGAGACCATCCGCAGCGGCAAGGGCCAGAAGAAGCTGCGTGCGCTCAAGCGACTCAAGGTCGTGGCCGCGTTCCAGATGTCTGGCAACTCGCCGATGGGCATGGTCCTCAACGCCGTTCCGGTGATCCCGCCGGAGCTTCGCCCGATGGTTCAGCTCGACGGTGGACGTTTCGCGACGTCCGACCTCAACGACCTGTACCGCCGCGTCATCAACCGGAACAACCGCCTCAAGCGACTGATCGACCTCGGTGCTCCCGAGATCATCGTCAACAACGAGAAGCGGATGCTCCAGGAGTCGGTGGACGCGCTCTTCGACAACGGCCGTCGTGGTCGTGCGGTGACCGGACCCGGTAACCGTCCGCTTAAGTCGCTGTCGGACCTGCTCAAGGGTAAGCAGGGTCGTTTCCGTCAGAACCTGCTCGGTAAGCGTGTCGACTACTCGGGCCGTTCGGTCATCGTCGTCGGTCCGCAGCTGAAGCTGCACCAGTGTGGTCTGCCGAAGCTCATGGCGCTCGAGCTGTTCAAGCCGTTCGTCATGAAGCGTCTCGTCGACCAGAACCAGGCGCAGAACATCAAGTCCGCCAAGCGCATGGTCGAGCGTCAGCGCGCGGCCGTGTGGGACGTTCTCGAAGAGGTCATCGCGGAGCACCCGGTTCTGCTGAACCGTGCACCTACGCTGCACCGCCTGGGTATCCAGGCCTTCGAGCCTCAGCTCGTCGAAGGTAAGGCCATCCAGCTGCACCCGCTCGTCTGTGAGGCGTTCAACGCCGACTTCGACGGTGACCAGATGGCTGTCCACCTGCCGCTGTCGGCTGAGGCCCAGGCTGAGGCTCGCATCCTCATGCTCGCGTCGAACAACATCCTGTCGCCGGCATCGGGCCGTCCGCTCGCCATGCCGCGTCTGGACATGGTCACCGGTCTGTACCACCTGACCAAGCTCGAAGAGGGCGCCGTCGGCACCTACGTGCCTGCGTCGGACGACGAGCCGGAGCGCGGCGCGTACTCCTCGCCGGCTGAGGCTCAGATGGCGGTCGACCGTGGCGTGCTCACGATGCGTTCGCAGATCAAGGTCCGCCTCACCGAGCAGCGTCCGTCGGCCGACATCGAGGCCGCGGAGTTCCCGGAGGGCTGGACACACGGTCAGCCGTGGACGGCGTTCACGACTCTCGGCCGTGTGCTCTTCAACGAGCTCCTGCCGCGGGACTACCCGTTCATCAACGAGCAGATGCCGAAGAAGCGTCAGGCTGCGATCATCAACGACCTCGCTGAGCGTTACCCGATGATCGTCGTCGCGCAGACCGTCGACAAACTCAAGGACGCCGGCTTCTACTGGGCCACCCGTTCGGGTGTCACCGTGTCGATGTCGGACGTTCTGGTGCCGCCGGAGAAGGCCGCCATCATGGAGGCGTTCGAGGCTCAGGCCGACCAGATCGAGAAGAAGTACCAGCGCGGTGCTCTCAACCACACCGAGCGCAACTCGGCACTGGTCAAGATCTGGACCGAAGCGACCGAAGAGGTCGGTAAGGCCATGGAGGCGCACTACCCGGACGACAACCCGATCCCGATCATCGTCAAGTCCGGTGCAGCCGGAAACATGACGCAGGTCCGTTCGCTGGCCGGTATGAAGGGTCTGGTTACCAACCCGAAGGGTGAGTTCATCCCGCGTCCGATCAAGTCTTCCTTCAAGGAAGGCCTGACCGTTCTCGAGTACTTCATCAACACCCACGGTGCTCGTAAGGGTCTCGCTGACACCGCTCTCCGTACCGCTGACTCGGGTTACCTGACCCGTCGTCTGGTCGACGTGTCGCAGGACGTCATCGTTCGCGAGACGGACTGCAACACCAAGCGCGGCATCATGGTCAAGATCGCCGAGCCGACCGCAACCGGCCTGGTTCGTGCCCCGCATGTCGAGACCAGCGCGTTCGCTCGTACGTTGGCCGAAGATGCGAAGGATGCCGGCGGCAACGTCGTCGTCTCGCGTGGTCATGACCTCGGCGACCCGGCGATCGACGCGCTGCTCGCAGCGGGTGTCACCGACGTCAAGGTTCGCTCGGTGCTGACCTGCACCACCGGAACCGGTGTGTGTGCGGTTTGCTACGGCCGTTCGATGGCGACCGGAAAGCTCGTCGACATCGGTGAGGCCGTCGGTATCGTCGCGGCCCAGTCGATTGGTGAGCCGGGTACCCAGCTGACCATGCGTACCTTCCACCAGGGTGGTGTCGCTGGAGAGGACATCACCGGCGGTCTGCCGCGTGTCCAGGAGCTGTTCGAGGCTCGTATCCCGAAGGGCAAGGCGCCGATCGCCGAGGTCGCGGGCCGCGTTCGCCTCGAGGACGACGACCGGTTCTACAAGATCACCATCGTGCCGGACGACGGCAGCGAAGAGGTCGTGTACGACAAGCTCTCGAAGCGTCAGCGTCTGCGTGTCTTCAAGCACGAGGACGGCGGCGAGCGTCCGCTCGGCAACGGTGACCACGTCAAGGTCGGACAGCAGCTCCTCGAGGGCTCGGCTGACCCGCACGAGGTTCTCCGCGTCCAGGGTTCGCGTGAGGTCCAGGTGTACCTGGTGAACCAGGTGCAGGAGGTCTACCGCAGCCAGGGTGTGTCGATCCACGACAAGCACATCGAGGTCATCGTTCGCCAGATGCTCCGTCGCGTCACGGTCATCGACTCCGGCTCGACCGAGTTCCTGCCCGGTTCGCTCACCGAGCGTGCCGAGTTCGAGTCCTCGAACCGTCGTGTCGTGGCCGAGGGCGGCGAGCCGGCTTCGGGTCGTCCGGTGCTCATGGGTATCACCAAGGCATCGCTCGCGACCGACTCGTGGCTGTCGGCGGCGTCCTTCCAGGAGACCACTCGAGTTCTGACCGACGCGGCCATCAACTGCCGCTCGGACAAGCTCATCGGTCTGAAGAAGAACGTCATCATCGGTAAGTTGATCCCGGCTGGTACGGGTATCAACCGCTACCGGAACATCACGGTGCAGCCGACCGAGGAAGCTCGCGCAGCTGCGTACGCGGTGCCGTCGTACGACGACACCTACTACAGCCCGGATGGCTTCGGCGTCAGCTCCGGTGTGGCCGTCCCGCTGGACGACTACGGCTACGGCGACTTCCGCTAGTCAGTCTGCAAAGGGCCGCTCATGCGATTGCATGGGCGGCCCTTTGGCGTTCCGCAGCCGTGGTCGTGCACCGCGTTCGAGAGGGTGCACCGTGCATGGTGCACGGCCTCGAGGGCGATGCATGAGTGTCCCGGGATACTGGTGGCCATGATCGTCACTGTGTTCCGTTCGCGACTCCGTCCAGACGCCGTTGCGAACGGCTACGACGAGACCTCCGACTATCTGGAGGACAAGGCGCGCTCGATGCCCGGATTCGTGTCCATCAAGACGTTCGTGGCCGCGGACGGCGAGCGGGTGTCGATCGTCGAGTTCGAGAGCTTAGAAGCGCACGACGCGTGGCGAATGGATGCCGAGCATCGCCGAGGTCAGGAATTGGGTCGGTCCAGCTTCTATGCGAACTACGAGATCTCCGTGTGCGAGCGAATCCGCCACAGACACTTCGAGGGCTAGCGCGGGACGTGAAACCGTACGAGATCCCCGGTACCGGGGCCGATCTCGGGCCAGTCGCGGTCGAATTCGAGAACGGCGATCGCGGACGTCGGGTATTTCTGGCTGATCTCCGCGGCCGCGAGGGAATCGCGATTGTTTGCGAGTTCCCATGCTGTCCAGGGAATTCCGGGAGCGTGCCCAACGACGAGGATGGTCTCGGCGGGCTCGACCACGTATCGCACGAGATCGATGAGCTGGTGTGGGCTGCCACCGTAGATGGACGGCTCATAGTTGATCGGTGCGACGATGCCGGTCGCCGCGAGCGTCTCGCGTGTGCGGGTGGCCGTCGAGCACAGGACGAGGTCGACCTGCGGCTGTGAGGAGCGAATCCAGTCGCCGCCCAGTTTGGCTTCGCGTTGTCCGCGGCCGGCGAGCGGACGGTCGTGATCGTCGACGCCCTCGGGGTACGCGGACTTTCCGTGGCGCATGAGGATGAGAACCCGCTTGGTCACGTGACTAACCGTATGCGCGTGCCGCAGTGAACGTGTCGGTATGTTCGCATTCATGCGCGCAGTCCAGATTTCCCGGCTCGATGGGCCGGAGGCAGTGGAAGTCGTCGATATTCCGGAGCCGAATGGTGATGGCAAGGTCGTCATCGACGTAGCGGCGGCGGGTGTGGATTTCCCGATCGCACTCCAGACCCGGGGCCTTTACCAGTACAAGCCAGAGCTTCCATTCGTCCCGGGCAACGAGGTCGCGGGAGTCGTGCGGTCGGCGCCGGAAGGCTCGGGCTTCGCGGCGGGGGACCGGGTGGCCGCCCTGACGCCCTTCGGTGGTGGACTTGCCGAGGTGGTAGCGGTCGACGCCCACTCAGTGTTCAAGGTTCCGGAATCGGTCGAGCTGTCGAGTGCGGCCGGTCTGCTTTTCAACGACCTCACCGTGCACTTCGCGCTGCGGACGCGCGCACAGCTGCGCGACGGTGAGACCGTTCTCGTGCACGGCGCGGCAGGCGGAATCGGTACCTCGACGCTGCGTCTTGCCCCGCTTCTCGGAGCCGGACGGACGATCGCGGTCGTGAGCACCGAGGAGAAGGCAGAGGTGGCGCGGGCCAACGGAGCCACCGATGTCGTTCTCACCGATGGCTGGCTTGCAGCGGTGAAGGAACTGACCGGAGGCCGCGGTGTGGACGTCGTCGTGGACCCGGTCGGCGGCGACCGATTCACCGACAGCCTGCGCAGTCTGGCGACCGGTGGACGCCTTCTCGTCATCGGATTCACCGGTGGCGAGATTCCGACAGTTCGCGTGAATCGATTGCTGCTCAACAACATCGACGTGCGTGGCGTGGGCTGGGGCGCGTGGCTGTTCACCAATCCCGGCTTCCTCCGCGAACAGTGGGCTGAGGTCGAGCCGCTCCTCGCCTCGGGTCGCTTGTCCGCGCCGAAGCCGATTGTGCGGCCGGTTGCCGAGGCTGCGGCAGCGATCGGTTCCCTGGAGAATCGGACGGCCGCGGGCAAGGTCGTCCTCGCGCTGCGTTGAGAACCTCCGGGCGGGCCCGTCGGGCGATCGGTATTGTCAAGATCGTGGGAAACAGACCGCTTCTCGGCGTTGCGCTCATTGCGGTGACGCTTGTCGTGAGCGGATGCTCTTCGACGAAGGATGACGCGCCGTCGAGTTCCGGAGCCGGCCCGTCTTCGGCGAAGGTTGCCGAGCTCGGACCGTTCTTCGGTGAGTGCGGCGGCGTCACCGACCAAGAGGTCGCCGACGCCATGGGCGTGACGTCGTTTCCCATCATCACGCGCAACTCGGTGGGCTGCGTGTGGGAGGTCGGCAGCCTGGCCGCGCCGCACGTCAGCTTCTCGTGGTACCGCGGCAGCCCGATCGGCCGTGAGGCGCAGGGGTCGGGTGGAATCGGTCGCACGCCAGAGAAGATCGAGATCGAGGGACATCCCGGGTTCAAAGGGTTCGTCCCCGAGCGGCTGTGCGAAATCGGCGTCCAGTTCGGCGACGATTTCATTCACTGGTCGGTGTCCTACGGTGGATTCACTCCGGCCGGGGATGTCTGCGACGCCGCGAAGAAGCTCGCCGACCTGACCGTTGCGAGGGTGCCGAAATGACCGCCAAGCGTGCCCTGCTCGCAGTCGCCCTCAGCGCGATCGCGCTGACCGGTTGCAGCCAGACGACCGACGGTAAGGCCTATCCGGCCGGGGGAGCGCCCACGTCGACCACCCAGGCATACGTCGCCGAGGGCGACCAGCCAGGCCGTCAGTTCCGCAACCTGCTCACCGAATGCGACACCGTCACCGACGAGGAGATCACCAAAGCTGTCGGTGGCGACGATATCCAGCGCATCTTCTTCGGAGCGATCTGCCGGTGGGATGTCACCGGATCGAGCGGCAGCATCAAGGTCACGTTCAACTGGTTCGAGAACGGGTCGCTCGAGGTCGAGCGTTCGACCCTCGACAAGCTGCATTACATCGTCACCGAGACGACCATCCAGGGCCGTCGGGCGCTACAGGAGCAAAGGCCGAACGATCCCGACTCGTGCGGAGTGACTGCAGGTGCTCCAGACTCCGGAATCATCGGATGGTGGGTGCAGTACGTCCCGGGATTCCCGCACGGTGACCCGTGCGCGGCGGCCACCAAACTGACCGAACTGACCTTGAATCTCGCGCGCTGAAATCCGGGTTGCGATAACTCGACGGGAAACCGTTTCGGACGGCATCGACAGGGGAATGTCGAAGGGGAAGCCCAAGCCAGAGAAGATGAGCCGGATGAGCGCGTCGGATGGTGTGCTGCGGATCGAACGGCGATGGCTACTGGGCGGTGCCGTCGTGTTGGAACCGGCCGGCACTCTGGATTCGATGTCCTACTTGAGCCTGCGCGATTCGATCATCAAAGAGTCGGTGGGAGAGCCACGTTCGATCGTTGTCGATGTCGACCGATTGGCTGTCCCGGCGGAGTCCGCATGGGCAGTCTTCACAAGCGCGCGATGGCACATCGCGACCTGGCCGGCGGTGCCGCTCTCGATCGCGGCCAGTGACCCCGAAGTTCGAATGATGATCTCGCACAGCGGAATCGGTCGGTACGTGCCGTGCTTCCCAACCGTCGAGGACGCACTGGGCGACTATCGGCGGACGCCGTTCCGTCTCCGGGCCACGGTTCAGTTGTCGAACGGGGTGGCCGGCGGTGTGGTCGGCCGGACGCTGATTCGGGAAGCACTCGCCATGTGGAATATGCAGGAGTTCACTCCCGTGTGCTGCATCGTCGGCACCCATCTGATCGAGATGACGGCACCCATCACGGTGCACTCGAAACTTCGCATTGAAGCGGGCCACGACGAGGTCACCGTCGCGATCGACGAGGGGACACTCCGCGACCGAGTCCGTTCGGAAGCGCCGTCCGGAGTCGAACCGACATCCGAAGTGGACGTTCTGACATCGCTATGCAAGGCATGGGGAACCTTGCCTGCCCCCTTCGGACGACAGGTTCTCTGGGCGGTCTGCGGGCGGGGCAACATCGTGTGACCCCGCGGGTTTCTGCGTTTTCACCTGGGGTTCCGTACTGTGGCGAAGGGCTGGACAGATAGCACAGAACGCTGCTTTTGACCCGGATCACTATCGGCGAGTATCGTGGAGCGCTGTGCCCACATTATGTGGGCAGGATTTGCGTATCACGTAGGCCAGCGAGAGCGGCTGAGTCGTTGGACTCTGCCCTTTCGAAGGCCTTAAGCCATGTCCGACACGCCCGACCGCGGGTGCTGTGTGGTGCGGATGACGTGCAGCGCATGGTCCGACACCACAGACAGCAAGTAAACACAGGCGCTCGCCGCAGGCGGGTGTAAGGAAGAAAGCCGGTCAATTGCCAACTATCAACCAGCTGGTCCGAAAGGGCCGCACCGACAAGACTGCGAAGGTCAAGACCGCAGCCTTGAAGGGCAGCCCGCAGCGCCGTGGCGTGTGCACCCGTGTGTACACCACCACCCCGAAGAAGCCGAACTCCGCGCTTCGTAAGGTCGCACGTGTTCGCCTGACCAGCGGGGTCGAGGTTACGGCTTACATTCCCGGTGAAGGCCACAACCTTCAGGAGCACTCGATGGTGCTCGTCCGTGGCGGTCGTGTGAAGGACCTCCCCGGTGTTCGCTACAAGATCATCCGCGGTTCGCTCGACACGCAGGGCGTGAAGAAGCGCAAGCAGGCCCGCAGCCGCTACGGCGCGAAGAAGGAGAAGGGCTGAAATGCCACGTAAGGGAGCCGCTCCGAAGCGTCCGCTCGTCAACGACCCGGTTTACGGGTCGCCGCTGGTGACGCAACTGGTCAACAAGATTCTTCTCGACGGTAAGAAGTCGATCGCCGAGCGCATTGTCTACGGTGCCCTCGAGCAGGCCCGGGAAAAGACCGGCTCGGACCCGGTCGTCACCCTCAAGCGCGCGATGGACAACGTCCGTCCGGCGCTCGAGGTCAAGAGCCGCCGCGTCGGTGGTGCGACCTACCAGGTCCCGGTCGAGGTTCGTCCGGGCCGTGCGAACACCCTCGCGCTGCGCTGGCTCGTGAACTTCTCGCGTGCCCGCCGCGAGAAGACGATGGTCGAGCGTCTCGCCAACGAGATCCTCGACGCGAGCAACGGTCTCGGTGCCTCGGTCAAGCGTCGCGAGGACACCCACAAGATGGCTGACGCCAACCGCGCGTTCGCTCACTACCGCTGGTGATTTGTTCCCGCCCGCTCGGCTTCGTGCCGGGCGGGCGGGACCACCGCAACAAGACTTTCTCTCTAACGGCGAAGGAATCCCGTGGCACTCGAAGTGCTGACTGACCTCAACAAGGTCCGCAACATCGGCATCATGGCGCACATCGACGCCGGCAAGACCACCACCACCGAGCGCATCCTGTTCTACACCGGTATCTCGTACAAGATCGGTGAAGTTCACGATGGCGCCGCCACGATGGACTGGATGGAGCAGGAGCAGGAGCGCGGCATCACGATCACGTCGGCCGCGACGACGTGCTACTGGAACGACAACCAGATCAACATCATCGACACCCCGGGACACGTCGACTTCACCGTCGAGGTCGAGCGTTCGCTCCGCGTTCTCGATGGTGCCGTTGCCGTCTTCGACGGTAAGGAAGGTGTTGAGCCGCAGTCCGAGCAGGTGTGGCGTCAGGCCGACAAGTACGACGTGCCGCGTATCTGCTTCGTCAACAAGATGGACAAGCTCGGTGCTGACTTCTTCTTCACCGTTCAGACCATCAAGGACCGCCTCGGCGCGAAGCCGCTGGTCATCCAGCTTCCGATCGGTGCTGAGGACACGTTCGAGGGTGTCGTCGACCTCGTCGAGATGAAGGCAAAGGTCTGGCGCGGAGAGACCAAGCTGGGCGAGAGCTTCGAGGTCATCGACATTCCGGCAGAGCTCGCCGACCAGGCTGAGCTGTACCGCCAGGAACTGCTCGAGACTGTCGCAGAGTCCGACGAGCACCTTCTCGAGAAGTTCTTCGGTGGTGAGGAGCTGACGATCGCCGAGATCAAGGGCGCGATCCGCAAGCTCACCGTCAACTCGGAGCTGTACCCGATCCTGTGTGGCTCGGCGTTCAAGAACAAGGGCGTTCAGCCCATGCTCGACGCCGTGGTCGACTACCTGCCGTCGCCGCTCGACGTCGAGGAGACCAAGGGTCACGCGGTCGGCAACGAGGAGGAGATCCTCGTTCGCAAGCCGAGCGCCGACGAGCCGTTCGCCGGCCTCGCGTTCAAGATCGCGGTGCACCCGTTCTTCGGCAAGCTGACCTACGTCCGCGTCTACTCGGGCAAGGTCGACTCCGGCACCCAGGTCATCAACTCGACCAAGGGCAAGAAGGAGCGCTTGGGCAAGCTGTTCCAGATGCACTCCAACAAGGAGAACCCGGTTCCGACTGCTTCCGCTGGTCACATCTACGCGGTCATCGGTCTCAAGGACACCACCACGGGTGACACCCTGTGCGACCCGGCCAACCCGATCGTCCTCGAGTCGATGACGTTCCCGGATCCGGTCATCAACGTCGCCATCGAGCCGAAGTCGAAGTCGGACCAAGAAAAGCTCGGTGTCGCGATCCAGAAGCTCGCGGAAGAAGACCCGACCTTCTCGGTGAAGCTGGACCAGGAGACCGGCCAAACCGTCATCGGCGGTATGGGCGAGCTTCACCTCGATATCCTCGTCGACCGCATGCGTCGCGAGTTCAAGGTCGAGGCGAACGTCGGTAAGCCGCAGGTCGCGTACCGCGAGACGATCACCAAGGCCGTCGAGAAGCACGAGTACACGCACAAAAAGCAGACCGGTGGTTCGGGTCAGTTCGCCAAGGTGCAGATCGGCCTCGAGCCGTTCCACGGCGAAGACGGCTCGCACTACGAGTTCGTCAACAAGGTCACCGGTGGTCGCGTCCCGCGCGAGTACATCCCGTCGGTCGACGCTGGCGCTCAGGACGCGATGCAGTACGGCGTGCTCGCCGGCTACCCGCTGGTCGACGTCCGCATGATCCTGCTCGACGGTGCGTACCACGAAGTCGACTCGTCGGAAATGGCGTTCAAGATCGCTGGTGCGCAGGCGTTCAAGGAAGCCGCCCGCAAGGCCGGCCCCGTGATCCTCGAGCCGCTCATGGCGGTCGAGGTCACCACGCCTGAGGAGTACATGGGCGACGTCATCGGCGACCTGAACTCCCGTCGTGGCCAGATCCAGGCCATGGAAGAGCGCTCCGGAGCGCGCGTCGTCAAGGCGCTCGTGCCGCTGTCGGAAATGTTCGGCTACATCGGTGACCTGCGGTCGAAGACCCAGGGTCGCGCCAACTACTCGATGGTCTTCAACTCGTACGCCGAGGTTCCGGCCAACGTGTCGAAGGAAATCATCGCGAAGGCAACGGGCGAGTAATCAAATCGGGTGGTGATCACGGTTGCCACCCGATTAACCTGCCAACTAGCCCATCGGCTTTAATAGCCGAAAGAGAAACCCCCAAAAGCGCCCGTCAACCGGCGGGCACGAACAAGTCCAGGGAGGACGAAAGTGGCGAAGGCCAAGTTCGAGCGGACGAAGCCGCACGTCAACATCGGGACCATCGGTCACGTTGACCACGGCAAGACCACGCTGACCGCTGCGATCACCAAGGTGCTCGCTGACAAGTACCCGACGCTCAACAAGAGCTTCGCCTTCGACCAGATCGACAAGGCGCCTGAGGAGAAGGCTCGTGGTATCACGATCAACATCTCCCACGTCGAGTACCAGACCGAGAAGCGTCACTACGCACACGTTGACGCCCCGGGTCACGCCGACTACATCAAGAACATGATCACCGGTGCGGCTCAGATGGACGGCGCAATCCTCGTGGTTGCCGCCACCGACGGTCCGATGCCGCAGACCCGCGAGCACGTGCTGCTCGCTCGCCAGGTTGGTGTTCCGTACATCCTGGTCGCGCTCAACAAGTCCGACATGGTCGACGACGAGGAAATCCTCGAGCTCGTCGAGATGGAGGTCCGTGAGCTGCTCGCGTCGCAGGAGTTCGACGAGGACGCACCTGTCGTTCGCGTTTCGGGCCTCAAGGCACTCGAGGGTGACCCGCAGTGGACCGAGTCGATCGTCGAGCTGATGAACGCGGTCGACGAGTCGATCCCGGAGCCGGTTCGTGAGACCGACAAGCCGTTCCTGATGCCGGTCGAGGATGTCTTCACGATCACCGGTCGTGGAACCGTCGTCACCGGTCGTATCGAGCGCGGCATCATCAACCTCAACGAGGAGGTCGAGATCGTCGGTATCAAGGAGAAGGCGACCAAGACCACCATCACCGGTATCGAGATGTTCAAGAAGCTTCTCGACAACGGCCAGGCTGGTGACAACGTCGGTCTCCTCGTCCGCGGTATCAAGCGCGAAGACGTCGAGCGCGGTCAGGTCATCGTCAAGCCGGGCACCACGACTCCGCACAAGGAGTTCGAGGGCCAGGCTTACATCCTGAGCAAGGACGAGGGTGGCCGTCACACCCCGTTCTTCAACAACTACCGTCCGCAGTTCTACTTCCGTACGACTGACGTGACCGGTGTTGTGACCCTGCCGGAGGGCACCGAGATGGTCATGCCTGGTGACAACACCGAGATGACCGTCAAGCTCATCCAGCCGGTCGCCATGGACGAGGGCCTCCGTTTCGCCATCCGTGAGGGTGGTCGTACGGTCGGCGCTGGTCGTGTCACCAAGATCATCAAGTAAGTCGCTTTAGACTCACATTGAGCAAAAGCCCTGGACCTTCGGGTCCGGGGCTTTTGTCATGTCCAGATAAGAACCAAGGTGTGCAGATTCGCAGATCGGGGTAAGGAATCGGTAACTTGTCGGTAGAGAAAGTGCCGACAAGTGTGGCAATCCCAAATCGCAGGTGAGGACGATTTTGGGCAATAAACCCATGGGTCAGGAAGTTTTCCGACCCAAACGCCAGGTCATCTCCGTGATTATTCCGGTGTTCAACTGTCGAGAAACCATCGACGAGCAACTCGATAGGTCTGGATCGACAGACCTATCGCCCCGCCGAGGTCATCATCAGTGACAACGGTTCGACCGACGGACTTCCCGATCACATCGCGAACCATCCTCTCCGAGAGAAGCTCTCGATGAAATGGGTGGATTCGTCGCAGCTCAAGGGATCTGCCTACGCACGTAATGTCGGCGCGAAGAATGCGACCGGCTAACTGCTCGTTTTCTGCGATGTCGATGACGTCGTCAAGCCCACCTGGTTGGAGCGGCTCGTTGACATCGCTCCCGATTACGACCTCGTTGGCAGCACCGGCGAAGCGCGGACGCTCAACGCAGCTTATCCCTGGCGGCCACCGCCTCCGATTGAACTGCACTGCACGACCAAGAACTATCGCCACGCCGCCGGGTTCAGCCTCGTTGTCTGGCCCGACGTCTACCGCCAACTTGATGGCATGGACGAGCGCTTCGGTGCGAGCCAGGACGTCGAATTCTCGATTCGCGCACAGAAGAACGGGTACCGGCTCGGGTTCATCCTCGAGGAATTGGTCGCCTACCGGTATCGCACGACATTCCGCAGCCTCTATCGCCAAGGGCGGGCGCAAGGCTGGGCCTCGGAACAGCTCGCCGAGGAATTCGGACCCGATGATTTCCGCCCCTCTCGCGCAAGGACTGGGTCCGACGGGTCGTCTACCTGGTCATGAGCAATCCCGGCCTCCCGATCTGGCTGACGGGCTTGAATCGGCGCGAGTGGATGCGCGAGACCGGGTTCAGTGTCGGCAAGTTCAAGGCCCGCAATGCCTTCAAACGGCAGCGCGAGGGCCGGGACAACAAACCAGCCTGACTCCTTACCGGTAAATTCGAGGCGTGATCGTCGCGCTCATCGACTCCGGACTCGGCCTGTTGACCACGTCCGCGTGGTTGCGGAAGCTGCGGCCGGGCCTTGACCTTTTGCTTTTCACCGATCCGGACGGTGCTCCGTGGGGTCCGAAGCCGGCGGAGTGGGTCCAGAAGCGTGTGGTGTCGACCGCCTGGGAAGCCGTTTCGCTCGGTGCCAAGGTCGTGGTGCTGCCGTGCAACACCGCGAGCGTGACCGCACTCGACGTGGTTCGCGAGGAACTCGGACCGAAGATCCCCGTGATCGGCACCGTGCCGGCCATCAAACCCGCGGCTGCGGAGTGCTCGAAGATCGCCATCTGGGCGACCGCCGCGACGACGGCTAGCCAGTATCAGGCAGACCTCATCGAGGAGTTCGGTAACGGCGCGGAGGTCACCGGAGTCGCCTGCCACGGACTCGCCGACGCGATCGACCGCGGAAACTGGACCGAGATCGACGCGGCCATCGCTGCGGCGGCCGCCATAACGCCGCCAGACGTCGAAGGCGTCGTGCTGGGCTGCACGCACTACCCGCTCGTCGAGGAACGCATCGTGCGCGCGCTGGGCGGCAAAGTGAAGATCTTCGACAGTGCGAATGCGGTCGCGAAGCAGACTCTGCGGCGTATCGACGAGATCGGCGGCGGGGGCGAGAGCGGGCACGGAACTGTCGACGTGTTCCACAGTGGCGTACCGGGCGCACTGCCCGATGCGGCCGCCCAATTCGAACCGGGCCGGATTCTCGGCTGATGACCGCCGCGGAGGTCGAGGCAGCGCTCGCTGCGTTCGCGGACCCCGAGTATGCGACCGGTGCCGCGCGCTACTTCAAGACCGGTCCGGGGGAGTACGGCGAAGGCGACGTTTTCCTCGGCGTACGGGTTCCGCAGACGCGAACGGTGGTCAAGAAATTCGCCAATCTGGCGCCGACCGAAATCGATTCACTGCTCGCCAGCGAGGTTCATGAACATCGCCTCGCCGGCGTGTTGATTCTCGTTCGGCAATTCGAGATCGCGCTTCGGCGTGGGGATTCGGAGACCCGGCAGCGCATCCTGTCGGACTATCTGGAAGCGGTCGAGCACGGTCGAATCAACAACTGGGATCTCGTCGATTCGTCGGCTGCGGTCATTGTCGGACGTTCGCTTTTGGGGCAGTCGCCGCAATTGCTTTTTGATCTTGCCGAACGTGAGGATCTCTGGCATCGACGCGTTGCGGTAATCGCGTCATTCGCATTCTGCGATGCGGGAGACCCGTCGGTGACGCTTGCGCTGGCGTCTCAATTGCTTGCCGATCGTCGCGATCTCATTCAGAAAGCCGTCGGTTGGTCACTCCGACATATGGGCAAGCGGGTGGGCTCGGAAATGTTGATCACGTTTCTGGAAACTCACGCTCGGCAAATGGGCCGCACGGCGCTGAGTTATGCGACCGAGCATTTGGACGCGGCGACGCGCGCCCGCCTTCGAGCTCTTTGACCACGAGCCCGGCGGTTCCCCCTCACTGTGGCGCGTGCCATAGTGGAACGAGCCGAATCGCGCATCGCTTTACGAGTGTGCAAGGCGTGCATTGTTGTCGATTCGGGTGACGGTTGTGATTCCAAATTTCGGTCGCCGAGGAGTTGGGCGAATGAACGTGGTCAATTTTCTGCAACTGCCGACGCTTCAGACGAAGTTGAATACGATCGCCTGATGCGCCAGGGTCGTCTCCCAAACGGGTTTGGAGTAAGGATCGATCCCGCCGTTCGTAGCTACAGTGGCGGTCAGGTTCTCTTCGGTGGAATGCCGATGAAATTGCTCAAGCTGACTCCGTCTGCAGCCTCGATGATCGGCGACGGATATCTCCGGGTCTCGGACCCGAAATCTGCGGTCGTCGCCCGACGACTGCTCGATTCGGGCGTTGCAAATCCACGTCCGGAACTCTCCCCGTCAATGGGGGATGTCACGGTGATCATTCCGGTCCGAAACAATACGGCCGGATTGAATCGACTTCTTTCGGTTTTGCGCGGCCACAATGTCATCGTCGTCGACGATGCGTCCGACGATCCCGCGCGGATCATCGCGGAGGCGCGCTGCCGCGTCTCGGTGATCCGGCACGAGATCGCCCGTGGGCCAGCAGCTGCACGAAACACTGGATTACGCGCCGCAACAACTGATTTCGTTGCCTTCCTGGACGCGGACGTGGTGCCGAAGAACGGGTGGCTCGAGCTGATGTTGAGCCACTTCAGCGACCCGTCCGTTGCGCTCGTCGCGCCCCGCATGCTTCGCCTTGACCCGGATGCGAACCTGCTGTCCCGCTACGAGAGCGGTCGCACGGCGTTTGACCTGGGGCGTCGCGAATCGGCCATCGAGTCCCGTGGGGTCGTCACGTACGTGCCGAGCGCGGCGGTGCTTCTGCGCCGGGAGGCGTTGCTCGAAGAGGGCGGGTTCGACGAGATCATCAACGTCGCCGAGGACATCGACGTCTGCATGCGTCTCGAGCGTGCGGGCTGGCGACTGCGCTACGAACCGGCCGCGCACGTGGACCAGGACAGTTCGGAATCGGTCCGCCAGTGGTTGCAGCGCAAGGCCCGTGCAGGCGCCGCATCCGCGCGCCTCGGTGAGCGTCACCCGGGGATGGTGTCGCCGGTGACGATCTCGCCGTCGACCGCTGCGGCGGGTCTCCTGCTGGCCTCTCTGACCCGCGTGGGCTGGCTTGCGGCCCTTCTGACGTTCGTGGGTGCCGTCGTGCGGATGCGGACCGTGTTCTCGGATGTGGACGGCAAGACGAAGGTCGCGGCGATCTACACCGGGCAAGGATTCGCGTTCGGATTCTGGCGGCTGGTGTCGGCGATGTTCCGCCAGTACTGGCCGGTGACCGCGGTGGCCATGGTGGTTTCACCGCGCATCCGCAAGGTTGCCGTCGCGGCCGCGATCGCCGAAGGCGCGGTCGACTGGTTCCGCTACCGCAACAACGGCACGCTCGACCCGGTTCGCTACATCGCCCTCAAGCGCGCCGACGACCTCGCCTACGGCGCCGGGTTGTGGGCGGGCGTCTTCGACTCGCGTAATGCTGAGGCGCTGCGGCCGAACGTGCGCTAGGCGGACAGCGCCGCGAGTGCCATCGCGCGCAAGGTCGCGCGGGCATTCTGCGGCGCGGATTTCGCACTGTGCGGCGTCGAGTTGAGGAGTCCGAAGACGGCGTGCGCGCGCGTGCGGGCGTCCGCTTCGGACAACTCCGGCCCGAGAGCGCACAGGACGCCAACCCAGAGTTCGACGTACTGACGCTGAGTCCGGCGCACCCTGGTTCGCGCTTCGAGGGGCATCGTCTCGAGCTCGCGGTCCTGAATCCGGATGATGTCCCGATCGCCGAGCGCGAACTCCAGATGGAAGTCGATGAGATGCCCGAGCGCGTCCGCGGGGGCATCGGCCGCGACGACCGCGGAACCGCCGGCGAGCAATCTGTCGCTGAAACCCTCGAGAAGCTCGACCAGCAGGGCTTCCTTGTTCGGGAAATGCCGGTAAAGGGCGGGGCCGCTGATGCCGACCGCGGCACCGAGATCCTCCATCCGGGTCCCATTGAAGCCGCGCTCGGCGATGAGGCGAGCTCCTTCGCGGAGGAGCTGCGCTCGGCGGTCGGCCTTGAGCTGCTCCCGGCGCGTCGGTGCGCTGGTCACCTGTCACCTCTCGATAGCGACAACTCGGTTAATCGGGATTATCTTAACCGGCGTGACCGTGCACCCGAGCCCTTAGTAGCGGTCTCCAAGATCCGTTGGTCGTGTCGAGAAAACCCGATGTCGATCTTGGTTGCCGACTAGGGTCCGATTCGAGCCAGTCCGCCGGTCGAGCCGGCGTTTCGAAATCGGAGATGTCTCATGCCCAGTAGTGCGATGAAGGACCTCGCGGCCGAACTCGGTGCCCCGCCACCGGATGGTTTCGCAAAGCTGTCCCATGAACAGATCAAGGACCTCGCGGTAGCCCTTCGGGACATCAAGCGCACCCAGGGCGCGGCGATCGACGAATCGACCGAAGCTTCGATCAGCGCCCTGCCTTTGATGCTGCGGGCGCCCGTCCGCGCGATCGTCGGAGGTGCGGCGAAGTGAGCGAACTCGTCGATATCTCCGCCGAGCTCGCGAAGCTGGCGCGTGTGACCGGGCTGCCGGTGAGCAAACTCGAGCACCTCGCGGTCGTCGGCGCCAAGGACCTTCGGGCGTTCCGCTACCAGGTCATCGACCAGCTGTTCGCCTACAACGAGGGCAAGCTCAAGAACCTCGCGGCCGCCTCGAAGCTCGTTCCCGTGCCGATCATCGCCAAGCTTGCGCCGATGTACTTCGAGCCCAAGCTCGCCGCGGCGATGGCGGGCCTCGTCGACGAGGACAAGTCGGTCAAGCTCATGTCGAAGCTGCCGCTCGACTACCTCACCGCCTGCTCGCCGCATGTCGATCCCCGGAAGATCGGTGGAATCGCTGCGAAGATCTCCCCGGAGCTGACCGCTCAGCTGGCGCCGGCACTCGTCGCGATGGACGAAACGATCACGATCGGGCAGTTCGTCGACTTCGTGACGCCGGAGATTCTGGAGGCGACCCTGCCGGTCCTCGACGACGTGTCGCTCTTGAAGATTGCGACGTACGCCGAGAACAAAGAGAAGCTCAACGACATCATTCCGCTGATCTGGGGACGCATTCCGAGCGTGTTCTTCGCTGCCTCAGAGCACGGGATGTGGTCCCACGCGTTGAATCTGTTCACCGAGATCAAACCTGAGCTGCGGGTTCGCTTGGCCGACATGGCCGCCCAGATGCCGGACACGATTCTCGGTTCTCTGGTCCGGGCGGCCCACGAGGAAAAGCTGTACGGGCTGTTTCTTCCGATGACTGCGAGCATGAGCAAGTCGGCGCTGCAGCGGTTCGGGCGGGTCAAGGAACTCCAGAACCCGGACGTGTTGACGGCGTTGGCTCAGGCCGCCCATGACACCCAGGACTGGGCCGGACTCCTCTCACTCGGTGCGTATCTGCCCGCGGAGTCCGCCAAGCACATCGCGGGGGTGGCGACGACTCACCGGAAAGAGGTCGTCGCCGCGGCGTTGGCAGGCGACAACACACTGGCTGGTGCTCTGCATCTGTCGGCCTACGCCTCGCCGACCGTGCAGCGCGCCTACGCGGACGCGATCAGTGCCTTGCCTGGTCCGCAGATCGATGCCGCAGTTCGAGCCACTGTGCGGATCGGGCGCATGCAGCAACTGCTGCCTCTCGTCGAGCTCATGCCGCCTGCCGCCCGGGCTCGGGTGACGGCAGCGGCCGCCGCGTTGGACTCCAACGAGATGAAGGCCGCCCTCGTCCAGGCGTCTGACAGCGGGCACCTGCCGACGATGCTCAACATCGCCGCCGAGATGCCGGCCGAGGCACGGACGAAGGTCACGGAGGTCATCGCGGAGAACGCTGACGACGACGACCTGCTTGGTTCGAGCCTGGATGAAGCCGGCCAGCAGGAAGTCCTGGCGAGCCTTCTGCGGGTCGCGCAAGGCGCCTCGGCGAACACGATCGAGCTGTTGAGTCAGCAGATCTCGCTGCTCAACGTCGAGTCGATCGCACCCGGCCTTCTCCAGGCCGCCGACCTCACCGGCGCGTGGGACACGGGCCTCGCACTGTTCAACGGCCTGCAGAAGCAGGCCGAACTGGCCGGCGTCAGCATCCCGGTCAACGCACCGGAAGAGCTGCTCAAGAAGGCTCAGGAGATCGCCGCAGACCCGAGCAAGTTCATCGGCGAAGGTGTGGCGATGGCGCAGAAGGTCGGCGGCGTCGCTGCGTCGCTGGGATCGAAGCTGCTGTCTTCGTTGACCAAACCCAAGCAGGACTGACACGGTCTCGACGGCCCGTCCACATTCTTGTGGGCGGGCCGTTGCAATGTTCGCCGGCACAATGAATGGCCTCTTTTCCGCACGTTCGCACACTCCCGGGGTGCCCTCGCCGCTCGATAGCGTCGATGGCAGGAGGAACAGTGAACGACATTGCGGACCATCTCGCCCGCGAGGATTACGACGGACTGATCGCGACGCTTCGCGAACAGATCTCCACAGATCGACGGGTACTCGCCGATCCCGAGGTCAAGCGATGGTGCGGACAGCGCTGGCGCTTCCTCTTCCTCGACGAAGCCGCGAAGGACGAGCGTGCGGTCAAGGAGAGTACGAAAGCGTTCGGATTCGATGGTCGCCCGGTCAAGCGGCGACTCGCGGAGCGCTTTCTCGCCCAGGACGTGAAGGACTGGCAACTCGAACTGCCGGAACCCGTGCTGTCCGCGCTCGAGGCGAGTTCACGTCGCGCCGCAGGGGTTGATCCGGCGACGTTCATGTTCTGCCCGGGATTCGTGCACCGGGCGATCCCGGTTTCGGGGCTCGAAGACCTCGAGGCGGTCGCCGCGGGATACGGCTCGGACGTCGTGCGAGCGGACACGCACCCGGCGCGTGGATGTGAAGCCAACATCGCCGATCTTCAAGCTGCATTCGACGCGACCAGCAGCGACAGCGTCGTCATGGTCGGCTACTCCAAGGGCAGCGCCGACGCGCTCACGCTGCTGGCGCATCAACCGGAGCTGGCGAATCGGGTGCGCGCGCTCGTGAGCTGGGCCGGCGCCGTGGGCGGCAGTCCGTCGGCTGACGGCGTGTACGAACTGATCAAAGACCTCGAACTCGGCTCGATAGTGGGCAGTGACGTCGTCCTCAATGTGCTGAAGATGCTGCTGCCGATCGCCCAGATGGACGGGATGATCGAGCGGCCGGACGAGTGGGATCTGCGGGCGGCCGTTCGAGACCTGACCACGGCTGAGCGCGCGCGGTTCCTCGACGAGCACGGCGATACGATCGATCAACTCGACATCCCGATCTTCAACATCGCGGGCCAAGCAGGTCCGCTCGAAGTGCCGTACTTCCAGATGCAGGGATCGATCGACATCGGACGGGCCGTCGGGCCGAACGACATGCAGGTCGCGGTCGACCATGCGCAGGTCACGTCGCCGATGGGCACGACGCTCGCGGTCCTGCGCGCGCATCACTGGGACCTGGCGCTGGGGCCGTTCCCGATGTCGCATCGGTTGGGTTCGCCGAATCTGCACCACCCGTTCCCGCGACGCGCGGCGCTGGTGGCGACGGTGCAACTTCTCGCGGAACTGGGACTGCTGGACTAGCTTTCACCGTATGACGTGGACGCCCGCAGGCCCGGCCTGGCTGTTCTGTCCGGCGGATCGACCGGAGCGATACGCGAAGGCCGCCGAGCGTGCAGACGTGGTGATCCTCGATCTCGAGGATGCCGTCGCACCGGAGAACAAGGTGGCCGCGCGCGAGGCGCTCGTCGCCAGCACGCTCGATCCGGAGCGGACGGCCGTGCGGATCAACCGTGCGGGCACCGACGACTGGGTCGCCGACATGAAGGCGCTGGTGTCGTCACCGTTTCGGACGGTTCTGCTGGCCAAGTGCGAGTCGGAGCGGGAGGTCGTCGACACTCGATTGTTGTCGGTGATACCGATGATCGAGACCGTCCGCGGGGCACTGGCGTTGGGTGAGATCCTGCGGCACGCGAACGTCATCGGGGTGACGTGGGGCTGCGAGGATCTCGCGGCCAGCCTGGGCGGTACGTCGAGTCGAAGGCCGGACGGCACCTATCTCGACACCGCACGGCAGGTCCGCACGAACACCCTGATGACCGCGAAATCTCTGGGCCACTTCGCGATCGACGCGGTGTTCGCGGACATCCCCGACCTAGAGGGGATCGAAGCCGAAGCGGCCGAGGCGGCAGCCATGGGCTACGACGGTAAGGCCGTCATCCACCCGAACCAGGTCGGACCGGTCCGGACCGCGTTTCGGCCGGACGATGCTCAGCTCACCTGGGCGCGCGGGGTGCTCGCGGCCGGTGACGGTCAGGGCGGCGTGTTCACCTTCGACGGAAAGATGGTCGACGAGCCGGTATTGCGGCAGGCCCGGCGAATGGTGGCCCGCGCCGCGGAGTGACGTGATCGCGTCCGGCACACTAGCGGTGATGACTGTTCACTTCATCGGCGCCGGACCGGGCGCCGCCGATCTGCTGACGTTGCGTGCCGTGGCCCTGCTGCAGCGCGCGGGGGTGTGTCTCTACGCGGGCACCTACCTCGACGATGCCGTTCTCGGGCACTGCTCTCCGGAGTGCGAGCTCGTGGACACCCAGAACCTCGATCTCGATCAGATCGTCGAGGTGATGACCCGAGCGACCGCTGAGGGTAAAGACGTGGCCCGGCTGTGCTCCGGCGACCCGTCCCTCTATTCGGCGGTCACCGAGCAGATCAAGCGCCTCGACGCCGTCGGCGTCGCGTGGGACATCACACCGGGTGTACCGGCCTACGCGGCTGCGGCCGCGATCCTGGGTTCAGAGCTGACGGTGCCCGAGCTTGCACAGTCGGTTGTCCTGACCCGCATGCAAGCCCGGTCGACGGTCATGCCGGACAGCGAGGCCCTCGAGAACTTCGCTCGCACGAAGGCAACGCTGGTTCTCCACCTCGCGATCACACGGATCGGTGCCCTCGCGACCCAGCTCATTCCGCACTACGGTGCCGACTGCCCGGTGGCGGTCGTCTGTCGGGCGTCGCAGCCGGCGGAACTCGTCCTCCGTGGGACGCTCACTACGATCGCCGAGCAGGTCGAGAGCGCTGATCTCAAGCAGGCCGCGGTGATCATCGTGGGGCGGGCCCTGGGTGTCGAGGGCTGCGCGCAGTCACACCTGTATGACCCGGCTCGCGCCAGGCGGTAGGCGGACGACCGCGCACCGCAGCGAGGAGAGCGGAGGGAGGCTCCGAACTTAACTCCAGCCCAGATCCCGACCAATCAGGTCGTACAGCTTCGCGTTGTGCGGGGCGTAGAACTCCGCGAGCTTTGCGCGAGCTTCGGCGGTCTCGGGCGGCGCTTCAATGGGGTTCTCGTTCTGTTTGGGCAGCGGGTGGTACTCCGCTGGTGGGAGTTCGAGAAAGGAATGAATCTGCGACAGCGTCTCTGCTGGACGTTTGAAGTAGTCCTCAGCTTTTACGACGAGCACCTGATCGCTGGTGAATCGGTTCATCCACCGGCGAACGTGCCTTTCGTACAGGCCGGAGTGTAGGACGGGGAATCCGCAAGCGGTCGGGGCCGGGTCAGGGAACATGGCAAGCGCAGTATCGACGAACGTGTCGTAGGTCGTCATGACGGGATGCTTGATGAGCTTGGGGCCGCCGTAGATCATCTCCCATTTGAAATGTGAATAGGCGCGGCTGACCGGGTTCCGAAGCATGATGATGACTTTCGCATCGGGCTTCGCTTCGTGGAACAGCTCCGGGAGCCACCAGTGGGTGATCGCCGGCGTGAAGTAGCCGGTTCGTGCGGCCCCGGTGGCAGCTTCGACCTGTCTCATTTCGTCGGCGGTCGGGTAGTAGGGGAGCCACGTTTCGACTGGTGTAAAAATCTCCTTCGCGAACGGCGGCACGATGCTGGGGTGGGCGAAGAGATTCGTGGCGAGATCGCTGGTACCGCTCTTGATTGCGCCGATGCAAGCGAAGTCGGGCATCACGCGATCGGACCGCGGAAATTTGCGGACGGCGAGGCGCCACGCTGGTGGGTAACCCCAATAGTGCTGAAGTGTTTGGTATTTCGCGTAAAGCATTGCAGTCTTGGCGGCGCGAACCATCGCAGGTTCGGTGCTGAATCGAAGCATGCGCATCTTGGTGACGAGATCGTATCCGGCGGTGTACCGCTCGATGCCCGTCAGCTCGTGGTTCATGCGTGCTCCCAGTGTCGTCGTCGTCCTACCGAACTGTACCGGTGGACCGATAGTCGACCGGTTCTCGGCTGTGTTCGACCTCAGGCTGCGATTCGGGCATGGTTCGACCACCGTGACACGCCGCGTAGACTGTCAGCTCAGTGGAGACTTGTCGAACCTTGGGATCGCGCACTGTTTCGGAACAGCCCGGTGCAGCACAAGTGTTCGCCTTGTCTTCGGACGGTTCTGTATTGGAGCAGTCGCGAACAGATATCCCGGAAGTGCCTGAATTCGTTCTCGCGTCTGCGGTCACTTTGGTTGGTATGCACTGGGGATTGAATAGGCTGGATCGGTCTGTGCATGCGCGCGCTCGGGGGCCCTTTGCGGCTCGGGAAGGACACTAGGCCTTGAAAGAGGTTTTTTACGACCGGACTGACCTCAGCGGATCGGTATCGGAGCCGTTCCCTCTGTCGCCAGCCCAGTTGGGAATCTGGTTTGCGCAGCACGTCGACCCGAACGTACCCATCAATATTGCGCACTACATCGAGCTGAACGGCCACGTCGACGTTCATGCCCTCGTTGACGCCGGACTTATGGCCGCGAGGGATCTCGATTCGTACTTCGTCCGGGTCATCGAGAGTGACAGCGGCGAGCCGATGCAGGTCGTCGACCATACGTTGACCACCGGCCTCATGGCGGTCGACCTCCGCAACGAGGCCGATCCCGAAGCCGCGGCGATCGCCTGGATCCGAGCCGACTACAGCCGTCCAGTGGATCTTGAGCGCGACCGTTTGATGGCTACCGCATTGCTGCGCTTGGCCGATGAGCGGTTCTACTGGTACTCCCGGGTGCATCACATTGTTCTCGACGGCTACGGTGCGATGAACCTCATCAACCGGATCGCCGAGTGCTACACGGCGATCGTGACCGGCGGTCAGCCCTCCTCGCTCAAGCCGATCTCGCTTCAGCAACTCGTCGACAATGAGCTCGAATACCGCGAAAGCACGCGCTTTCAGTCCGATAGGGATCACTGGGCGAGCCGGGTGGCCGGTCTTGAACAGGGCACGAGTCTCACCGGCCGCACCGCGCCTCCGGTGGCGATCAACGACGTCTCCGCTGCCCAACTCTCGGCGGCACAGACCGAAGGTCTTACCGCAGCAGTCGCGCGATACGAGTCGAGCGAGGCTGGCCTTCTTCTCGCTGCTTTCGCCGCTTATCTGGGGTTGACAACCGACAACACTGAGGTCATTCTCAGCCTCCCCGTCACCGCCCGGGTTAACGCTCTCATGCGGCGGAGCGCTGGAATGATGTCGAACATCGTCCCTCTGCGATTCCATGTCGGCGAGGAGACAACAGTTTCCGACCTCGTTGCCGCGGTCGCGGTCGAGGTCGCGGGCGCGCTGCGACACCAGCGCTACCGCCATGAAGACATTCGCCGAGACGGCACCGGAGCGTCGGGTGTGTCCAGCTCGAAGGAGTTCTTCGGCCCGTGGGTGAACATCATGCTGTTCAAGCAGCAGCTCACCTTCGGGACCATCGAAGGCCGCTACCACATTCTGTCGACCGGAAGTATCGAAGATCTCGGAGTCAATTTCTATCAGTCGACGACCGACGACGGCGTCGTTCGCAACCACATCGACTTCGAAAGCAATCCGAACCTCTATACGACCGAAGAAGCGCGTCAGCACCACCAGCGTTTTCTGGAGTTCTTTGACCGTTTCGTGGCTGCTGGTTCCCACACTCCGGTGCGACGAATCCCGGTGCTTGGCGATGCCGAGCGGCGCGCCCTTCTCGTTGAGTGGAACGCAACCAACCATGTCGTGACGAACGAAACGCTGGCCGAGGCGTTGGCGGAGTCTTTCTCCCGGCATGCGCATCGAATCGCGGTGAGTTACGAGGGAGAGGACCTCACCTACGCGGAACTGGGGGAGCGGGTTGAGCGATTGGCCCGTCACCTTGCGGCCATGGGTGTCGGACCAGAGTCGTTCGTTGCGGTGGGCATTCGCCGTTCCATCGAGCTGGTCGTGGCTATTTATGCGATCCTCCGCGCTGGTGGTGCCTACGTTCCGATCGATCCCGACCACCCCAGCGAGCGCATCGGATACATCCTCGAAAGTTCCCAACCGGTCTGTGTGCTGACCACACGCCGTGACGAGCTTGTCCTTCCGGAGGATTCAGTCGTCATCGAGGTCGATACCTTTGAAGCGGCCGGCGAAGGGCAGCGCGCCGAACTCCGGGCACCACAGCCCGACAACACGGCGTACGTCATTTACACCTCCGGTTCCACTGGGCGGCCCAAGGGTGTTGCGGTCGAACACCGCGCGATTATCAACCAAATCCGGTGGATGCTTGCTGAGTACCGGCTCGACGAATCCGATGTGTACCTGCAGAAGACAGCGACCACCTTCGACGTGTCATTGTGGGGCTGGTTCATGCCCGTGCTGTCTGGTGGAAAGCTCGTCGTCGCGACTCATGACGGGCACCGTGACCCGGGGTATGTCGCCGCGGTGATCGCGCGCGAAGGTGTCACAATCACTGACTTCGTGCCGTCAATGCTCACGGTTTTCGCCAACCAGGTCACAGCTGAAGACGTGGCGTCACTGCGTGAGGTCTTCGTCATCGGCGAGGCGCTGCCGCCGGAGACGTGTGCGGCCTTCCGGGCGATCAGCGCGGCTGGACTGCACAACTTGTACGGACCGACGGAAGCCGCGGTCTCGGTGACTTATTGGCAGTCGTCGGCCGCGGACAAGAGCACGGTGCCGATCGGTCTTCCCGAATGGAATGTCCAAGTTTACGTTCTGGACACTCATCTGCGCCCCGCGCCCATCGGGCTGCCGGGTGAGCTGTATCTGGCGGGCGCTCAGCTCGCCCGCGGATATGTGGGTCGACCGGACCTATCGTCAGATCGGTTCGTGGCCAATCCCTACGGTCCGCCCGGATCTCGTATGTACCGCACCGGTGACTTGGTGCGCTGGAATGCTCACGGCGCGCTCGAGTACTACGGGCGGCTCGACTTCCAGGTCAAGTTCCGTGGTCAGCGAATCGAACTCGGCGAAATCGAGTCAGAACTTCTCGCTCTACCTGAGGTCACGCAAGCCGTCGTACTCGTCGCTGAGACACCGACCGGCCAGCAATTGGCGGCCTACATCGTCGGAGCGAGTGCCCAGCCCGCGCTCGTCACGCAGGCACTCATTCGCCGGCTTCCGTCATACATGATCCCTACGTCAGTCATTGTGTTGGACGCGTTTCCGTTGAATGCGTCGGGCAAGCTCGACCGAAAGGCACTACCCGAACCGGAGTTCACTTCAGCCGCGTACCGAGCACCATCGACGGTGATCGAAGAGATCGTGGCTGGTATCTTCGCCGAGGTTTTGGGTGCCGAGCGCGTTGGTGCCGATGACGACTTTTTCGCGCTTGGTGGCAATTCGCTGCTTGCAACTGGAGTCGTGGCCCGCCTCGGCTCTGCGTTCGATGCGCGCGTCCCCGTGCGGTTGCTCTTCGAGGCACCCGCTGTGTCTGGTCTGGCGGCGCGTCTGGAGTCGCTGGTCGGCCAGGGAGGTCGCAAGGCACTTGTGGCGCGTCCTCGCCCGTTGATAGTCCCGCTGTCGCTGGCCCAGCAGCGCATGTGGTTCTTGAACCGGTTCGATCGGGAGTCTGCGGCGTACAACATGCCAGCCGCAATCCGCCTGCGCGGCAGGCTCGACATCCAAGCGATGCGACGCGCGATTCTTGACGTCGTCGCACGGCATGAAGTGCTGCGCACGATCTATCCGGAATCTGAAAACGGTCCCGTGCAGGTCGTGTTGCCCGCGAGTCAGACCCAGGTCACCCTCGATGTCAAGCACGTCGACGAGGCCGGGCTGATCCCTGCGGTAGTGGATTTCAGTAGCCAAGTCTTCGACGTCACCACCGAGGTCCCGTTACGCGTGGGACTCTTCCACGTCGGCGGCAGAGCGCTTCGCAGCGTCGACAACGAAGCTGACGACGAGTATGTTCTCGCGTTGGTTGCGCAGCATATTGCGGCTGACGGTGTGTCGATGGTGCCGTTGGCGCGTGATGTGATGGTGGCGTATTCGGCGCGGGCGATGGGTGAGGCGCCGGCGTGGTCGCCGTTGCCGGTGCAGTAT
>JAJFUQ010000260.1 GCA_021372355.1 Nocardiaceae bacterium | reverse complement strand
CCAAGCTTAAGAAAAAGGTCGAAGCGCTCTGGGCACCGGAACTCGATCTGGTCATCCACTGCAACTCGTTCCGTCACTACACGAATCACAGCCATTACGATTTGGAGCGGCACTGGCTGCTGTTGAACGGTCAGGTCCTGTGGGATTTCCCCGGTCAGTTTCTGGAGCAGAACAACCCTGACCATCCGAACGCGTTGAAGCATCACCCGTGGTCGTTCCCGACGAAGACATCGGAGGTGCTCGATCAGTACCTGTCGTGCCCAATCGGCGAACTGCTGACGAGAAAGTTCGACGAGGATCACTACGGCCTGGGTGACATCTTGCGCGCAGCCGATCGCCGTCTCGGGAAGACCCGGCTGTTCGCGTGGCGGCTAACTATGCCGCCCGGTCCGAGACCGGCTATCGAAGTCCTCAAAGCCCGTTTCCCCAAGCGCGAGAAAGTCGCCGCATGAGCTACGTCACCCGAATCGCCCCGAGCCCGACCGGCATGATGCATATCGGTACGGCCCGCACCGCCTACTTCAACTGGCTCGCGGCGCGCGCCAGTGGCGGTAAGTTCCTGCTGCGCATGGACGATACGGACGCCGAGCGCAATCAGGCCGAGGCCGAGCAGCCGATCTTCGACGGCCTGGAATGGCTCGGGCTCAATCATGACGGTTTCCTGCGCCAGAGCGAGCGGGCCGAGGTCTACGCGAAGTATGCGGACCTCCTCCTGACCAGCGGCGCGGCCTTCCATGCCGAGAATGGTGCGGTGATGCTGCGCTGGCAGGAGTACATGCCGAGGCATTGGGTGGATGATGTCGTCGGCGCGGTGCCGATCTCACACCGCTCGATCGAGACCATTCACGAGAAGCTTTGCCTGATCCGAGGCGGCGACAAGTTCGGGCAGGCCACCTATCAGTTCGCGTCGATCGTCGATGACTACGAGTCCGACGTGAACTTCATCATCCGGGGCACCGATCATATCGCCAACACCGCCAAGCAGGTGGCGATCTGGTCCGCGATCGCGCATGCGCTCGGCGTGGAGAAGGAGCAGCCGAAGTTCTCCCATGTCGGGCTGATTTTCAAGGACAAGAAGAAGATGTCGAAGCGTGACGGGGCGTCGTCGGTGCTCGATTACCGCGAGAACGGCTACGACCCGGACGGCATCCTCAACTTCCTTTTGCGGCTGGGTTGGGGTCCGAAAGTCGATGACAAGGCCAGCACCTTCATGGATCGCCACAAGGCGACCGAACTGTTCCTGATCGGGGGCAAGATGAAGGCGGCGAACGCCAACTTCGACACCCAGAAGCTCGATTTCTACGATCGCAGCTACAAGCGGATGAAGTCGGCGTCCTGATTATTGCGGCTCAAGCGGGATTTGGCCGGGCGGATAGTGAATCGGAGGCTCGGGTGGTAGATCACCCTTGCCGCCACGCATGACGATATTGCGCCCCACCGCGTTGCGCATCCTGAACCCATCGACCTGCCCCGGTTCGGGGGCCTCTTCGACTACCGCATAGGTAATGACCTTGGCCAGACCGTTGGTGAGATTATCCGTCAGAGCATAGGACATCGCCTTGCTCAACGAATACGTGCTCATGTCCGCGACCGCAAACCCTACGCTCTTCGAGA
>JAJFUQ010000252.1 GCA_021372355.1 Nocardiaceae bacterium | reverse complement strand
TGGTCGCCGCGTAGGAGTGTGCGTTCGTTCATCACCAGCTGAATCTCGACATCGACCGCGTGATCGACCGGTTTACCGAGCAACCGCTGCACGAACTCGTCCGCCATCACCTGACCGATCGGACGCTTGTCCCCGTCGCGGCGCGCCTGCTCGGCACACGTGCGCAGCGCACGATGCACCGCGAGGCCCTGTTCAAACGGCAAGAGTGCCTTGACCATCATCATCGCGTCAGGTTTGGCCCACGCACCGACCCAACGATTGCTGCGGGCCTTATGTGCGCGGCGCTCGGCAGCCTCCGGATCAGCCCGGTGCGCGGCCGCGCGGGCGAGGTCGGCCACTTTGCGGTCACCGGCACCGCTGAGACCACCGGAGAGTTCGTGGTCGACCGTGCGGCGCTCATCACTGGTGAGGTGGTTGGTTTCACGGGTGATCACGTGCGCGCGGTACTCGGAGAGTTCGCCGCGCTCTAAGGCGTCCATGGTGTACGGCAGATCGGTACACAACGCTTTTGCGAGGGACAGGTGCCGGCGCCCGCGCAGTGGCGAGTCTTTCCGCGCGAGCGCGACCTGGGTGCCGACACTGCGTTCGACCAAAGCAACTCCGCGCTCGGGATGCTCCGCCCGCTCGAGGCGCAGCAACTCGACCGCGGCACGGGCCTGCACCGCCGCGGCTGCGGATTTCGCGGTTTCGTGGGTGGTGATGAGGTCGACCAATTCGCCCTTGGACATCGACGACACATCGATATCGGACCTGATCAGAAGCGTTAACGAACTCACCACTCGAACATACATTCGAGGTACGACAAGTTGATCGCGAGCAAACTACCGCCGTGCGCGCACGACCCGCGGAGCCGCAATAACCATGGCGACAGCGAGCAGTGTGACTATCGCCTGGCCAACCCGACCAGCTGTCAGGCCAGGACTGGGATCCTGCGGCGGGTAGTTCACGACCGCATTGGTGATCGCGTCGAGCCACAGCACCAGACAGCCGACAATCCACCCGACGTTCGGCCGGAGGATCAGCAGGACGACGACCGCGGGATCCAGCGCCAGCAGTGTCCAGAAGAAGGCTGTTATCCACGCAGGCAGTCCTCGATAGGGATCGTTCCCCATCGCCATTTGTGCGGCGTGGACCAGGTGAACCACCGTGCCATACGCGAAAACGGAAGTCGCCGCGATTAATTCGCCTCGAATCGGGCGATCCGTCGGCATCCGATCCACCGCCACAACATATCTGCGGATGCCGTGGCTGGCTAGCTCGCTTCGATGGCAACCTTGATTCGCTGCGCGAGGGCGGGGGCTTCCTTGCGGGCGGCCTTCAAAGCCAGCGGAGCGATGAGCTTGCCGAGACCATGGCCTTCGAGTTCGTTGAAGATCGTCACGTTAGTTCCGCCGGCCGCCGGCTCGAGGTCGTAGCCGCCGCGTTTCGACGTCACGATGTTCTTCGAAATCTCGGTCCACCGGAACGAGCGCGGCGGGTCGAACTCGGTGATCTCGATTTCCCGACTCGTGGTCATCCCCGCGTCTTTCACGGTGCTGACGAACACCGTGCCGACGCCGACGGGGCCATCGGTCGCCTTCTCGATCTTCAGCACGCGCGGACTGAACTTGGGATCGTTGACCCCGGCGGCGAGGTAGGCGAAGACCTCCTCGATGGGCTTTGAAACGAATGCCGAACCTTCGAACTGACCTGCCACGTGGACCTCCGCTAGTTGTCCTTGGGAACCGGGAATTGAGTGCGCATCATGTAGTCCCACGCCTTGTCGGGCGTCAGTTGGCGTTGCAGGATCGACAGCGATGCCGACGGAGTGACCGTATACCGCGCCTTCGGTCGCTTCGCGTCGATCGCCTTCCGGATGACCTTCGCGACCGATTCGGGTCCGCCGCCAACGAGTTTGGCCATCGGGCTGTTGTAGATGCCGGCGGTCACTTCTCCGACGCGCGAGTTGAACTCGGCATACGGCCCGTCGTTCAGGTTGTCCGTCGAAGCGACCGCGGCATGTGCGAATTCGGTGGTGATGAGGCCCGGCTCGATGAGCACGACCTGAATGCCGAAGCCTTGGACCTCGAAGCGCATGGCGTCCGAGATGGCTTCGACGGCGTACTTCGTCGCGTGGTAGATGCCGCCACCGGGGAACGTGAGTTTTCCGCCCATCGACCCGATGTTGATGATCCGACCGGAGCCGGCGCGCCGCATTCCGGGAAGCACGAGCTGGCACATGCGGATGAGGCCGAAAACGTTCGTTTCGAACTGTTTCCGGATGTTGTCGAGCGGAATCGACTCGACCGCCCCCGATTGCGAGTAACCGGCGTTGTTGACGAGGACGCCGACCGACCCTTCGGCATCCTCGACAGCGGCCACTGCCGCTGCCATCGACTCTTCGCTATTCACATCCAGCGCGAGCGTTCGGCAGCCTTGCTGGGCGAGTGCCTTCAGCGTTTCCGGCCGACGCGCGGTCGCGTAAACGGTGTGACCATGTGCGACCAGATCTGCAGCAGTCGCGGCACCGATACCGGTTGAGCAACCGGTGATGAGCACGGATGTCATGCCCCAAACCTATGCCGGTGCTCGCTCGGTGCGCTTTGGAACTGCGTACTCACCGTCGAGGGTGTGCCCAAACAGCCCGACGAGGTACGCGAAGGCTCCGGCATTGCGGCCGAGGGCGTCCTTGTCGATGTTGTCCAGGGTGTCGCCAGGCTGGTGGTAGTTCGGATCGAACGCGGTGTCCGGCGTTCCGCCCCAGCCCCAGGCCTGCGCCTCCTCACCGGTCTTCAGAGCATTGTCGCCGGTGGCGAGCCCGCCAACCGGAATTCCGGCGTCGAGGAACGGCCCGTAATCGGAGCGGCTGTTGAAGGGGAACCCGGCGACGGTGATCCCTTGTCCCCGAAGGCGGTCGGTGAAGGCGGCGCGGATCGACTCCGAACCGGCGGGAGCGGTGTCACTGCCTTCCGTGGCGTCGTTGTATACGAAGTAGCCCGGGTTGGGTGAGGCGATCATGTCAGCGTTCAGCATCAGCGCGATGTCCAACTGTGCGTTGCGACTCAGCGACTTGACGTACTTCTCTGACCCGATGAGCCCGTCTTCCTCGGCTCCGAAGAACATGAATCGCACAGCGTTCTTGAGATCCGGGTGTGGGCCGAGGGCCAGCGCCGTCTCCAAAACCGTGGCCGATCCGGACCCGTTGTCGTTGATTCCCGGGCCCTCGCGGACGCTGTCGAGGTGTCCGCCCAGCACGACGACTTCGTGCGGATCGCCCGTCGTCGTTTGGGTGAAGACGTTGCGCGTCTTGATGACTTGCCGCGGCGCGTCGACGATGAGGGTCACTTCGCCGGGACTTGCGCGGAGAGTCTCCGCATCCCGTTTCGCAAGCATGACGATGGGGAGGAAGTGCGGCTCTTCTTGGCCTCTCGCAGCGTCGTTCACGTCCTTGCTGTTCGCAACGAGCACGGCAAGCGCGCCCACGTCGTGGGCGACCGCCTCCTTCTGCCGGAACGGACAATCACCCCGGTCGACGAGGACGATGGTGCCGCGCACGTCGATGCCCGCGTATTCGTCCTCGGAACACCCTTTGAGACCGGGGGAGAGAGGTTGCAGCCGCGCCGTGATGCCAGATGCTGACGTGCCCATCGATCCTTGGAGAATCTGCGGCTGGATCGTGCGCCCGCCTACGGTCATGGTCGCGGACTTGACGTGGATGAAGTCGTATTCGAACTCCTGAACCTCCACATCGAAGCCACGAGCCTTGAGCATGCCCTGGACGTAGTCGACGGAACGGTCGTAGCCGGCGGTCCCCGCTGCGCGATTTCCGTCGCTCGCATCGGCGATCCGCTGGAACTGCTCGAGGTGTTGCCACACCGCGGGGCTATTGACGGCCGCCGCAAGAGAGGCGGGTTCCGAAGAGACCGCAGGGCGCTTCGCAAGCTCGTCGAAGTTCCAGGACAGGGCCGGGTTATTCGTGGGAACTGGATGCGCAGGCTTGTTGTGCTGACTGCATCCGCTCGTCAGGGCGGCAATCAGCAGTGCAATCGCGCACAGAAATCGCGCCCGCATGGGTTCAGCGGCCTAAGCCATCTCGTCCATCTGTGCGCCCACGTCGATGACCAGTCCGGCTTGCAGCTTCGGGTTGTCGAGCTCGCGTCGAACTTCCTTGGCGACGGCCTTCTTGATCTCACCCTCGAGAACTCCGCTGGTTTGGAGCAGCGTGGCCAAGATGCCGTCGGCCTCGAGGTTGACCTTGACCGACTTTGCGGACGGCCGCTCGATGTCGATGACGACGAGAAGAGGGTTGGCCGCGCGCGCGGTGAGAGTGAGATTGACGCTGACCTTGCCCTTGTACTTGAGCTTCTGGCTCGCGTCGATCTTGCCGCCCAGAATGTTGAGGTCGGGAAGGAGGCCGCCGAGGGTCAGCTTGACCCGTTGCGGCGCGACGTCGATCGTCAGGTCCAGGTCGATCGGGATCACGATCGAGAAGGTGATGTTGTCGCCGCGCGCGCGGCGAATCGTCGGTTCGCCGGTTCGGGTCGTCGCCATGACCTTTACCATTCCCATCGGGTCGGCCGGCATCGGGCCGATGGTGGACTCCTCGCCGGCCATCTCCGAGAACTGCGCCTGGATACGTTCGGCGCTGACCGCGTGCTCGAAGAACTTCTGGCCGAACTCGGCATAGGAGATGAACTGGAACTTCGTCGGGGCAGGGTTAGTGCTCATCGAGCTGTCCTCTCATTGGCGACGAAAATGTCCGTCCTGCAAGCAATTATCCAGAGCTACGCGCGCCAGGTAGGGATTCTCCTCATTCCGTCGACCGAGCCGAGCCAGTGATAGGCCCAGGCCTGAACGTGGCGTGCGGTGACCAGTTCGACTCGTTTGTACAACCCGGTACTGACATCCTCGAAGTCGTCGAGTGCGCCGAGGGCCCGGTCGAGCCGCGCAGGATCAAGCGGCACAACGAATCCCGGGATTGACCCGGCCGCGCCGAGGATCGCCGCCGGGTACCCGAGGTGGGTGTCGAACAGCTGTCCCTCGATCGAGTCCGGCGTGGGAGTACCTGCCGACCACCGCGCCAGGACGCCCCAGTTGATCGCGCCCGGCATGAGCGTGCCGTACACGAACAACTGGGGGATCACGCCACCTATGCTGCCTCGTCACCCTCGATGACTTCACGGACCTGCGCAGGGTTGACTCTGCGGTGGAAGTAGTCGCGCTGCCCGCCTGCAGATGGAACGATCCGAACTTGTCGGTGGTCTGGTCCACAATGGGCGTCGCGGGTTGGAAGGAGCATGGTGGTGCTGACAGATAAGGAGCGCCAAGTTCGGGCGCTCGATCTACTCGGCGCTGCGCTGAAGCCGATCGTCGACGGGAGGATGACCGCGGCCGCGCCGGCCGGGCAGCCGTGGCTGCCGCTGTACGAGGCGAAGGAAGCGGCCCGTCGTGGGCACCGCTACACCGCGGATCTCGAGGATCCGCGCTTGCTGCTGCAGATCCTGTTCTTCGAGAACCGTGTCTTCACCGATCTCAACTCACTGCAACGGACCTATACCAAGGAAATCCTGACCGCGGCGAACACCGCAGCGCACACGATGAGCCGCGGGAAGCGCGAGGTCGACCGGGCGATCGACACCATGATCCTGCTGGCGGAGTCACTCGAACTCGACGATGCGGCGAATCGCATGCGGGAGCTGATCGAGCGTGAGCCTGAGGTTGCGACAGTGCCGTCATCCAAGGCCGCCAAGCCAGTTCGCCTCGACCTCGATCTGCCCCGTGGGATTCGAGCTCTCGCTGTTCGCGTGGACGGCGTGGAGGTGACCGTGCTCTACCGCGAGGCGGTCAACCTCGCTCTTGCGCACAACTCGGTGTCGCCCGTCACCGGCGTGACGGTCGTGAACCCCGGATCGCAACGCGTACTCGTCGAGTCGCTCGAACTGACCATCGAGTCACCCACCATGGTCAGTTCTGAGCGGGTGGCGGCACCTCTGACGATCGAGATCGGCACTGTCGAGCCGCGCGCCACCATCGAAATTCCGTCCGCACAGCTGCGCTGGCGGATCGATCCGAACGTGTTCGCCGCGCTCGACGAAGCCGTCACCACGGAGCTGACGCTGACGGTGAAGACGGCATCCGGTGCGTACACCGCGAAGGACGACATTCGGCTTCTGACCGCAGACGAGTGGTGGGCCCGCG
Source organism: Nocardiaceae bacterium (assembly GCA_021372355.1). Classification (GTDB taxonomy): domain Bacteria; phylum Actinomycetota; class Actinomycetes; order Mycobacteriales; family Mycobacteriaceae; genus Smaragdicoccus. Next base: position 201 of record JAJFUQ010000252.1, on the reverse strand, counting down.
GAATCCCGGAATCGCTCGCCGCCTTTGTCCGACCCAACGCCAGTTCGATTGCGGGCCTGCTCAAATCCGCATCGGACCTGCTGGGGCGCCGGACGGGTAACCCCTCGCTCGATGGCTATCAGCGTGGTCCCGATCGCGCTCATCGCATCGTGGAGGCGATCTACGACGCAATGGCGGCTCTCAACATCACCTATGTCGAGC
>JAJFUQ010000214.1 GCA_021372355.1 Nocardiaceae bacterium | reverse complement strand
GTTGAGGTATTGCTCGCCGGCCGCGAAGTCGGCGCCGGAGAATTCGTCGTAGGTTGCCTCGTTGAGACACACCTTGATCGGGCCGAGCTCTTGGGCAATGGTGTAGAAGCCAAGTAGCGAGACTCGGACGAAGTGGTCGATTTTGAGTCCCGTCATTCCCTGGATGGTGCGCACCAGCAGGCGGATACCGCCGGCTTCGCCGCCCGCTTCATTGCCGAGTGAGAACGCGGCGTTGAGTTTGCGCTTGCCGTAGCCGCCCGGGATCGTCACCCAGGAGTCGCGGTGGAACGAGATGACGGTCGCGCGGGCACCGTTTGCGGGCACGTGTAGCAGCATCATCGTGTCGGTGTTGAGGTCTGCCGTATCGGCGTGGGTGCCGGCGTGAAGTTCGTCGATTTCCTGTTGGCTCATGCCCTCGGGTCGGTGGTCGTCGCCGAGCAGCAAGATGTTCTGGTCTTCACCGTCGACGTCGGGAGTGTTGTCTCCGGAGCCGATGTCAATGAAGGAGACGCCATTGGCGAGGTGGTTCAAGCTCGCCCAGCCGTAGCCTGTCGTGGCAAGAATGACCACCGACAGGACCATCGCCACGACCTGCGCACCACGATGCACAAGACGCGAGGCGGTCTCCACTGTCCGATGCATGCGTGGATGCTATCGGCTGCCGACGGCGAAAACGATCACCAGGTCGTCGATGCGATCACGATTTCCCTCCAAACAGATGAATGTCCCGAATCGGCATGGCAATTCGGGAATTGACTGAATTCCCCAAGGGAATGTCATCGAATTCTCAGCCCATTGCAGATTCAACTGCACCCTCACCGCGCGTTGCGCGACGAAGTACAGTACTGACGTGGCAGTCCTCGACCAGCTGACGACCTGGCCGGTCGACAATGTCGCCGGCGCGCTTGTCACAATGGACGGGACCGAGACGCGCGGCGACTCCGAGCGCGTCTTCATGCTCGCGTCAGTGACAAAACTCCTCGTCGCATATGGGGCGCTCGTCGCGGTCGAAGAGGGCGCGATCGAGCTCGATCAGCTCGCCGGCCCACCGGGGTCGACCGTCCGGCACTTGCTTGCGCATGCGTCCGGACTGTCGTTCCGAATGGATGCGATCCGCCGCAAGCCGGGGGAACGGCGCATCTATTCGAGCACCGGATACGAAGTGCTCGCGGATTTCATCGCGAGCGAGACGGACATCCCGTTCCCGGACTATCTCCGGGAGGCGGTCTTCGAGCCGCTCGGGATGACTCGCACGATGTTGGTCGGTTCGGCGGGACACGGTGCCCGATCCACGGTTGCCGACCTCACGTATTTCCTCGGCGAACTACTGCAGCCCAGACTCATTTCGCCACAGCTGTACCAAGACGCGGTGTCGGTGCAGTACCCGGGCCTCAACGGCGTGATTCCGGGGTATGGTCCACAACGTCCCTGTGATTGGGGTCTGGGATTCGAACTGCATGACCACAAGGAGCCGCATTGGCTCGGCCACGAATCCTCGCCAGCCGCCTTCGGGCACTTCGGGCAGGCGGGTACATTCTTGTGGGTCGATCCGCCGTTGCGGACTGGCTGCGTGGTGTTGACTGATCGGCCCTTCAACGAGTGGGCGAAGCCGCTGTGGGCGGAGTTCAACGACTCGGTTGTTCGGTACCTGCGCTCGCTGGGAGCGACGGAAGGCACGTGATGGGCGACACACCTCAACCAAGAACTAGCGCAACATAGGCCACAGCAGGCACACTAGTAACTGCGGACAGCCTGTTCTGTAACCCGCCGAGAGCCGCTTGGGGAAGACGATTCTCGTCGAGTTTCGGAGGTGGGTTGTGCGTGCTTCAAACCAGTTCGCAGAGTTGACGACCGGTGTTGTGTACATCCATTCGTCACCGGCTGCGCTGTGCCCGCATGTCGAGTGGGCACTGACCTCGGCGTTGGAGGCGCGGGCGAATCTCAAGTGGACCGCCCAGCCCGCCTCCGACGGACTTTTGCGCACCACGACCAACTGGGTAGGCCCAGTTGGTACGGGTGCCAAAATTGCCCATGCACTTCGGTCATGGTCGATGCTGCGCTATGAGGTCACCGAAGATCCCAGCGATGGTGTCGACGGTGAGCGGTTCAGTCATGTACCCGGACTTGGGCTGTGGCGTGGACAGATGAGCGCGAACGGCGACATCGTGGTGAGCGAAAACCGACTGCACGCCATGATGGCGAGCGGCACGGAGTTCCTTGTGGACGAGATCCACAACGCCCTTGGCACCGCGTGGGATGAGGCACTCGAGCCTTATCGCCGTGGCGGCGAGTTCGGCGCCGAGGTCACCTGGCTCCGGCGGGAAGTTGTGTAGCGCCCGAGCGCGTTATTGAGGCCTATAAACGTCATTGGTCGGCCCCCGCGAGGGTGTGCCGACCAATGACGTTTATTAGCGCTGGCAGTCAGCGGGTGACCAGCCACAAGGACGATGGGTAGTGCCCGGAACCTTGCGCGATTCCGCGTTCCATTCCGCGGGGCTGGTACTCAGGGAATGCCGCGGCGAGCGCATCGCCGCGGTCATGGAAAACGCCCGACAGCGACGCTAGGACCTTCAGTCGCGCGTTTCCGGCCAGCAATGCGGCGACCAACGTCGTTTCCTGCCAGTCGAACATCGACTCGTAGATCTCTGGGCCAAAGAGGAACGGCAGGTAGATGTCGTGGATGTGCACCACGACTCCCGGCTGCAACTGCGGGATCAATTCCAGATAAAGGTGGGCCAACTCGGAGCCGGTCCGGACAGTGTGCGTTGAATCGATGAAGAGGACATCGCCTGCACCGAGCTCCAGAACCTCGCGGTCGAGCTCGTTCCCGCCGATGCTGCTAGCGCTGACGTGGGGAAGATGCCGCACCCGGTCGGCGGTGAATGGATCACACGCCAGAATCTCGGTAGCGGGTCGGCCTTCCTCAACGTTGCGGCCGACTGCCAAGGCCATGACGAGCGTCGAGCTTCCGCTACCGATCTCGACGATTCGACCCGGCGCGTGCGTGCGGATGTAGCTGTACAGGAACTGCGCCTCGATCGGGCCGTATCGGAAACCGCCGACCGATTCGCTTGCCTCGAGTAGGTCGGGCAGGGGCAGCTCTGCCGGGTAGGTTCCGACGGAAGTCGTGACCCATTCGGCTTGCCGGTCGAGGTCCCACTCGAAGGGCATCGGCGTCAGCGGACGCCGCCAGCCATCTTCGGTTGCTTTGAGCTCGCGCCGACTGGCAACGGAAGAGTAGTAATGCGCTGGAAGTAGGTGGACGCCCACCGTATCGCCTGCCAGAAATACCTTATTTGCGAACTTCTTTGCCAATTCCCTCATGAGGAAGTCACATCCATTTCGCTCGCGCCTGAGTTAAACCCCTAGTGTGCGATGGCAACTGTACCGGCAACCTCGGTCATCGCGCGGTTTACCGCGAATGGCGTGTACGCAAAGGCGGATTCGGGACGTTTCGATACACACCGAAGAGGGCGCAACCCAGGACGTGTTGTGAGTACCGGCGCCGGTTAGTGAGACGCCGAGTTTGCTGTAGATCAGCGGGACTGGCACGTCCAGTCCTTGGGTCAGAACGGTCAAAGCACACTAGATAACACTGGCATCGGCGATCCGGAATGAATGTGTTGCAAACTCGGCCTCAAATGACCGTCAGCCTGTATACAGTCGCACTGTCAAGAGCGACTTCGGGGTCGTGGGAGTGTGCGCATATGACATCAAGACGAGTGCTTCAACGGAAGGTCATAGACTATGTCGAACGTCGATGTCGTTGTTGCCGGCGCGGGCGGCTTCATCGGGGGCCACCTGGTCGGGGACTTGCTTGGCCAAGGACTGAGCGTCCGTGCGGTCGACGTGAAACCACAATCGTCGTGGTATCAGGCCCACCCCGAAGCGGAAAGTTACGTCGCTGACCTGTCGTTATTCGATGCGGCGATGCGCGCTGTCAAGGGCGCGTCGCAGGTCTACATGCTCGCGGCCGACATGGGCGGCATGGGCTTCATCGAGAACAATAAGGCCGCCTGCATGCTGTCGGTTTTGACCAGTACGCACATGCTCAAGGCCTCGCAAGAATCAGGCGTCCAGCGCTATTTCTATTCATCGTCCGCGTGCGTCTACGCCGCGGGCCATCAGACCGATCCCAACGTCACGGCGCTCCGTGAATCCGATGCCTACCCGGCGATGCCAGAAGATGGCTACGGATGGGAGAAGCTGTTCAGTGAGCGCATGTGCCGGCATTTTGCCGAGGACTTCGGAATGGTCACCCGAGTTGCGCGTTATCACAATGTCTACGGGCCGGACGGTACCTGGACGGGCGGTCGTGAAAAGGCACCGGCCGCAATTTGTCGAAAGATTGCCATGGCCGTTCATTCCGGCCGTCGGGAAATCGACATCTGGGGTGACGGAAACCAGACACGCAGCTTCATGTACATCGATGACTGCCTCAAGGGCTCCCAGATGATTATGGCGGGAGACAGCGGCGTCCCGGTGAATCTGGGCAGCTCGGAACTTGTGTCCATCAACCAGTTGGTCGACATAGTCGAGGACATCGCGGGCATCAAATGCCGGCGAAACTACGATTTGACGGCTCCGCAGGGCGTCCGTGGACGGAACAGCGACAATTCGCTGCTCCTAGAGACGTACGGTTGGGAGCCCCAGGTAAGTCTCCGCGCAGGCCTGGAGCGAACCTACAAGTGGGTTTACGACCAGGTTGCCAACTCGTTCGTCGACGCGTGATGCGTCTCCTCGTTCATGACTACTCGGGTCATCCCTTTCAAGCCGAGCTGAGTCGATCACTTGCCGGTCGTGGGCACACGGTCCGGCATTCGACGTGCGCATCGCACGTCTCCGGGAAAGGCGACCTTTCGAATGACTCGTCCGGGCGACTGACGTACAGCGAACTCGGGCGTTCGCCGCTGCACAAGCAGGCCTTCATTCGCAGAATGCGGGAAGAAGTCGGATTCGGCCTGGAATTGATCCGCGAGACCCGCCGCTTCAAACCCGACGCGGTCGTTCTCTCCAATGTCCCGATCCCGATGCAGGTCGCCGTGTCCATTTACTTCTCGCTGGTGCGGATGCCTTGGCTGTATTGGATGCAGGACGTACAGGGGGTCGCAGTTCGAAGTTTTGCCGGTCGAAAGCTCGGGCGCGCGTGGTTGGTCGTCGCATTCATCATGGGTGTCCTGGAGCGGATGTGTGCCCGCTCGTCGGCACATATCGTCGTCATTGCGGACGCTTTTCTCGACGTCCACCGGAAGTGGGGGACGATCGGCAAGACCTCAGTCGTTCCGAACTGGGCCCCGCTCGAAGAGATCAAGCCGGTCAAGCGGGATAACGACTGGGCGCTCGAGCACGGACTTCGGGACGTTGTCACGATCCTGTATTCGGGCACTCTCGGGCTTAAGCACAATCCCGAGTTGCTTGTCGAGCTGACTGCGCGGGTCCGGGATCTCGGACACGATGCGCGTCTGGTTGTGGTTTCCGAAGGGGCGGCGGTCCCAGTTATCCGTGATGCGGCCGCGAAACGCGACGTTCCAGCACAGCTGATGCCATTCCAACCGTACGAGCGGTTGTCCGAAGTGCTAGGCAGCGGCGATGTACTCGTCGTTTTGCTTGACGAATCCGCGGGCGCATTTTCCGTCCCGTCAAAGACGATGTCTTACATGTGCGCGGGACGTCCGATTCTCGGGCTTATGCCGAAGGAGAACAGCGCTGCCGCCCTCCTCATCCGATCCGACTGCGCGGTGTTGCCGCCCAGGGCGACGAGCCTCGATGCAGCGGCCAACTGGATCGATTCGGTTGTCGCCAACCGTGAAAAGTGGAACATGCTTGCGGACAACACGCGCGCCCTCGCCGAGACGGAGTTTTCGCTGAAGCGGTCGACCGACTCCTTTGAGACGATTCTCCGTTCAATTCTTGAGCCAGAGGCGGAACTGAACTCCGGAGGAGCAGGTTCGGCGCGTAATGCGACTCGCAGTTCGCTTCATGTAAGTCGTCCTTCTTTCCGGTAGACACAGTCAACAACAGCATCGCTAGGTGGGAAGCCGCGCTTCCGGCCTAGCGATGCTTTCTCGTATGGTGCCTATCGCCTGAGATGGAGCGACGGGTTGCCGCCTGGTTTCCTCCGCGTACCGACGCAACGACACCAGCGCGAACCACTGATCGCCTGCGATTCGCCACAGGTAGAACGTCTTCGCGGCCTTGGCGCCCCGGGTCTTCCGAAAATAGTTCCGGCTGGCCGAGCCCGTTCCGCCTACGGCGCGTACTGCTGGCATGAACGGTGACTGACCGCGATCGAACGTGACTGGAAGGCCGCCCATACTCGCGGAATGGGCTCCTGAGTAATCGGCCACCGCCCAGTCGTGGACTGTTCGGCACCGAGACCGACAGAGCCCAAAAAGGCAATCTGGCGCATAGCCAATGAATGACAGCCGCCGGCTCCGAGTGAGCGGCGCCCCCTAGGAGGTCCCACGCGAAGCTGGCCGGTCGGGCCAGCAATGGTTCGAAAGAACGAGCTGGCCGTCGAAGGAAACCTTCGACGGCCAGCTGCCAGGAGGGGGGAAGCTCAGCTTCTTCTGTTGGAGTCGCCGCTCTTGCCGCTAAGAGCCGGCTGCGCCGGCTCGTCGAAGTGGGCCGCATTGTGGTTTACCATCTCGAACGGCTCAGCTTCCTGGGTGCCGGCGCGACGGTGACCGGTGCGTTTTGCGGGGCCCCGTGTGTACGCCTTGATGTCGTAGTACTCGTAGTCGAGGCGCTGGAGCGGCACACAGTTGAACACGGCTCCGACGAGGCGCGCATCCACTGACTGCAATGCCCTTACGGATTTTTGCAGGTGCGAGTCGGTGGTGTACTTGTGCTTCACCACGAGCAGCGTGCCATCGGCAATACGGGCGACTTCGGCGCCGTCGGAAACGGCAACGAGGGGCGCTGTGTCGATAACGACAAAATCGAAGCGTTCCCGCAACGTAGCGACGACTTCACTAAAGTGATGGGAGGCGAGGATTTCACTTGGGTTTGGCGGAATCGGACCCGAACTGAGGATGCGAAGTCCTCGCCCCACGTCTTGTAGGGCAACGTCCAAGTCCAGCTGACGAATTAGGACGCTCGTCAGGCCGGCCCCGCCGACTATGCCGAACACCCGGGAGACTTGCGGACGCCGCAAGTCAGCGTCGACAAGGCAGACACTGAAGTCAGATTCGGCGAGAGCGACCGCGAGATTCGATGCCACGGACGTCTTGCCTTCGCCGGCCGCCGAGCTGGTCACCGCGATCACACGACAGTCGGAGTCGGTGTTTAGGAATCGAAGGTTCGCGCGCAGATGCCGGAAGTTCTCGCCACGCACGTTGTGTTGACTTCGAATGGAGATTGGCTGCGCGTCCGCATCCCGATCGAATGCGATGCTTCCCATGATTGGTGATTTGGTCACGGCCCGGAGGTCGTCTTCGGTCGTGATCCGGTTATCGAGAACGTCACGAAGAGCAGCGATTGCCACACCCAGGATTGCGCCAGACAGAATGGCGACGATGAGGTTAAGCATCAGCCGCGGACTGCTTGGTGCTGTTGGCAACGCGGCCGGAGTCAACAGCGATGCAACAACGGCCATTCGATCGGAGTTTGTCGCGTCGATCTTCGACAAGACCGGGTTGTAGTTCCGTGCGATCGATTGCGAGATGGCGAGTGCGCGATCCGGCGACGGGTCCGTAACCGTGATGTCGATCAGAACCGTTCCGAATACGTTGGTCGGTTTGACCTCGCTTTGTAGCTCGGTAGGCGACATATCGAGCTTCAGATCTTGGATCACCGCATCCGCCATTGCGTCGGACGCTGCCACCGCTGTGTACGACAGAACTTTTGACTGGGTGTACATCGACGACGCCATCGCCGCGGACACATCGAGATCGCTTGTCTTGCTCGAGATGAAGAACGTCGAGGTGGTCGAGTATTGGGGGGTCATCATCAAGGTGAGCCCGCCGACGCCAATCGCGGTCAACACAGTAACAATCACGATCAATCGCCACTGCGCGATGATGCGTCTTAAATAATTGACTACGTCCATCCCGTCGTCCTTCCCATATTTGCGGCGGTCGGTTCCGATTGCCGGAATCGAGACCTTCCAGGCCGCCAGGTCTTAGTACGGTTGCTCCAAGCCGGATCGGGCGAACCCTACCCGATGGTGTCCAATGGTGGCGCTAGTTCCGGCAAGGGGTCGTCTTGTGACGAATTGCCTGTCATCCGAGCCGACTGACGATGACGAGTCCAACAACTAAGCCGCCAGTATCCACGTTACGACGATCCGTGCCTGCGTCGATCTTGTTCGACTGGATCAGTTGGGTCACGGGTCTATGTCGGGTAATCCTTCGACACGAACGCCAGTCGCTTGGATGCGCCTGCGGTTTCTGGCACCTTAAAAAGCGAAGCGCCGCGACCAACTTGGGTATCAACGCAAACAAACGGTTCGATGGTACTAGTGTTACGGCGGCGCTTGTAGCGTCCTACGATCGACCGACATAGGAGCGATTCCGCACGTGTTCGAGACCGCGCCTGCAGCCGCTATGCGACTGCGCTGGTTTGCAGTCTTGGGTGTCGGTTGTCTCGCGCTCACTGTTATGGCTGTGGCGTATGCGCCGCTGCTGGCTATTGCCTTGGTACTAGGTCTCCTGGTGTTTGGCGTCGCATTCGCCGTGCATCGACGGTTTAGCGTGACCATGCTGTGGCCGCTGGGGTTGGTGGCCTTTGTGCAGCCCATGAACGGGTTGCGGCCGGTTCTCAACGCCTCGTATGGCGACGTTGCCTTAGCGTGTACAGCGCTGTTCGCGTTGTTCACGCTCCGCGTTGCCACACTGCGTCCGCGTCTAATTGTTCCTCTGGTTGGAACGTTCCTCGTATTGGCAGGAGGGATGCTAGGAACCCTCGCGTCTGTCGGCCGGAACAACCCATTGATACAGACACTTCCGGATATCTATGCGAACCGGGTGGGGAACTCGCTTTTTGGCTTGGGCGACGTCGTTTCGCCGACGTTGAAGTTTCTGATTGGCGCACCAATGGTGATCGTCATCTTCATCATGCTCGACCCGCACCCGCAACTAGCAATTCTGCTGACTCGCATGTATGCCGCAGGCGCCGCAGTCAGTGCGGTGTTTGCCTTGGCGGGTTACAAAACCGGCTTTGATGTGATCAATCAGCGCGCCTCTGGCCTGGGCTATCACTGGTTGCACTTCGCTCTGTCTGGTGTCTTCGGATTCGCGGTGGCCGTCGGATGGGTCGTTTCGGCCACCGACTGGCGTTCCCGGTGCGCTGCGTCCATTATTGGCGCACTGTGCCTGACGGCCGTGGTGCTCTCCGGTGCGCGATCCGCTGCGATCGCATGCGGCATCATCGGGATTTATTTCGCGCTCTTAGGGCGAGCTCGAGGGTTGGCCTGGTTTGTCGGATTGTGCTCGGCGCTGTTTGGGCTCCTGTGGACGGTTCATCCGTTCTTGCCGGCCGGAAATGTCGTCAACCGCATCTTCAATTTCGGGTCTGTTGCTGGCACTTCGTTGACCCTGAGTAATGCTGACCATGAGAACGCGATGCGAGATGCAATTGTTCAGATCGGCGACTATCCCTTTACCGGTTCGGGTTTCGTGTCTGGACTAAGCGCGCACAACCTCTTCCTGCAAACAGCAACTATCGGGGGCCCACTCGCGATCGTCGGCTTGATTGTGGCGCTCGGAACGGTCGCAACCATCGGTCTCTATCATTTGGTTCGGGGCGTACCTACTTTGCAATGGCCCAGAATCGCCCCGATCGCGGGGGTGATCGGCTACATGGCGCTGGCCCAGTTCGAAAACATTCTGTGGGATCGGCATCTCTGGTTCTTCATATGTTGCGCGCTGCTGTGCGTGCCGACTCTCTCGAAGTCTGGCGATTCAAGCGAGGAGAGGCCGGGCGGGCCCGAATCCAAGTATCTGTCGTCCGGCCAACAACCGGATGTGAGTGTCGAATCCGATGAGAAGGACGCGGTAGTCGCGTGAGAGTTCTCTTTGCCGCTGCCGGGAAACAGTACGGTGGCATTTCCACGTATATCAATAACCTTCTCGAGCGCTGGCCGCTTGACTATCCAGACGATGAACTTCATGTGATCATGCCGGGCGGCGGACAAGAATGGCGCGGATGCACCACCTACGACATTCCAGTCGGGCGTCCAGACATTCTCTGGCGTCCGCTTGCGACATCGGCCGCGGTGCGGCGACTGTGCAACGAATTGCGACCTGACGTTTTTGTGGCACTACTCCCGTCGACAACATTGCTAAAGCCGTCCGTGCCGACCGCGGTTGTGATCTACGACCTCCGGCACGAACTTAGGCCAGACCATTTCGGGCGGGCTCGGCGATTGCTACGGCGCGTGTCTTATCGCCGTGGCTACCGTGCGGCTGATGCTTTCATCTCGATCTCACAGCGCTCGCTCGATGACCTGAACCAGCTTCACCCTTACACCCGATCGCGGATGTCGGGAGTTGTCTACCTCGGAGCAGATCACGTCGACAATTGGCCCCCGCCGACGGAATCGGGAACTCCATACGCGCTGGCCTTCGGGCATCATTCGAACAAGAACGTCTCCATGCTGTTGGAAGCATGGCAGGACCTGATCGAACGTCCAGGCAGCAGTTCCGTCAAAATTCCTGAACTTGTCATCGTTGGGGTGAGCGGCGAAGCACGACCGGCCCTGCAAGCTGACATTGAGGAACGCGGTCTGACTGATTCCGTCCGGATTTGTCGCTTCCTGCCGGATGCCGAGTTCCAGCAGATGATGACTGGCGCGCAGATGGTCGTTTTCCCATCGGAGTTCGAGGGCTTCGGGCTACCTGTGCCGGAAGCGATGCGCCTTGGAATTCCGGTTGTATTCGGCCCCGATCCCGCTGTCGTGGAGGTTTCGGGGGGCCACGGCGTCTTGATGGCTGAGTTCTCCGCTACAGCTCTTGCCGCGGCAGTGCTCAAAGCGCTCGACGCGACGCAAACGGATCTCGACGCGGCGAGATCGTATGCCAGCAAGTTCGAGTGGAGTGACACGACGCGGCGGACCAGGGAAATGCTCGTAGCGCTGCAGAGAGGACATTCCTCCGAGCCGAGTTCCGCGGACCTTGCGGACAGTACTCACCACCATGTGGAGTCATGAATGATTCGCAGTGGCGTAATGGTCGAGTTGCGAGGCCGTGTTCGCAGCGTGGCCGAGAAGGTTGATGACCAGCGAATTCGCAACGCCCGGAGGCTGATACGGGCCATGCGAAAAGGCGAAGGTCCGGATGTCGTGTACTTCGGCGAATCGACGGTGAGTTGGATTGCCGGCGAGGATGTGGACCGGCGGCCTTTGCATCGTATAGTCGCCGACGGACTTGGGCCGACTGTGAGCTCTGTGGCAATTCACGGCGGCAGCTATCACGCGGACCTACTGAGCCGCTTCGCAAGAATTTTGACCCTCGCGTCGCGGCCTCCGGTGGTTATCGCACCACTCTGGGTACGGGGCCGATTCAACTGCATCACGCAGCATCCAGTTTACGGCCATCGACAAGTGATGCCGTTCATCGACAATATCGACCTCGGAGGGTCTCTACTCCGGGTGCATCAGAAGGTTGCAAAACCAAGCGCCGAAGAGTTCGAAGCTTTCTACCGAATCCCGTTCCCGACAATTGCGGGCGATCTGACAATCGGTGACTATGTTTCGCGGTTGAAAGATCCGGTGTTCAGCGCCGAAGCTCCCGCTGAAAGGTCGAAGCTGATCTTTGCGTACCATCAGTGTTCAAGTCTCGCCACCGGCGGCGAACTGGATGCAGTCGAGCGATTTGGCGCTGCCTTACGCGCGTTGGACTGCCCGGTCGTGACCTATCAGACGCCCATCTCGGTCGAGACGGGCGAGCGGCATTATGGTGGCGCAATCAAGGAATTGATCCACGACAACTTCGCCATCCTCAATAAGGCATATGAAGCAGGCTTATCCCGCGACGCGAGCATCATTCTCAGCGGCACCACCGCCCCAGAAAACTATTTCGTCGACCCCGACCTGGCTGACGAACATCTCAATGAACGGGGACGTCGGTGGCTGGCGGAGCAAATTGTGGAGCAGGTGCAGTGCGCGCTGAGCGCGCGATGACTGGTGTCAGTAGCGCTACTTGAATCAAGCACGCGACGAGGCCGGCCGCAGACAGTGCCCATGCCGTACCGATCGCACCCCAATGCTGTGTCATTGGTACGGCTAGTACGAGAAGCGTTGCAAGGCCGATCAGCTCTGCCGTGTTTGCAATGCTCGGTCTTCCGTACGCTCGCGCGATGACAAAGAACACCCGGCGCATTCCAAGGAAGAATCCGCCGTAGACAAGAACGCGGGCGATGGGCAGCGCATCAGCCGCGTCCTGACCGAATGCGAAGATCAGTACGGGCTTGAGGATGATGTCCATTCCCACACACGAAATGGCACCCAGTCCAATTGACAGTAGAAGCCACTTTCGTACCTGATTCAGGCGATGAACTGGTTCTTCAATTGAGGCCAGCTTTGGACCGGCGACGTTGGCGACTGTGATCAGCAACAAGACAGGAAGACTCTCGAACGCGTAGCCGATGACATAAAGGCCTAATGCGTGGCTTGTGAGGATAGCCGCTATCAGGAGCTGATCGATAGAGAAGCCGTCAATGGGGCCTGCCGAGTCAGCGGTAGCGCGAGCGCCGAAGTGGAGCAGTTGTCTGCCGCTCACCTGTGCTTCGGGCGACAGATCGGAAGTCGAAGCTCGCCGAGCCGGAGACAGCAGCATGTATGCCAAGACCAAGCCCATGAGCGTCGTTCCAATAAACACTGCAAGGATCTCGAGCGGAGTGGGTGACGCATGGGCGATGAACCCGACGGCGATGATGATGAGCATGAGCAGCGGGGAAACTGTGCGCGCAATAGCGTATTGACGAAACCGATGCTCGCCGAGCAAGGCCGCCGAGACCATGAGCCACCACATGAAGACGACTACCCCTAGCGCCAGGAGAGGTAGGAGAGTCGCACCATGGGGGAGCGTGTCTCCCACTAGCCACCCGGTGGCGGCGAAGAGGGAGAGAGCGACTGCTGACGCGAATGCAATGGCGGTGTAGGCGCCGCCGAACTTCCGGAGCAGGGCACGCGCATTGAGGCGGTCGCGCGCGATAAAGACCGTGATGGCAGAAGGAAGCCCGATCATTCCGATTTGACTTGAGATGAGGATGAGCGCGTACGCCACCGCCAATTCGCCTCGGGCGTCGACCCCGAGCATCCGAACCATGAGCGGTCCGGTGACGGCAACGGCCATCTGGCCGCCGAATGTGCCGGCAAAGACAATAAGGAGGTGGTTTCGAAGCAGCCCGCGGAAGAGGTTCGCAACGGAGATGATGTGCCGCGAAGCCATTAAGGCCAACTTCCTCTTACGTTCCTCTTACGCCGTTTTGAGCACAATCCCTGAGGGAGTGCGCCGTATCCGACCCCAAGTTCCAGGACTAAGTCCGCGTGTCGTGTGCCCGCTGTGGGGGCCCGAATTGGAGACGACCCACGGCCGAATAGTCTCGCCCGCCTGGGGTCCGGCCGAAGGCCCAACATGGGTACCTTCTCACAACCGACGCCCGGGCGTGAGTCGACTGGCGTAGAACGCTTGTGAAGGTATCGCGCCGTGGAAGGCGACGTCCCCGCCTTATTTGCCGCGCAAGAACACGCCGTCGCACTGCAGCATCCGTAGCGACTTCGCGTCGCTGAATCCCGGTTCGAGCATCCAGAGATCGAGGCCAGATTCGGTAAGCCGGCACAGCATGTCGAGCAGGGTTGTGCTGCCGTCGTACAGCGGAATGACGGAAAGCTCGATCTGAAGGCCCCCAACCGACGAGAGCGTCGCTTCGGCACCGTCGAGAACGTCAGCTTCAAATCCTTGGACGTCGATCTTTAGCATCGTTTGCCGTGCGTTGACGCCGAAGTCTCGGAGTAGCCCGTCAACGGTCACAGACCGTACGGTCTCTCTACCGACAATGCGCGATTCGCTCGCGGCGTCTAGGTGTGCATCGAGCGGCGCGAGGATGCTCGACGACACCGAATTGGCGGAGCGGTTGATTGTCACTTCGCCCTCATCGCTCGATACGGCTGCATGAAGGACGTCCCAGGTCGGATCGGACTGGGCGGCGCGACTGAGTTGCGCAAATGCGTCGGAGAGTGGTTCGACCGAGATAATTCGTCCTCCGTACCCCGCTGAACGCAGGTACCGACCGTACTGTCCGATGTTCGCTCCGACATCCACGACGGTCGAGATGTCGTTCTGCTCAAGGATCGAAGCGAGCCGGGGGAAGAATGGAAAACGGCTGACTTCGAGCCCAGCCTTGTTGACCGCTCGTCGCGCCAGACTCCGCGCGCGCGGCGGCACCAGACTCGCTAGATCACGCATACTTCCTCTTTCGGCCAGTAGCTGGGTACACGACGTATGTACCTTGCCACATCACCGGGTCGGCGGAGTTCGGTCACACTCGACAATTCGCATCAGATCCATTGCGAAGTCATATGGGCCGTGGTGCGACGCGCGCTCACTGGTGTGGGTAGATCCTTTCGATTAACTTCAGGTGCGAATCTGGCCAGTCAATGGAACACACAGTTCGGTGATTCTCGCGAACCATGCGGCGCGGCCGTGAATAATCCAAGTCCATGCAGCGCTCACGGACCGCGACCCGTCTCCTCAATTTACTGTGTAGAGAACTGAGCACTCATGGCCACCGAACAGCGGTCAAGACGGTCCTGCTCTATGGCGCCCGGCGGGCATGGACGATGTTCTCCGATTCACCGGTCACGATCCGTGTCGGCGGATTTGACATCGCTGCGCCGCTGAGCCACAACCTCCCGGTATACGTCGCGGCCGTTCCCCAGTACTCCCAAAATCTCGGCGACGTATCCGAAGCACTTCACGGATTGCTCGGTCGCCAGATCTCGGTCATTGATATCGGTGCGAATATTGGGGACTCAGCCGCCATCATTCGCGGACGCTCGGACGCACGCGTGCTGTGTATTGAAGGAGATCCCGACTTCCTTCCCTATCTTGCGGAGAACGTCGGCGTGATCGGCGCTATCGAGACAGCCGAGTGCTACGTCGCCTCATCAGATGCGGACCTTGCGTCCGGCGCGGTCACACGGCTGGCTGGGACGGCGCACATCGTTACAGGTGAGCCCCAGCCGGGGGGGAATCTCGCGGTTCGAGGACTCGCCGAGATTGTCGAATCGTACGGTTCCTTCAATGCGCCGGATCTCATCAAGATTGACACCGATGGCCACGACGTTGGGATCATCCGCGGTGCCGCCGACTTTCTGAGGATACATCGGCCCGCGCTATTTTTTGAGTTCGATCCGACTCTGACAGAGCGTGCCGGCGGGCGCACGCCAGTTGACGTTTTCGAAGAGCTCGGCAATCTTGGATATGAGACGGCCCTGGTCTACTCGAACTTCGGTGATCTCGTTGGCACCTTCAACGTCACGTCTGCGGACTTGGTGGAGAGCGCTGCAAAACTGGGGTCAACGGGACCCGTCGCGTACTGGGATGTCCTTGCGGTCGCGCCCCACCATCGTTCGCTTGTGGAGACTCTCCGCGCGGGCGTCGCTCGGCGTACTGGGAACGACGTCGACCTCCCGGCTTGAGCCTTCGCCGCAAGAATTATCGAAGAGAACCCTCGGGCTGGTCGGTCCGAGGGTGGCTGCGTGATTGACGGTAACTCGGCCATTGCCAGCGCAGGCGATCGCCGAGCGACGCGACAATCGGCCGTTCCCGGGCTTCGGTTGGGTTGAAGTCCGCCAAGTAGGTCGTTTGACCGTCGATGCCGAGCGTGGACGGGACCCGGGGATTGGGTTCCGTGCGTCGTGCCCCTGACCGGTGAGCGTGTTGACCAGAAGACAACGAGCGGGCGTCGAAGACCAGGATTTGGATAGCAGAACCTCCGCGGCATCGTTTGCCTACGACGCGGTGAGATGGGCTGCGGTTCAACTTTCGGGCATCGTCCACCGATGAAAGTAACCAGGTCGATTAAGGTGCACTTGCCACCACGACTTCGCTCTGGCGCGTGACGCGGGACCGTTCAGTTGATCGGAGCCACGTCGGCATCTAAAGCTGGGTGCCGACGGACGCCTTCTGGACGAACACGTTGAGCGTGGCTGTCATCGAACGAGGAGTGAGCCGGCGGAAGGCAGATGCCGCGTACCACGCAACCGGATACTGCTCGAAGTAGGTCGGGACTGCGTCGTGGCCATATACATAAACTGAGTGTCCAGCAAAGTGCCGGCGCAATTGGCGACGGGTGTTCATCGCGTACCTCGTGGGGAACACGTCCTCGGCTTTGCGGCCTGGTTGCAGCTTGGCGAGCATGCGCACATGCCAGCGATTCGGCACGGCGCGGGCGCCCAGTCCCGTCAGCCCCCATTTGTTCGGCGTGCGGGCGGCGAACCAGCCGCCCGGCGCAAGAACACGCAGTACCTCGGCGACGAACGAATCCACGTCGACGTCAGCCACATGCTCGAGTACCCAGTCCGCGATAACCAGATCGAAGTAGCCGTCGTCGAATGGAAGCTTGCTGCCCACCTCGGTGATCACCGCCCGGTCGAGCGTCGGATTATCGAGAACGGCCGGGTCCACATCGCTACCGACTACCTCTCGGACGCGTCCTTTCAACAACCGGACATCTCGGCGGGCGCGGGGCGCCGCTTCGACCGCCCAGTGTCCGCGTCCGGCCCCAAGATCGAGGACGCGGCTCTCCGAGTCGACCAATGCGCCGACGCGCGAGTAGAACTCCATCTCGCCGTCAGTGTGGGGGAATCCTCCGACGACCGCCTCGGGGTAGTAGCGGAGAGTCGCTTCAGATGGGACGTAGCCAGATGTCACGACCGCAAAGGTACCCGCTGTCCTGTTCAAACAGCGGCAATCCATGCATATAAATTCAACGGTCGTCAGGATAGGGTGCGATCGTCGATCTTCGTTCGGCCGCGTGGAGGTTGCCATGCCGATTCGGGAAAACTCGGGACCAGAGATCTGAGCATCGGTACCATTCGCGTGAAGCAACGCTCTCTGTTCGGCACAAATTTCGAGTGGCATGGAGGTTGGTACGTTGTTTACCGGTGGACAACGTGCGCATGTGTTCGACGAGGAAATCGATGCGGAAAGCGACGTATTCGAGAGTACCGTCAGCGGGCTGAAGGGGTCGCGTCGCGACTGGGAATGGGCATTAGTCCTTCTTATCCGCCTATCGGATGCCGCCGCGATCTGCGGGGCGGTCGGTGTCGGACATCTTATTCGGCTTGGCCGGGACGTCCCGAGCACCGTTGTCGATGGTGACCACTTGGTCAGTTATTGGTGGGTGTCCGTCACGTTAGCGGTGGCCTGGATGGCGGCATTGTCCGTTTTCTCCACGCGGTCTCCACGCGTGCTCGGCGGCGGAATCGAAGAATATCGACGGATCATCTCGGCGACCCTCTATCTTTTCGGTTTCATCGCAATTCTGTCCCTCGGTCTACAGGTAGCGCTCGCCCGCGGATTCCTCGCCATCGTTCTACCGTTGGGCCTGGCGTTCTTGCTTTTGAGTCGGTGGCTGTGGCGCAAGGTCATTGTTGCTCGGCGGCGGGCGGGTCTCCTGCAAACGTTCGTGATGGTGGTCGGAAGCGAACGTGCCGCGATCGACCTCGCTCGCACATTCGGTCGGGATAGCAGTCAGGGCATACGAATTGTTGGTGCCTGTGTTCCGGGTCGCGAAATTGCCCGAGGGACGTCGCTCATCGCAGATGGACATTCAATCCCTGTGGTGTCCACCGACTTTGGAATCGTCGAGGCCGCACGGATGTGCGGAGCAGACACCGTTGCCGTTTCCGCAACGGATAGCATTGGCCAGGATGGACTTCAACGCCTCGTATGGGCGCTCGAACCACATGGCATCGACCTTGTACTTGCACCCGGAATCGCAGATATCGCTACCGAGAGACTGGTGATGCGTCCAGTCGGCGGATTGCCGTTGATCCATGTGGAGCGGCCGACATATCGGCGATCCCAGAGAGTCAGCAAAGCGGTTTTCGACATACTTTTTGCCACGATCGCGATTCTCCTCACCGCGCCGGTCCTCATCGCGGCGGCTGTCGCGATCAAGGTCACGAGTCGCGGACCCATCATCTACCGGTCCGAGCGGATTGGTTTTGAAGGTCGGCCGTTCACCATGTACAAGTTCCGGACCATGGTGAACGACGCCGAGCGACAGTTGGCGTCGGTCACTCAGCTCAACGAGGCTGCAGGTCCGCTCTTCAAGATTCACGCCGACCCGCGCATTACCCCTGTCGGAAGATTCTTGCGTAAACACAGCCTCGATGAGCTTCCGCAGTTTTTCAACGTCCTGACACGTGACATGAGCATTATCGGTCCGCGGCCACCATTGGCCTCAGAGGTGGCGACCTACGACGGTCACACTGCACGGCGTCTCCTCGTCAATCCCGGCATCTCCGGGTTGTGGCAGGTCAGTGGGCGCTCGGATCTCAGCTGGGAGGAAGCGCGACGTCTCGACATCATGTATGTCGAGAACTGGTCCATGTGGAATGACCTCTTGATAATCGTGAAGACCATTCTTGTGGTGCTCAACGGGAAGGGCGCCTACTGACTTGTTCGAGGCGGCGGCCACCTGCTGTGGTCGCCGGTCGGACCCCGCACGGACACGATCCGGACCTGCTTGCCGCACGTCGATTTCAGGGGCAAAGCGAAACCGGCTCCAGCCGGCGGTCCTTGCGGTATCCAATCCGGCAAACCAGCGTGACCGTGCGTTGCCAGCAACGGCTATTGAACACAGAGGCGTTACTCGCGCTCCGAGACGGCGTCTCGCGATGCCTCTTGACAGGGGGCACTTCATATCCCCGATCAGGATCTGGACGCAAACACCACGGTGTTGTCGGGACTCTCGCCGATGTCGCCGTCAACAGGGCCATCGCACGTCAACAGCGCTAGCCGCGCATTGTCCGGATGAGTGGATAGCGTGGTCTGAAGAGCCGACGGGTCAGACTTTGAGATTCCCTTTACGACCTGGATTACGGCGTACCGGATGCGAATCGCACCGTCAGGAGACTCGGCGAGGATCACGTCGCCCGGTTTTAGATCAACCAGTCGATTGAACACTGCCTGTTCGCTAGTGCCGCTCGAGTGTCCGGTGATCACCGCCATGCCAGGGCCACCAAGCGCCGGCCCATCGGCCCACCATGCAGTCTGAGCGAGGTCCGGTGGGACGCCGAAACTCGACACGACCTGCCCGCCCAAGAACGGATCGGGCTCCATTGTCGTGGGCAAGCTGAGAATTCGAGTGTTCACATTCAGCGCCGGAATGTACAACTGGCCTGGCTCGATTGCTCGGTCGAAATCGGCCGGTACGAAGTCTGCAGCCGACTGTGGCCGCTCCATCGCGGCAGAGTTGCCAGGTGGAATTCTGCGGCTCGGGGAATTACTGCAACCACCGACCGCAATTAGTACGGCGAGGCAGATGGCGGCTGCATGTTGCGTTCTACGTGCGCCGCGCACGGGCACGAAGGTACATTCCAGAGCCAGCGGCAACGACGGTCATTGCTGCTAACCCGAAACCGGCAACGAAGTCGTTGGGTTGGTCTGATGTTTGACCAGTCCTTGACTGCATTGGGTAGCTGCCCGGGGCGATGTAGGCCGGAGCCGGTGCGGCCCCCGGCTGCCCTGGTGCGTGACCGCCCGGTGCTCCACCCCCGCCGGGCGCAAAGATAATTGGGCCGACATTTACATTCCAGCTAATGCTGCCACCATTAAAGATAATCGGTGGGTAGGGAACCGCTGAGGCAGTCCCAATCGACGCCGAAATGGCACCAAGCGCCACAGCTGTGCTGATGCCGCCGCCGAGTATCGTTGCCCGAATCCTATTGCGCATCATCGTTCCTCGGTTCATAGGTACCGCCATGGTAACAGGCAGGTGATCGAATTATGGCCCGAAATCAGCATTCTCGAAGCGCCAAAGTTGATGTTGTTTTCGCGACCAGAGGCTGAACTGGAAGAGAGGGAGGTCCGCTCATTACGGGCTCGACTA
Source organism: Nocardiaceae bacterium (assembly GCA_021372355.1). GTDB lineage: Bacteria > Actinomycetota > Actinomycetes > Mycobacteriales > Mycobacteriaceae > Smaragdicoccus. The sequence continues at coordinate 58,866 of JAJFUQ010000214.1, read as the reverse complement.
GGTGGAAGGCTACGTTCACCGGATTCCCTTGGGGAACTTCAACGTCAACCTCGAAAACAGGGTGTCCCATTTCGCGCCCGGCTCGACCTCTCACTGCCTGGCCGTTAACCTCCGCCGACCGCAATTCAGCACCCCACGTCGCGATCACCGCAACCGTCACACGATGTGTACCCCGTTCCCTGGTGCCAAGAAACTGTGGGCCGATAATTGAGTCGGGCAGGCCGTTTGGGGCCGTGTTCAGTAACTGCACGCTTGCGGTTGTTTCCCGGGTTGTTCCGTCGCAGTCACCGCCGCTGTAAGACAGCTGTCTCTCCAGGTAATAGTCAAGCTTATTTCCGCCGGAGTTGTTGATCACGATGTTCGCGTAAGGCGCCGGGGAATATGGCACTGCGTGTGCGAGGGGAGTGTTCATGATGATCACTTGCTCGTCACTGTGGTCGCTCCAGACGGCAATTCGTCCCTCGCTTACACCCCGTCCCAGCGCGTTGAGAAGCGGTGGGACGGGGGCTTCCAAGCGTCCAACCTTGATCGCGACGGCGCCGGCTATCTCGCTGAGGAATGCCTTCCGTCCTACGACGTCGTCGCCGAATCGAAAGTATTCCTCGGATTCGGTCAGTGCAACGACATTGTCCGCCGATACAACCTCGCCGCTGCCAAGTGTGACCGGCCCAATGACCTGCAAAATGTAGCTAAGAGCGACCGGGTCAACGGCTATTGAGCCGTCGACCCGCTCACCGGACTGCTCCTGCCAAAGGTGTTGCCAAATGGCACCTGCGTATGGAAAGTGTGGACTCAGATTTGAGTTCACCCAGTACTGTGTTGGGTCGAAATCGCCGTACAGGGATTCGAAATCTGGCCCGAGACCGATGGGGTTCTGAGTGTCGGTGAATGCGGTCCGGCTGGCCGCATTGTCAATCTCCATTCGCCCGTCGTCGAAGCGCGCTATGGCTCCGCCGCCAACGAGTCCTCCGGTTCCGCGGGCTTCCGAATTGGTTTGGAAGCCAATGAAGTACGAACGCGGACCGTTGGCACCGAGCATGCGCGGGAGTAATTGAGCTGCGCTGTCGACAAAGGTAGTTTGGCGACCGATCTCTTCGAGTTTGCGACGAACGATGGTCACCCTGTCGTCGATGAATTTCAGTCGGGTCGTGGGAATCGCCTTCGCCATCGCGGTGGCGCGGCTGGCTTCGGCAGCTGCTTCGTGGGCACCGTCGCGCGCCTGGGATATGACCGCTAGGTTCACTCCGATGCCATTTCTCAGCCCCTGCGTAGCAACGAGCTCACTTGCCTTAACGGCTGGTGGGAGCACCTTGCTCGTGAGGTGCACCGCAACCTTTGCCATGTCCTGTACCGCCAGGAAGGGCCTACCCGCGACCGGAATTTTGGCGAGCAATGCTGGACCGAATTGCTCGGTAAGTTTCTCCGCTGACCGGGAACGCTCGCGAGCATTAGCCAATTGAGTGTCTGCTTCGTTGCTTTCGAGGCGCAAAACGGCCGAACGTGCGAGTTCGACGTGAGAGTTTGCCTCGGCGAGGTGTCGCGCGGCAAGTGCGTCGCACGCGATTCCCCACAGGATGGTGCCGCATGGGATTGCGACAAGCAAAGATATGTATGCAATCCGATGTTTACGGAACTTCCTGACAACGCGTTTCCAACGCCGCCGTAGGGGCGAGTGATGACTCCGGCGGATTCGGTACCCCTGACGCCCCATACTGTGCTTTGGCACGTGTGGAGACCCCCGATCGTCGTGGCGATTGCAGTTACGCTGTGATGTGAAATCCGCCGGCAATGGTGGCGGTTGGTACTGCCGAGGAATCGTAGCCCGTTTCAGTCCGGATCAGTCGGAGTAAACGGAACAGAAAAGAGCTCAAGTGATTGGCGGCACATCCTCTACTTCTCGTGCGTGCCGACACGCGGACAAGATGATGCTTGCCAGATTCTTACTTGGCTGCGGACGGAGGCACGACGGTCAAACCGTGCACGCGGTCGGTTCGTACTCGCCGATACGTGGGTGTTGGCCCCTGTGAATTTCTAAACCGCGAGGCATGATCGATCTTCGACGTTGTGACACGAGTGGGGCGGCAGGGAAAACGGTTCCAGATGTTGAAGCGCCGCTTGATGCTCGCCGAGGCCGGCGGCGGCCTGTGCTGAAGACACTGCGCACCGTGCTGACCAGCACAGGCGTACTAGTTGCATTGCGCTTAGCGCGCTAACCGCTTACTCGGTCGCTCCCGTTGGGAACGACCGAGTAAGCGAATGCGTTGCCCGTCAGTACCGTCCGAAGGCGACAGCCACATTGTGGCCACCGAAACCGAACGAGTTGTTGAGCGCGTACTCGATCTTTTGTTCGCGGGCAGTGCCGTGAACGACGTCGAGGTCGATCTCGGGGTCCTGGTTCTCCAGGTTGAGCGTCGGCGGCACGATTCCATCGCGAACGCTGAGCACCGTGAGAACCGACTCGAGTGCACCAACGGCGCCGATCGAGTGACCCAGTGCCGATTTCGGTGCGTACACCGAAACGTGGTTTCCGAGGGCCTTGTTGATCGCCTTGGACTCCGCCAAGTCACCAAGGCCCGTGGATGTGGCGTGAGCATTGACGTGGTCGATGTCCCGCGGCTGGAGACCCGCGGCTTGCACCGCCCGAGTCATCGCCCGCGCCGCACCGGTGCCATCCGGGTCCGGCGCGACCAGGTGGTACGCGTCGGACGTGATGCCGGCTCCGAGGAGCCGAGCGTGGATCGTGGCGCCGCGTGCCAACGCGTGCTCTTCGGTCTCGACCGTCATGAGCGCTCCCGCTTCGCCGAAGACGAAGCCGTCGCGGTCCCGGTCGAACGGGCGAGAAGCGCGCTTCGGTTCGTCGTTACGCGTGCTCAGCGCCCGCATCACCGAGAACGTCGAGATCGCCAACTCGTGGATGAACGAGTCGACTCCTCCAGTGATGACCATGTCGGCGTCGCCCATGGCGATCATCCGCCACGCGTTGGCGATCGCCTCATTGCCCGAGGAGCATGCGGAGACCGCAGTGCTCGCGCCGGCTCGGGCACCCAACTCCAGCGCCAGCACGCCCGCTGGACCGTTTGGCATCACCATCTGCACCGCGAGCGGTGAAACCTTGCGGTAGCCCGCGGTGTGAATGGTGTCCACGGCTTCGATGAGTCGCTCGGCGCCACCGATGCCGGTGCCGAGTGAGACGGCAAGACGATCGTGATCGACCTCGGGACTGCCGGCGTTTCGCCACACCTCGCGTCCGAGAACGCACGCGAGCTGCTCGACGAAGGACATCCGGCGGTTCTCGAGCCGAGTCAGCAAGGTCTCGGGGTGCACCTTGAGGTGCCCACCGATGCGGACCGGCAGGTCGTACTTGGTGATGAACTCGTCTTCGAGCGTCTCGATGCCGCTCTCGCCGTTGAGCAGGCCCTTCCACGTGGCGTCGACGTCACCCGCGATTGCTGTCGACGCCGCCAAGCTGGTCACGACGACGTTGGGGAAGTTTCCACTCCGAGTGGAAGGAATGCTCATTTCTCGACTAGCCTTCCTGGCCGGCTTCGAACTTTGCACGAACCGCTGCGGCGACCTCGGTGTCCTCGGACTCGAGCTTGAGGATGTAGTTGACGGCGTCACCGACCGTGCGCAGCGAAGCAAGGTCCTCGTCCGGAATCTTGACGCCGTACTTGTCCTCAGTCTGGACGGCGATCTCGACCATCGACAGCGAGTCGATGTCGAGGTCGTCAACGAAGGACTTCTCGACAGTGACCTCAGACGGCTCGATGCCGGTCACTTCCTCGATGATCTCCGCAAGACCGGCGATGATTTCTTCCTGAGTGGCCACGATGTGGCTCCCTTCTTCTTTGTCGTACAACAACTTCGGAACAGCGACAGCTGCCGGCGCGAGTTCTCCCTGAGCGCCGGCGGTGAAATCAGACTGATCCGGCCAGTTCGGCCAGAGCGGTCAGATTGTCGGGAGTCTTGAGGGCGAGGATCGTCGTGCCCGGTAGTTCGCGCTTGGCGATGCCGGCGAGGGTGCCCGCGGGGGGAAGTTCGGCAACGACGGTGACCGACGCATCGCGCATTGCCTGGCTGCACAGGTCCCAGCGCACGGGGCGCGTGACCTGAGCGGCGATCTTCGCGAGCGTATCAGCGCCCGAGGTGACCGGCTGACCGTCGAAGTTCGACAGCAGCGTCAGTTCCGGCTCAGCAGGAGTGATCTTCGCGGCAGCGGCGGTGACCGCATCCTGAGCGGGCTGCATGAAGGCCGTGTGGAAGGCGCCTGCGACCTTGAGGGCCCGAACGCGTGCCTTTGCCGGTGGTTCCGCCGCAAGGGCCGCCAGGGCATCCAGGGGGCCGGCAGCGACGATCTGACCGACGGCGTTGCGGTTGGCGGGGATGAGTCCGAGTTCGTCGAGGCGTGCGAGCACCTCGGCCTCGTCGCCACCCAGCAATGCCGACATGCCGGTGGGTGTGAGGGCGCACGCTTTCGCCATCTCCGCGCCACGGATGGCAGCGAGGGTGACCGCCTGGTCGCTCGTGAGCACGCCGGCGACGGCCGCTGCGGCCAGCTCGCCGACCGAGTGTCCGGCGACGACTCCCGTACTCGGTGCGAGACCGCGCGAGCGCATTTCTTCGAACGCCAGAAGGGCCGCAGCCACCACGAGGGGCTGCGTCACCGCCGTGTCGGCGATCTCGTCCGCATCCGCCTCGGTACCGAGGCGAACGAGGTCGAGTCGCGACGCGTCCGACCAGCTTTCCAGCCGTTCGCGCGCGCCTTCCAACTCGAGCCAAGGGGCGAGCATTCCTGGCGTTTGAGAACCCTGTCCGGGAGCAAGCAATGCGATCACGCTAAAAGAAAACACCCGCAACTCCGGTTTCAATGATGTTCGCCACCATGAAGCTTACAACCGTGTTTTGTAGGAACCCTACAAAAGAGGTCTCAACTCGTGCACGGTGGGCCGGAGAGGGCCTTCTTAGGCGCCTACCTCGCGATATGGGTTATCAGAGGTAGGCGTGGGCATTTGATGCGCTTCGTTATCAATTCGTAGCAGTCGACCAACAGTCGTAGCGGTCCGCAGAACGTACGCATCGCGCGGATTGAGAGGATCGAGACGGGTGATTTCAGCGATCCGCTTGAGGCGGTATCGGACCGTATTTGGGTGAATGTACAACTGCCGTGCACAGTTCTCGACGGCACCGCCACAGTCGAGGTAAGCATCGAGGGTGTCGGCGAGAGTTCCGCCAGCACGCTCGAGCGGTTCGACGATCTGATTGCTGAGCGCGGCGATCGCGCCCGTGTCTCCGAGGAGCGCGCGTTCCGGCAGCAGATCCGAGGCATGGACCGGACGCGGCGCGGTGCGCCACCCGGCGACGGCGCCGATGCCGGCGAGCGCTTCGCTGGCACTCGTGTGCGCGGCGGTGAGAGAGGGCATCGTCGGCCCGATGACGACCGGGCCGTTCGAGAACGCGCCGAGAAGTTCGTTGACGAAGACGCCATCGAGTTGGCCGCTGAGAACCGCGACGACGCGTGAGCCCTGAATGACGGCGAGCGCGGAGCGGCCGCGCTGTTCGGCGATCGTGTGGATGCGCGCGACCGCCGGGACTCCTTGATCGGACGGCGGCGAGCCGACCACGACGGTCGCGGGAGCGCCGGCGTCCCAGTTGAGGGTTGCCGCGCGCGACAACATGTCGGGTCCGGTGTCGCCCCGCACGACGGCGTCGACGACGAGTGCCTCGAGTCGGGTGTCCCACGCACTTCGGGACTCGGCGGCGCTCGCATACACACCGGCGGCGGCGAAACCGAGTTCGCGGCCATAGCGGAGCACCGCTTGAGTGAGGACGGTCAGCTGTCGATCGTCCCACGCGAGAGCCGGCAGCCACTGCTCGAAGAAGTCCATGGCGACGCGGACCATGTCGACGGTCTGCCGCAGCGTCAGTTGGCGTGCGATCTCTTGTGGGGCATTGAACGCATCGAAACTGAACGTGATGTCCATGTCGGGGTCCTCGAGCCAATCGAGGAAGTTGATGAGCGCGGTCTGGGTCAGCATCTGAACAGATGCACGCTGCGACGCGTCGAGTTCGGCGAAGAAGTCGAGCCGGTTGTCCATGAGCTTGACGGCTTCGATCGACAGGCGACCCGAGTACTGCTTCACCCGGCGCAGCAGGGCGTCGGGCAGGTCTTCCTTGTGCTTGCGCTGCGGAACGAGGGTTTCCGTACCGAGGTGGACCTCGTGCTCCGGGCGGCGGCGGCGTGTCGCGGCCCGGTCCCGCGGAGAGTCGGTCGGCTGCGCGGTTGTGCGCTGCGCCCGGGGAGCGTCGCTGGATCCGGAGGACATGTCAGCAACTATGCCACTGCAACGGGCGTGTGCCCTGTTCCCGAACCGGTATGCCGCTCGTTTGCCCAATGGGGACGAACGTCCCTGGGGATCGACCGACGTGGTGCGCGAGCATGGACTCCAGGGTTACGCTTCATATGGCATCAATTCCCGATCGTTTCCGCACGTGAGGGGGCCAAATCATGCGTGCTCGGAACGTAGGTCCAGCGGTTTCTCTGGCCACACTGATCGGTGCGATCACCCTCCTGGTTGCGTGCTCCACCACTGTTCAGGGAACCGCAGTCGAGAACAAGGCAGATGTCGCCGCGGTGGTGACCTCGGTTCGGATGGCGGCGGCCGATGCGGTGTGTGATGCGGTCGAAACCGGAAACAAGAACTTCTCCGATGTCGTCGCCAAGAAGGACTCGACGGGAGCCGAGGGGTTGCAGGTCTTGGACGACATGGTCCGGGATGTCCAGGCGACCCTGAACAAGGACGTGCCGCCATCGGTGAAGACGCCGGCGACCGCGTTCATCGATGCGACCGAGAAGATGGCGACCTACATTCGCACCGGCAATGGGGACAGCAAGGCTCTCGTCGACGACTACTTCGCCGCGTTGCGACAGATACGAACCGCTTGCAGCACCCACGGCGTGTAACCGTCCGGCGATTCGCATTCACCGTCGAACCTCGGCCTTGCGTGCCACGATGGATTCCGTCGCATTTCGGCCATTCGTCCTGAATGAGAGGGCTTCTCGTGATCGGTCGACGCACAAGAGCCGCGCTTTCCATGATCACCCTGGTTGCCTCGATCGGTGTGCTCGGCGGTTGCTCGAACGCCGTGACGGGCTCACCGCGGGAGAATGCCGCGGACGTCAAGGCCGTCCAGGCCGAGGCCGCGGACAAGGCGGCGACGGCGGTATGTGACGCCGTGACCACCGGACATGCTGGAATCTCGGCGGCCCTCGACCGTAAGGCGCCGTCGCCCGAGTTGGCTGATGCGATTCAGAACGCCAGCGACAGCGTCAAGAAGGCGCTGACCCCGAAGGTGCCGGACGACCTGCGTCCGGTCATGGAGCAATACGTCACCGCGGCCGCGGACATGGCACGTGCTTTCCGCACCTTCGAAGAAGGTGGCGACAAGATCATCGACAAGTACTTCGACACGCTGAAGGACGCCGAGGACGCCTGCGCCGAGCGTGAGTAGCGTGCTGCGGAGCGTGCGTCACTCCGGGGTGACCGTTCTCTTTCAAAGCGGCTTGTACGAAACACGTGTTTCGTACAAGCCGCTTTTTGCGAGACCTAAGCCGAGCCCGGATCGGCCGTGGAAATCGGTGCGGCGTTGACGTCGTCGATGGCGTACTTGTGGGCCGCGCTCTCCGCGACCGATGGTTCGAGCTCGCCTTCGCGGACAAGTCCCATGAGCACTGCCACGGCGATCGACTGGGCGTCGACATTGAAGACGCGGCGCGCGGCCGATCGGGTGTCGGAGAAGCCGAAGCCGTCGGTCCCGAGAGCGATGTATTCGCCCGGGATCCATTCGCGGATCTGGTTGGGGACGGCCCGCACCCAGTCCGACGCGGCGATGAACGGGCCACCGACGTTCTGGAACACCTTCTCGATGTACGGGATCGGTGGGGTGTCGCCGGGGTGGTGCAGTGCCTCCTTGTCACACGCCATGCCGTCGCGGGCCAGCTCGCTCCACGAAGTCACCGACCAGACGTCGGCGCGCACGCCCCAGTCTTCCGCGAGCAGCTGCTGCGCTCTGAGCCCGTCCGGGACGGTGACTCCAGAGACGAGGATCTGAGCCGTCGGTCCGTCGCCGTCGGGTGCCGCCTTGAAGCGGTAGATACCCTTCACGAGGCCTTCGACGTCGAGGTCTTCGGGCTCGGCGGGCTGTTGGTACGGCTCGTTGTAGAGGGTGATGTAGTAGAAGACGTTCTCCGAGTTTTCGCCGTACATCCGGCGAAGCCCGTCTTTGACGATGTGCGCGATCTCGAAGGCCCACGCCGGGTCGTACGCGAGGCACGCGGGGTTCAGCGCCGCGAGCATCTGAGAATGTCCGTCGGCGTGCTGAAGGCCTTCCCCGGTGAGCGTCGTGCGTCCGGCAGTGGCGCCGAGCACGAAGCCGCGCGCCATCTGGTCCGCGGCCGCCCAGAAGCCGTCGCCGGTCCGCTGGAAACCGAACATCGAGTAGAAGATGTACAGCGGGATCATCGGTTCGTCGTGGGTCGAGTACGACGTTCCGACAGCGGTGAACGAGCTGGTGGAGCCGGCTTCGTTGATGCCTTCGTGCAGGATCTGTCCGACTTCGGACTCCTTGTAGGCGAGGAAGAGATCGGCGTCGACCGACGTGTAGAGCTGGCCGAGTCGGTTGTAGATCTTCAGCGACGGGAACCACGAGTCCATGCCGAACGTGCGGGCTTCGTCGGGGATGATCGGCACGATGCGCTTGCCGATATCCGGGTCGCGGAGCAGTTCCTTCATGGTGCGGACGAACGCCATCGTGGTCGCGATGACCTGCTTGCCTGAACCCTTGAGCAGCGGCTTGTAGACGTCGTCGCCGGGCAGCTTCAGCACCTTGCAGTGGTTCCGGCGGCTGGGCAGGAAGCCGCCGAGGTTCTGCCGGCGTTCGAGCATGTACTGGATCTCGGGGGCGTCCGAGCCGGGGTGGAAGTACGGCGGGAGCTTCGGGTTCTCCTCGAGCTGGGCGTCGCTGATCGGGACGCGGGTGACGTCGCGGAAGTCCTTGAGATCGTCGAGCGTCAGCTTCTTCATCTGGTGAGTCGCGTTCCGGCCTTCGAAGTGCTGACCGAGCGTGTAGCCCTTGATCGTCTTGGCGAGGATGACCGTGGGCTGGCCCTTGTGGGCCATCGCAGCGTGGTACGCGGCATAGACCTTGCGGTAGTCGTGGCCGCCGCGCTTGAGGTTCCAGATGTCGGTGTCGGAGAGGTTCTTGACCAGTTCCTTTGTGCGCGGGTCGCGCCCGAAGAAGTGCTCGCGGACGAACGCGCCGTCATTGGCCTTGTAGGTCTGGTAGTCCCCGTCCGGCGTGGTGTTCATGAGATTGACCAGCGCAGCGTCTTTGTCGGCGTGCAGCAGGGCATCCCATTCGCGGCCCCAGACGACCTTGATGACGTTCCAGCCCGCGCCACGGAAGAACGACTCGAGTTCCTGAATGATCTTGCCGTTGCCGCGGACGGGCCCGTCGAGGCGCTGCAGGTTGCAGTTGATGACGAACGTGAGGTTGTCCAGGCCTTCGTTCGCGGCGACCTGGATGAGACCACGCGATTCGGGCTCGTCCATTTCGCCGTCGCCCAGGAACGCCCACACGTGCTGGTCGGTGGTGTCCTTGATGCCGCGGTCGTTGAGGTAGTGGTTGAACCGAGCCTGGTAGATCGCGTTCATGGGTCCGAGGCCCATGGAGACGGTGGGGAACTCCCAGAAATCGGGCATCAGCCGCGGGTGCGGGTAGGAGGGCAGACCACCGCCGAGGCCGGCGTGCGAGTGCTCCTGGCGGAACCCGTCGAGTTGGTTGGTGGTGAGCCGGCCTTCGAGGAAGGCGCGCGCGTAGATGCCGGGGGAGGCGTGGCCCTGGATGAAGATGTGGTCGCCGCCGCCGGGGTGGTTCTTGCCGCGGAAGAAGTGGTTGAAGCCGACCTCGTAGAGGGCTGCGGACGATGCGTACGTCGAGATGTGGCCGCCGACGCCGACGCCCGGGCGCTGGGCGCGATGCACCATGATCGCGGCGTTCCAGCGAATGTACGCGCGGTAGCGGCGTTCGATCTCTTCGTCGCCGGGGAACCAGGGTTCGTTCTCGGTGGGGATCGTGTTGACGTAGTCAGTCGACGTCAGTGCGGGGATCGCGACTCGCTTCTCGCGTGCGCGTTCGAGCATCCGCAGGATCAGGTACCGCGCGCGGACCGAGCCCGACCGATCCAACAGCTGGTCAAAGGATTCCAGCCACTCTTCGGTTTCCTCGGGATCGATATCGGGCAAGTACGAAGCAACGCCGTCGCGGATGACATGAACGCGACCGCCGCGGGTGGTTTCCGGATCGTGATTCGCCGGAGCTGCCAAGGTCATTCTCCTCGTAGGGTGATGCATCCTTGTCCCGCGATGGGTGCGTCGTGGGACGATATTGGGGTCCGTCTTGTGGGACGGCGCAATTCCTAACCTAGGGGATTTTGGTGGCGAAAAGAACTGGTAGAGCTGTCCTGTTCATTATGTTCGCCGCTCTCGCTCCCGCCTTGGTATCCGGCTGTTCAGCATCGATCGACGGCACCGGGAGGGCGAATCCCAGTGATCTTGCGGCCCACCAAGCCGAGGTTCGCCAGCAGCACATCCACGACGTCACGGTGAAGGCATGTCAGGACTTCCGGGACGGTCGCATACAGGTGATCCGAGCCCTCAACGACTTCGTGGACGCCTACAACACCGAGCACGGCTACGACGGGGCGACGGCCGGGCCGAAGCTCACCACCGCCCTCGAGACGATCGACAAGTGGACCGGCACCGTCGGACGATCTCTCGTTCCGGAGGTCAAACCGGAGATCAAAACCGCTCTCGAGGCCTGGCGTAAAGCGGCCGGCGAGGTATCAGATAGTCTTAAGCGCCGGGATGAGGCGGATGCGCTGAATCCCAAGGGCGATGCCCTTAACCAGGCCGCGGATGCCGCTCAAGAAGCTTGTGCGCCCTATTAACTGGGCAATTCTCGCCATTCTCTTGCGCACACGCGCGTAACAAGGTTCGCTTTTGTCCAGCACCAGTGCACACCAGGGAGCGGAGGAATGACCGTGGCGTCGGCGTCGGACCAGACGAACTATGCGCAGAAGCTCGGTATCTCCAAAGGAATGGTGGTGCAGGAGCTCGGGTGGGACGACGACACGGACGATGAGCTCCGCGCGGACGTCGAGGATGCCATCGGCGAGGAAATGCTCGACGACGACTCCGACGAAGTCATCGACGTCGTCGTTCTCTGGTGGCGTGACGGCGACGGCGACCTCGTCGACGCTCTGATGGACGCCATCGGACCGCTTGCCGACGACGGCATCATCTGGGTTCTCACCCCCAAAACCGGACATGACGGACATGTCGCCCCGAGCGAGATCGCAGAATCCGCTCCGACCGCCGGTCTCACGCAGACCTCGGCGGTCAATCTGGGCTCGTGGATCGGCAGCCGACTCGTACAACCGAAGTCCCGGGTGCCCAAGCGCTAGAGCCTCTGGCTAGGGTCATGGGTATGCCGCTTGCCGTCGGGACCGAAGCACCGGACTTCACACTCAAAGATCAGAACAACCAACCGGTGACGCTGTCGTCGTACCGCGGTGTCAAGAACGTTCTGCTCGTATTCTTCCCGCTTGCCTTCACCGGCATCTGCACCAGCGAATTCGCTGCGGTCCGCGACGAACTTCCGAAGTTCCAGAACGACGACGTCGAGACAATCGGGATCTCCGTCGGACCGAGCGTGACGCACAAGATCTGGTCGGCGCAGAACGGCTACCTGTTCCCGATCCTGTCGGACTTCTGGCCGCACGGGGCCGTCGCGGACGAGTACGGCGTACTCAACGCGGACAACGGCACGCCCAACCGCGGCACGTTCGTCATCGACAAGGCCGGTGTCATCCGCTGGGCCGAGATGAACCAGCCGGGACAACCTCGTGACCAGTCAGCTTGGGAGAATGCGCTCGCCGCGCTATCGTCTTAGGGCATTTGCGAATCGTGACGATTAGCCCGCGCTGAGTGCAGGCCAACCGTCACGAATCGCGTCAGGGCGTGTAGCTCAGTGGTAGAGCTCTGGTCTTACACACCAGCGGTCGGGGGTTCGAAACCCTCCGCGCCCACTTTTCCCGTCATGGAAAACGATGGTCCCGAACTCAATGAGCTCGGGACCATCGTTTTGTCGCGTCGCTTACGCCAACAGCTCGGTCGCACCGCGGTGCGCCGCCAGCTCGGACATCCCACGCTGGTAGGTGGCTTGGTCGATCTCGCCCGCGAGTCGACGACGAGCCAGACCTGCTTCGACGAGAAGGTCGGCTCGGTCGGCGCCCGGCATCGTGGCCCAGACTGCGGGATGGATTGCCCGGGCAGCGGCTCGACGCCGGCGGCAACCATCTACGCGGAGTATCCGGAGACCGCCGGCAAAGCACGCAGCCCCAAACGCCAGGAGAACCGCGTCCACGGCCGTCGTGTGTGTCATCGGTCAGATCCTGATCTCGAGAGTGTCGTGGACGTCGCGTCGAGGCGTCTGGACAAGAGGTAGGCCGGTTGCCGGCGCGTCTCCGATGCGGACGAGCACCTGGGGCTTGCGATCGCCGCCGACCATCTTCTGGATGATGGCTCGGCTGCTCGGATGCTCGACGACGTGCGTCAAGGTGCACGTGGCATAGTTCGCCATCGTCGCCTCCAACAGCACGGTGGACAGCGCCTCGCCACACCGAAGAAGGTCGCGCGGGGTGTCGGTGTCGGTCGACAGAACCACCACTACTGCCTTGTCTTCGGCAACGTCGGCTCGGCGTCCCTGCTGCTGTTCCTGTCGTGGGAACGTGCGGCCCACGCCTACTCGCTCGCTCTCGTCCGGCGACGGCAGCAACTCGCGCGGAACGCCCGTCGAATTCACTGTGTGGCCCGCCCACCAATGCAGTTCAGCGTGATACCTCGAGTCGTAGCGACGCATGCCCTCGACGAGTTGGGACGCCTCTTCGAGTCCAGCGCGCGCGGTCTCGGGGAGAACGGTCAGCTCGACGTCATCGCGGAGTGTCTGCCGCAGAATGGTCTCGAACGCGTCCCAGCCGGTGGGGGACTCGAGAGGCAACCGGTCGCTGTAGCGGTCGCGAATTGCCTCGCGCCTGGCCTTCTGCGCATCGGTCACGAACGTCACGTGGGCGAACTCGATGTGCGCGAGGAACCGAGAGTTGTTCGGGTCGGGAAACCGCTCGACAAGCGCCTTGTATCCGATACCCGACAGCGCGGCCTCGAGGTGATTCAGCACCGCACCGCAGCTCAGCAGGAGCTCGCGTCCGGCCGGGTCGGTCGCCGAAACGAGGCGGCTCGGGTCCGCATACAGATTGAGGCCGGTCTTGTCGTAGCGCCAACGCCAAGGCTGGCTGTTGTGGAGCGACGGTGCGCGGGAAGCCAGCGCCACCGCGTGGGTGATCAGATCGGTGTCCGGCGCCGTGAGCGTCATCGTGACTCCTTGAAATTGCGTACTGCTGATGGATTTGACGTTAGGTTTCGGCGGCCGGCAGGACAGGGGCCGGAGGTCACCGGGTAGGAGGACCTTTTGGCACCGCTCCGAGGCCGGAGCGGTGCAGGTCGTCATGCGGTGTCGCGACGCTCGTACCGGGCCCAGCCGAACAGGACGATTGCGGCGGCGACTGCCAGCAGCCAAGCCTCGGGTTGCCATCGGAAGTCGGTGGAGGGCAGCAACGGAACGTGCTGGAAGGGGGACAGGCCGGTGACCCACCCCGGAAGCGCGAGGAGATCTCCGACGACGCCCAGGACCAGGAAACCGCCGAGAGCGACCCATCCACCAACGGCAAAGCGGGCGCCCAATCCGAACGCGGCCAATCCCACGGCCGTGGCGGCCCAGACCGCCGGAACATGCGCCAGCGATGCAGCGGTGATCCGCACGACGCCGGCACCGGATCCGACCGCGGCCGCGAATCCCGTGATGAGCATGAGCCACGCTCCGCCCACAAGCGCGACGCTTGCCGTCGACCACCACATGGCACGGCGGGAAGCTGCTGTGGCGCTGACGTTTTCACTGAGCCCTGCACGCTCGTCTTCAGCGCTGTGCATGGTGACACTGATTCCGAAACACGTCACGACGATTGCGGCGACGCTCAACTCCGCGGCCAATAGGGCATTCTCGACTGCTCCCGGTCCGCCGAGCCTGCGGAACATCTCCTGTGCCATTTCGCTGTCCAACAGATCCTTGGCAATCGGCGCGATCGCACCGAGCAACAAGCCGAGCACGGCCGAGCTGACGGTCCAGATCAGCACGGTGGTGCGGTGCAATCTCCACGCCAGTGCGAACGGGTTGCTCAGTGACGTGGCGCCGACTGCAGGCCCACGCCGATCGGGGAAGACGCCGCTGCCGAGATCACGGCGGTGCCGCAGCACGCCGGCAATGGTGAGCAGCACGAGCGTGAGTAAGACGTAGAGCACGAGGACCCACAGCCGGGGTTCGGACCACGGCCGAAGCTGCGTGTTCCAGCCGAAGGGGGACAACCAGCTCAGCCAATGCCAGCCGACGTCGCCGACCGCGCGAATGACATACAGCACCATGATCGTGGCCGCAGCGATCGCGGCGCACGTCCGCGCGCTGGTCGACAGCTGCACGGCCACCGCTCCGATCCCGGTCGCGACGAGCGCTGTGCCCACCCACGACAGCGCAAACAACACTGAGCCGCCGATCGGTAGTCCACCGGCGACGTTGGCGAGGACGGTGCCCACTCCCAGCACGGCGACGAGCAGCATCGCCTCGACCAAGGCTGCGGCGTACGGGGCGTTCCGATTCACCGGGGCACTCTCGGTCAACTCGGAGAGTCCGCGCTCTTCGTCGAGGCGCGTGTGACGGCGTACGAGCATGATGAACATCAACGAGACGAACACCGCGTACAAGACCGTCATCTTGATCATCGCCAGCTCTCCAAGGCTGGACGGGTCGAGGATCGGGCCGTACAGAGCCACGGTTGCCGGACTGGTGCCGATCGCTTGTGCCGCGTGGACACGGGATTCAACCGAGTCGTAGATGCCTGGGGTGGCCGCCGCCGAGGCATAGACCATCAGGACGAGCATCGCGGTCCACGCACTTGCCATGACCCGGTCGCGACGGAGCGCCTGCCGGGTCAGCAGGGCAATGTCCGAGCTCACGACTGCCTCCGATAAGCGTCGAGGAACAGTTCTTCGAGGGAGGGCTCGGTGCACGACAGCGAGTGAACGCCGACCTCGCTCAGGACCGTCAGTACGCGGTTGAGTCCGGGGCCATCAACCGAGCACTGCACGGTCGAACCTTCGAATCGGACGTCGTGAACACCGGGGAGTGACCCGAGGTCGGTCGGAAGCCCCACCAAGTCGGCACGAATGACCGTCCGTCGGAGGTGGCGCATGTCGGCCAACGCACCGGTCTCGACGCTCTTACCGGCTCGAATGATCGTGACGTGATCCGCGAGGTGCTCGACCTCGCTCAGGATGTGACTCGACAGCAGCACGGTCGTTCCATTGGTCTTCGCTTCGGCGATCAGCTTGTTGAAGACCTGCTCCATCAGCGGATCGAGCCCGCTCGTGGGCTCATCCAGCAGTAACAACTCGACGGGCGTCGCAAAGGCCGCCACAAGCGCGATCTTCTGCCGGTTGCCCTTGGAATACGCGCGACCCTTCTTTGTCGGGTCGAGCTCGAATTGGCTGATCAGATCATCGCGCGCGGACTTGCCGGGCTCGATGCCACGAAGGCGGAGAAGCAGATCGATCGTCTCGCCGCCCGTCAGGTTCGGCCACAGCGCAACGTCACCCGGCACGTATGCAAGGCGCCGATGGATCGCGACGGCGTCCTTCCAGGGGTCGAGTCCAAATACTTGTGCGGTACCGCCGTTGGTTCGGATCAGGCCGAGCAGGGCTCGAAGGGTTGTCGATTTCCCCGATCCGTTCGGGCCCAGAAAGCCGTGTATCTCACCCCGCTGTACGACGAGGTCTAACCCATCAAGGGCTCGTGCGGAACCGAAGTTCTTCACGAGCTGTCGAACCGCGATTACTGGATCGGGCACGGCACAGTCTCCTTCTAGTGTTGTTACCCCCATCCTCGGCAGGTCCGAAGGTGCGAAAGAGAGTCGAAGGTCGTTGCGTCGATGGGTAATTGGCCCCAACGCCGAGGCGCGAGGCAAACGCGATCCAAGTAGATCTGGGGACTTTCGCCCCTAAGCCGGCGAGCCACGACAGATCACTGTGAGTTCATGACTCTTGTAGATTCCACGTCAGTCGTCGTCGGTGTCGACAACTCGCACACGGCAATGCGAGCGACTTTCTGGGCCGCCGACGTTGCACAACAAATGAATGCGCCACTGGTGATCGCGCACGGTGTGACCATCCCCGGCTGGTACCTCAGCGAGGCATCGTTACTCGCGACGCCCTCGATCGCGCAGGCGGAAGAAGCGGCGGAGCGGCTCGTGACGCGCATCCGTGAAGAGGTTGCCGAACAGCATCCCGAACTGGAAATTCACACCGTGATCAAGCCGGGGCCCGCGGACCTGATGCTCATTGCGTTGAGCGGCAAAGCACGGCTCCTGGTCGTCGGTGCACACCGCACCGCAACTGCCCAGTCGCTCATGGTCGGGTCGACGGCATCGCTTGTCGCCAACCACGCGCCGTGTCCGGTCGTGATCTGGCGGCCCGGCGCCGGCCACCGGCGGGTTGTCGTCGGAGTCGATGGAAGCCCGCTCAGCGAAGCAGCAGTCGAGCACGCGTTCGAGTTCGCGAGCTGGTTCGGCGCGGAACTCGAAGCGGTACACGCCTGGAGCGAGAGCCGTATCTGGGAAGAGGAAAAGTTCGCTCAGGAAAACAAGGCGCTCCTTTCGGAGAGCCTCGCCGGTTGGTCTGAGAAGTACCCTGACGTCCACGTCAAGTCCGTCTCGACCCCTGGGGACCCACGCGACCTCCTGTCCGAGATGGCGACGAATGCGCGATTGGTCGTCGTCGGCAGTCACGGCAGGGGGCGGGCCGGGGCACTCATCCTCGGTTCCGTCAGTGCGCACCTCATCAAGCACGCACCGTGCCCGGTGATGGTGTGCCGCGGTTCCTGAACGCTACTCAGGTCGCGGCGGCCACATCCTCGAGTTCCGGCTCGCTCTCCAGTGGCGGCGGCGGAGCCGCTCGCTTGTCGAGTTGCTCGCCGAGGTAACGCAGGATGACCGCGGCGACCGAGGCGGCCGGGACCGCGAGGAACACTCCGATGATTCCCCAGAGCGAACCGCCGGCTGTGACCGCAAGCAGAACGATGGCCGCGTGCAGGTTGAGCGAGCGACTCTGCAGAATCGGCTGCAGCACGTTGCCTTCGATCTGCTGAACCGCCGCGATGATCGCCAGCACGATGAGTGCCGTCGTGAGCCCGTTGGCGACGAGCGCAACCAGAGCCGCGAGCGCCCCGGCGACCAAAGCACCGACGATCGGCACGAACCCACCGAGGAACGTGATCACCGTCAGGGCCAGCGCCAACGGGACGTCCAGAATCACCAGGCCGAGCCCGATCATGACCGCGTCGATGAAGCTCACGACCGCTTGCGTTCGAATGAATCCGCCGAGCGCGTTCCAGATGCGGTACAGCACGACCTCGAAATGAGCGCCTGACCCGGACCCGACGACCGAGTGCAACCACGGCAGGAATCGCGGTCCGTCTTTGACGAAGAAGAATGCCAAGAACAGCACGACAACGAGATTGACCAGCGCCGATGTCACGGCGCCGACGCCGCTGAACACCCCCGAGGCGATCTGGCTCGCGCTCGACTGCAACTTGTCGACGATCGCGTCGGTATAGGTCGACAACTGACTGTCGTCCAGGTTGAGCGGCGGACCGTGCAGCCAGTCCTGGATCTTCGCGATTCCGCCCGCTGCCTTGTTGGCAAGCTCGGGCGCCTGATCGACGACCGAGGGAACGATCAAGGCGACGACGCCGACGAGCACTCCGATGAAACCGAGCGTGGCCACAGCTGCGGCCGCGCCGGATGGCACTTTGAATCGGACGAGAAGCTTCACCACCGGCCATAGAACGGTGGCCACGATCGCGGCCAGCACGATGGGAAGAATGATGGACCACAGCTTTGCCACGACCAGGCCGAGCACCCACAGGGCGCCAGCGATCACCAGCAGGGCGGCGCACCACTTGGCGACCCACATCAGACCCTTGCCGATGTAGGTGCCGCGATCGGCCTCGCGGTCAGTGGATTCTGGCGTCGTCACGTCAGTTTCGCTCACCGGTGCGAGCCTAATGCCTCGTCGCCGATCGCACCGGTCGTGCGACCGATGGCGATTGTTGCCCGAAGCGACCAGTTCACGACCTTGACGGCTCTTCGGTTTGCCCACCTTCGTTGTCGGGCTCGGGCGGGAGGTCCCTACTCATGTCGATGTCGGGTTCTTCCCACTGTTCGGCCTTGACGTACCGGTGGGTATCGGGATTTGCCGCCTCCCAGAGGTCTCTGCCGCGTTCGCTGATGGTGATCGTGTGTCGCTCGATTCGGGCCGTCTTCAATTTCAGCCTCTTGCCGATCGATGTGGACGCCTCTTTGGACCGCGTCTCCGCGGCCTCGATCGCGTCGAAGGTGTCGAGAATCTCGTACTGCTCGCGAAGTGATTCGTCTTCGGGACCGACGTCGATGAGGTTCAGCTTCACCAGATGCTCGATGTACTCGGGTACCGCGTCGAGGCAGCGAACGCCGGCCTCCGTGCCGACCGGCGAGGCATATCGCAGCAGAACCTGATCCATCGAAAGTCCGATGGTTCCCGGCCCGACGTATTCCATGACACGAGGCTTCCCATCCGCCATGACGTGCAGAATGCGGGCTTCATCCGGAACCAATTGGAGCAGCAGTCGCTTCTGGTTCGCCTCGACCGCTTGGCGCGGGCTCTGCCGAACCGACCGGTCCAGCAACTCCGTCGCCATCGCATGAACCGACATCCGAGCATCGGGCGGTGCGGTGAAGGCCTCTCGGTCCTGCCCCTCCCGCGCGCCGGGGTACAGGCGGGGTGCGACCGTCTCCCCAGAATTCCCGGCCACCCCCAAGGCCCGGCGCATCAAGGCTTCGGTCACCGCCAACGAGGTGCGCACCGTCGCGAACGGGCTCAGCCGTGCGGCGAATTCCAGGCTCTCGATGGGGAAGTGGCGTAGCCGGTTGGACGTGTACGCGGCTTGTCGCGCCATTCGGCGTATCAGCGCGATCGGCGGCAGGGGTTGCAGCTCATGTGGGCCACCGGACGGTCTGCTCACTCTCGTTCCTTCCTACTTGCATTTGAGGTCGAGGCAGCTGATCCCGCTGGCCAGCAACACCCCGTCCTGGAGGAATCCGGCAACCGCGCCCAAGGCGAATCCAGTGCCGATGAGGGTCCACTCGTCTTGATGAAACGCCGGACGCAGAACGCCTTCGAATTCCTCCGGCGGCAGATCGGCCAAGCGCTGCGACAGGACATTGCGGATGTCGAGGGTCTTTTCGATGTAGTCGCTGGCGTGACGCATCAGGTCGGGCAGCGTGGCCATCACTTCTTCGGCCATCAGGGTCTTGACCTTTTCGATATTGGCCGTGCCGACAAGGACCTTGACCGCGGGCGCAGTGAATCCGAGTTCCTCGTCGATCATGCGGCCGATTCGATTCTCGACGATCAAGAAAAATCGATCCGCCCGTGGACCCCGCGCGATGACGTCGATGACGGCATGGCCGGTGATCACTTTGTCCGCAACGATGTTGGCGAGTTCGGCGGACGCTTCCTTCTGATACTTGAGGAAGAGTCCCTGCCACGTGAACATACCGAAGTATTTCTTGGGCTTCTTGGGCTCGAACAGAAGGAACTTGATACAGAACCAGTCCGTGAGGAACCCGTTGAGGGCGCCCATGATGGGGTTGATCAGAGGGATGTGCAGGATCAAATAGAGCACCAGCTGGATGACTCCGATGGCGAGTCCCGCGAACCCGCCGAACGCTCGGATGAACCGCCACTCCCGCTTGCCGGCTTTTCGAAAAACGCGCTGCAACAGGCGCTTGTCGTAGACCAGACTGCGAGTCGTCAGGGCCTTCAAGTCGAGAATTTCGTCGACGTTCTCCCCGACGTCGGCCATGACGTCGCGCAGCACCGCGGGTGCGCGGCTGCGAATTCGCGCCAGGATCGCGTCTTTTGCCGCTGCGGGCATGTTGCCCCACACCTCAGGTGCCGTCGACATCGCCACCGATTGAGCGATGGCGTCGATGGATTTCTCGAGCGGCTCCTGAATCTCCGCGATCATCTCGTCCGGGCTGATCTTCGACCAGACCTCCTCGGGGGTGAGAAGGTCAGCGACGATCTTGTTCGTGGCCACGCTCGTCATATGCGCGGCCCGCAACGGAATGATTCCCTGCCAACCCACCGGAATCTTGCCGAGGTGAAAGCCCCAGAAATCGATGGGCTTGAACATCATCTCGATGGCCGCGACTTTGGTCAGATAACCGACCAGGCCGGCGATCGCGATGACGGACAGATACGGAATCCAATGCCATTCAGTAAGGAAGTCGTCGACGATTTCTTGCACGGTTCCCTCAACTTCCGCCAGATCACGATGCGCGACCACACGGAAAACGCGGGTCCGAAGGCCGCGTGGAAGCAATGGCTTTCCGCTTGACGGTTCAACGGCCTGTTCAAGTTCTCCTACCCGAACGTGCCGGACTTGAATCAATGGCTTTGCCCCTCACCAGCCGGAATTCGCCACGTTTGACTTCGTTCCGCGTCGGGCACCGGTGAATTAACGGCAAACATGCGATGCGGCTCACCTGGATCGGGCTGCAGTTTCCGACGTCAGCGAGACACCCGCGGAAGGAGACGATTATTCATGCCCAGGAAACGTGCCCGGGAGTTTCAGCACCCGCAGACCCTGCGGTCGTACTCGGCAATCGCCGACGGCGAGCGCGGCGCAATGCTGGGCTCCACGGGCAACGTCGCCTGGATGTGCGCCCCCCGATGGGAGTCCGACGCGTGTTTCGCGGGACTCCTCGGTGGTCCGGGCGTCTTCGCAGTGAAGCCCAACTCGTCGCGATTCGTGTGGGGCGGCAGCTACGAAGAACGTTCGATGATCTGGCGGAACCGATGGATCTGCGATGACGGCGTCGTCACCGTCCGGGAAGCGTTGGCGTACCCCGGAGACCCGCGCCGAGCGGTACTCATGCGGCGCATCATCGCCACCGAAGGAGATGCCCAGGTCGAGGTGATTCTCGACGTACGTGCCAACTTCGGAAAGCACCGAATGACGCACATCGCCAAGAACGACGGCATCTGGACGATGCGCTCCGGCGCGCTTCATGTTCGGCTGTCCGGCGCTCGAAAGGGTCGGATCAACGCAGCCGGAGAACTGCGTGCAATGGTCGACGTCCGAGAGGGCGATTATCACGACATCGTTCTGGAAATCGCGGAGAACGAGTTGTCCGATGCGCCCGTGGAACCCAGCCCCGCGTGGCACGCAACCGAACATTCCTGGAACCGGGCGGTACCGCGGATGACCGGCAGTTTGGCCGATCGGGATGCGGAGCAGGCTTACGCCGTCGTGCGGGGCTTGACCAGCAACAGCGGAGGCATGGTCGCCGCTCCGACGATGTCTCTTCCCGAACGGTCCGGCCGGAACCGAAACTATGACTACCGGTACGCCTGGATACGCGATCAGTGCTACGCGGGACAAGCCGTCGCGGCGGTTGGCGAGGGTCAACTGCTCGCCGACCTGGTCCATTTCGTCACCGAACGGGTGCTCACCGACGGACCCGACATGCAACCCGCGTATACGGCATCGGGGAATGGCGTGCCGGCCGAGAAGTACATCGATCTGCCGGGGTATCCAGGCGGCCGACCCAAGTCCGGCAACTGGATCAACGAACAATTCCAACTCGATGCACTCGGCGATGCCCTCTTGCTCTTCGCCGCGGCGGCCCCCTTGGACATGCTCGACACCGTCGACTGGCGTGCGGTCGAAACGACGGTGTCGGTTATCGAAAAGCGCTGGCAGGAGCCAGATGGTGGAATCTGGGAGCTCCACAACGATCGGTGGGCGCACTCTCGGCTCAATTGCGCAGCTGGTCTGCGTTCGGTGGGACTTGTCGCACCCGCGCCGCAAGCGGCGGCATGGAACAGCCTGGCCGACAAGATCGTCGCCGACACCTCCACCGACTGCCTGCACGCGACCGGTCGGTGGCAACGTGCGCCACAGGATCCGCGCGTCGACGCGGCGCTCTTGGTGCCGCTCGCCCGCGGCGCCGTTCCCGCCGGAGATCCGCGCACCCGCGCCACGCTCGACGCCGTACGCAGCGAACTGTGCGTCGATGGCTACGTGTACCGCTTCCGCGTCGACCCGCGTCCGCTGGCTGACGCCGAGGGCGCATTCCTGGTGTGCGGCTACACGATGGCCTGGGTGACACACCAGTGTGGGAACGATGTGGAGGCTCTCCGACTGTTCGAGCGCAATCGTGCCGCGTGCGGTGCCGCCGGACTGTTCACCGAGGAGTACGACGTCGACCAACGGACGTTGCGCGGCAATCTGCCACAGGCGTTCGTGCATGCGGTCATGTTGGAGTCAGCAGTGCGGCTCGCGGATCTCGATCCGATGGACAAGGAAACCGCGTCCTAGCTGGAACGGGGTTCACCGGCCGTCGCCGTCAGATTCCGGGACCTTTCCACGAATGGTCCGCCACCCGCGCTTGAGCTGGTCAAATGGCAGACCGCCGATCTGAGCGGGAATGTTCGTCGTGTTTTCGACGATGGCCGGTAGTTGCTCGTCAAGCTTCTCGATCGTCGCGGTGACCGACGACATCTGGTCAGTGAGATCCTCGATCTGGTGAGCCATCCCGGCCATGTTGTCGCCGACCTTCGAGATCGTGTCAGCCATGACGGCGATCTTGTCCACGAGTTCGGTCATCTGGTCGGCGAGACGTGGAACCGACTCGATCGACTCGCGCATTTCCTCCACGCGATCGCGGAGCAGAAACATGGTCAACACGAACTCGAGAACGACCCGCGCCGAGACCACAGCCCCGATGAAGATCGCGGGCACGATGAGCACGAGGCCGACGATGTTCTTCACTCCGGGTTCGGATCGTTCCACCGCGAGGGAAACGCAGAACATCAGCACTGCTCCGATGAACAGGACATAGATCGAGGCGATCATCTGCGGTGTCACGGCGGCGCGGAATTTCACATCAGCGAGGCCCATTGCAATGTTCCGCACCCGCGGCGCGGACTGCGGCCCACTCAACAGCGGTGCCGAATCGGACTGCCCGCGGGGTGGTGACGTGCCCACACTGCCACCTGCCTTTCGGAGACCGTCGTCGTCGGGCAGAACTGCGTTACCCGCGATCACCCAGAGGTAACCGTGCGGTCGCCGAGTCGTTGACGGATTCAGGTGTCGGGGTGGAACGTCAGGATTTCGTGCGACTGAGAGCGACGAGACGTTCCACCGCCCGTTCGATGTCGGCCGCGAACTCGGTGACGTCCGGCGCGGCGTCGTGGTCAGCGGTGATTCCGAAACCGAGGGTGTCGGTGTAGCTGAGCATCGCGATGCCCGTTCGCAGTCGCATCGCGATCGGCGGAACCGGAAGCATTTCGATCACTTCGCGGCCGTGAACGTGCAGCGTTCGGCTGGGGCCGGGCACGTTCGTCGCGAGTGCGACCACGCCGCGTTGCGGCAGGTGGGTGAGGAATCGAACGGCTTGTGCCGTGAGCATGAACGGGATGAAATGCGTGGCGTCGAGGATGGAGCTGCCGGCCTCGCTCTGACCTGACGACTTCGCGCGTTGCAGGCGAGAATGCACCGCCTTCAGCCGGTCGAGCGGATCGGCGATGTCGACCGGCAGCAGCGGCATCATCAGCGACACGCGGTTGCCGAGGTCGTCGGCAGCATCGGTGGAACGGATCGACACCGGTACCAGCGTGCGCAGCATGTCCGGGTGTGGTGCTTGGTGCCGGCGCAGGAGGAATTCGCGGTATGCCTCGGTGATTGCGGCGAGCGCGACATCGTTGATCGTCACACCGAATGCGCGTTGCACTTCGGCGATGTCGGTGAGCGACGTTCGCGCGGCAGCGAAGCGGCGCTGCTTGGCGATCGGCCCATTCAGGGTCGACTTCGCCGACGGCCACAGGATGCTCGTCGCGATCTCGGCAGCCCCGGTCGCCGCGCGGAACACCGCCGCGGTTGCGCCGAGCGACCCATGGACCACTTCACCCGGCCAACGGAGCGGATTGAGGCTGGGCAGATGTGGCGCATGCGAGGTGGGGTCTCGGTGGATGCGATTCGCGAATGATTCGGCTTCGCCCTCGTCACACAGGCTGGCCAAGGCATGCGCTGCCGAGATGCCGTCCGCGATGCAGTGGTGGAGCTTGACAAAGATCGCCCAACGGTCGTTCGACAAGCCTTCGATGACCCAGCACTCCCACAGCGGCCGATCGCGGTCGAGGCGATGCGTCATGTTCTCCGCGACGAAGTCGAACAGTGCGGCGTCATCGCCCGGGGCGGGCAGTGCGATGCGGTGGATGTGATGCGAGAAATCGAAATTCGTGTCCTCGATCCACTCGGGCGCTCCGAGATCGAGCGAGGTGAACCGCAGTCGCTGGCGGTACCGCGGAATCGACACGATTCGCTTGGGGAGGAGTTCCATCACCTCGTCGTTGTCGGGCACCGGCCCGGAAACGATGGTGACACCGCCGATCGCCAGGCTCACGTGCCGATCGGCATCCTCCATCTCCAGGAACGCCGCATCCAGCGGTGACAAACGGTCCGCCGCCGCCGCTTCTCGATCGTGATGCGTCTTCTCGGTCAGTGGCCCGGTCCGATAGAGGACTGCGCCCGCCGTCACGCCTGCGCCGGCGGCCACGAAAAGGACCGTCGAGTGGGGCGTAAGGGATTCGATGACCGAATCGATGCCGAAGAGCAGGGACGCTGTATGCGCACTGTGGCCTGCACCAACGAGGAACTCCGGTCGGGCACCGATCCGGTCGGCGAGAGCAGCCCGAAAATCCGGGTCGTCGGGCGCGGCCACGATGACGTCGATGTCATTGATGCGGAGGTTCTCGGACTCGAGGCACTTCGCGACCGCGTCGGCAGCCACGGCGGCATACGCCGAGGCCTTCGTGCCGTTTCCGGCGAAACGGAGGACGTTGTGGCCGTCATGGAGCCCGACGGTCGCGCGAAAGGCGTCACCGTTGTCGGGCCTCGACGCCCAGTAGAACTTTCCGAACCCGTGATCGTGCTCAGTCCAGGTGCACAGCATGGCGCCGCCCGCGGGAGCGAACGGGAAGTCGTCGCTCATTCCCGAGCCCGGATCGGCGTCGCTGGCCACGACAAGTGCCCGCTGTATGGCGCCGGACCGCAGAAATCCATCGGCGATCTGCGCGGCCGTCAGAACTCCGCATATTCCGTTGCCGATGTCGAAAGAGAACGTCCCGTGCGAGCCCGCATGTGGATCTTCGGGATGAGCGCCGACGTCCTCTTGGATCAGCGCGGCAAGAGCAGGCTCACCGAGGTTGCGGTCGCGGTAAAGGCCAGTGTTGACAAGGAGGTCGACATCGTCGGGTGCCCGGTGTGCTTCGCGCAGGCAATCCCGGGCGGCACTGACCGCGAGGCTCAGCGCGCTAGGAGTGCGCCAGTGGGGTTTCGCAACGCTGACCTGCTCAATGATCGTTCCCATAGCTGTCCAGCAACTCCTTATCCGGATTGAAGAGAACTACACCGATTTCGAGGCCGGACGCGAGCGCGACAAGTGCCACTGTCTCGCCGGGCTGGATGCGGTGAGCTTCGAATTCCTCGACCAACGCGACGGTGTGCGTGGTGGACGCCGTGTTGCCGTAGCGGTCGACAGTGATGACGGCGTCATGGACCGGTGCATCGCCGAACTTCGCGGTCAATTCCGCCATGCCTTTCCGGATGGCGCGCGCTGAAGTCTGGTGGGTGACGACGTGGTCGATGTCGTGCAACGCCAGCCCGGCGGTCTCGAGGACCTCCTCGAGCAGGATCGGGGTGTCCGCGATCGCGACCTTGTGGATCCCACGTGAATCCGTGAACATCCGTGCGCCCGGGTCGTCACCCGTCGGGTAAGCGAGGCATAAGCGGCTGTGATCGGCGATGGTGGTGAAGCCCGCCACGGTGATGGAGCCGGAGTCAGGAGTGGCGCGCTCGAGGAGCATCGCTGCACCAGCGTCGCCAACGGTCAGGGACGCGAGTTCCTTGCTCAAGATCGTGTGTACGTGCTTGGCGGCGTTGCGGCTGACCTGCGAGATGTATTCGCCGCTCACCACCAGGCCGTTCTTGACGACGCCCTGACGGATCCAATTGTTGAGGATGGACACGCCGGTCAGCATCCCGGCGCAGGCGTTCGAGACGTCGAAAGTCATCGCGCCGTGGGCGCCGATGGCTTCCGCGATCGCGATGCTGGTGGTCGGCTCCAGCCAGTGGGTCAAACCGCCACGGAACTTGGTGATGCTGCAATTGATCACGACCTCGACATCGGCCCCCGCACGCCCGGCGTGCCGGAGGCAATCCAGTGCCGCTGCCGTCGCCAGACTCAACGAGTCCTCGTCGCCGACGGACACCCGGCGCTCGTGAATTCCGGTGAGGCGCTCGAGGTCGACGTGCGTCGTATGCGCCGTCGACGCCATCAGGTCCGCGGTGGTCAAGCGGGTCGGCGGCAAGTGGCGCCCGATTCCGGCGATTCTCGTGCGATAGGGCGAACGGGCCTGGTTGCGCTCGCTCTCCATCACCAGCCATTGCTTCGTCATGGTGTGCCTCGATTCAAGGTGTCAACTGCGGCGGTGATCAGAGACCGACGGGGAAGTCCGTGGCGGCGCTAGGCGTCGTGAGGATCGCGGCGCCGGTGGTCGCGCCGCCGTCGACCACGAACTCCGAGCCAGTGGAATACGTCGCCTCGATCGCCACGAACCGGATCATCGCTGCGACCTCGTCCGGCTCTCCGAATCGCGGAATCGGTTGACCGGCAACGACACTGTCGTCGAGCCCGGCAGTCATCGGAGTGCGGATGGGGCCCGGATGCACCGAGCACACCCGAATTCCCGAGGGCGCGAGGTCCAAGGCCGCCGCCTTGGTGAGCCCCCGTAGACCCCACTTGCTGGTCACGTAGGCCGCGAGTCCCGAGTAGCCCATCAGGCCGGCGGTGGACGAGACGTTGACGATGACGCCGCCGCCTGCCCGGGCGAGCAGCGGTGCCGCGGAGTGGATTCCGAGCCACGAGCCATACAGATTCACGTCCAGGACGTGCCGGAAGATCGGCCGGTGCACCTCCGCGACGCCGCCCAGGTCGAGAATGCCGGCGTTGTTGATGAGAACCGCCAACGGACCGTATTCGCTTTCGGCGGCCTCCAGGACTCGAGTCCAGTCGTGTTCCATGGTGACGTCGAGGTGCTGGAACGAGACGTCGCCGCCCAGTTCGTAGGCCAACCGAACGCCTTCGGCTTCTCGGATGTCCGCAATGACCACGCCGAGGCCCTCCTTTGCCAGGGCCCGGACGACCGCGGCGCCGATGCCGCGCGCTCCGCCCGTGACAACGGCACTTCTGCCGGTGTACTTCGACATGGCATCCTCCTCGGACCAATGAATGGCCTGTTTCAACGTGTGAGGTCGAGGCTACGAATTCGAGGGGTCTGAGATGAGAGGCGATAGTCCCTGATCCGGGCGCCTAAAGCCCCGTCAACGCGCAGTGCCGTCACCCGACTCGAGCGGCAATCGAATCTGCCCAGTCGTTGATCTGGATCCAGTCGCGGTGATCGCCGTAACTGGCTCCCATCAGCCAGATGAGAACGCGCAGTCGACGCTCGGGTGGGGGAGAGAACGCGCCGGCAAACGGGTGGTACTCCTCGGCCTTCACCGCGTCCCGAACGGATGCGATTGCGGGCGGGATCATTCGCCGGAAGATGCTGCCGATGGGCCCGTGGAGTACCGGACCAAAGCCCAGACTGAACAGCCAGGTCCGACGGGTTTCGAGGACCGGCTTCCAGGTTTGCACCCAGGCGACAGCCTCGGGTAACAGCGCGCCGTTGTGAATCGCACTCCCGATGATCACGGCGTCGTACGGACTCGGGTCGGGGTGGGAGTTGATATCGACGACGTCGGTGGCCAGGCCGAGGACGGTCAGTCGCTGCCCGACCGCGGCCGCGACCTCCGCAGTGGTGCCACCGGCGGACGCGTACGCAACAAGAATCTTCGACATGCCGCGAGTTTGGCGTCGCGGACCGGATCACCACAGTGCGAAAAGCCTCCGTGTTTCGAGGGCGAAGGGCCTCAGTCTTGTGGGTGTCACGCGTTGATGCCGTCTCACCAACGATTCCCGCACTGGACGGGAGGGACGAAAGACCCTGCGCGAGGGCTCATTCGGCCCTCTTCAAGAGCAACTTCCGAGATGGATGCTCAGGACCCGAACCACTGATGCGAAATGGAGTCCTGGTGATCACCGAAACCCCGACACACGATCCGGTAGCGCAACGCGATCGCAAAGTCGGCCTCGTGCTGTTCTTCGGCGTCGTGGTTGTGCTGGCGCTTTTCGGATTCGTGGCGCTCGTGTTGGCCCTCGACGATGACCAGAACGCGGCGCAGCCGATCGCCCCGTCCGTCGACCAAGCCACGACGATCGCGGGGTCGTCCCGGTGGATTTCGCCGCCGCCGCCGACCGCAGGCCCGTCGACGAGCACAGGTGTCGCGGCCGAAGCGCCGAGCTTCGGCTACCAACCGCTGTGGCCGTTCGCCAGCGTTTCGGACGCACAGCAGTGGCAGAAGGAGTACGCCGCGGGCGGCCATCAGCCGTGGCACCTCGACGCCCGTCAGGTGGCGTTGAACTTCACGCAGCATTTCCTGGGGTTCACGAACGTTGACACCGTCCTCGGCGTGCGATCGGGGACCCGCCAGGCTTGGGTGACGGTCGGTTTCACCAATCCCAACGGAGCTCCAGTCACGTCCGCCGAGCTCCATCTGGTGCGGATCGGCGCCGATGACGATGCGCCGTGGGAAGTCGTCGGAACAGAGGACACGACACTCACGATCACGACCCCTCGATACGGCGTCAAGGTGTCCTCACCCGTGCAGGTCGGAGGTCGAATCTCGGGTGTCGACGAGAGCCTGAAGGTCGAAGTCAAGACCAACTCCGAATCGCATGCCGGTGTTGTTTCGGGCATCTCGGCCGGCGGTGACATGTCGCCGTGGTCGGCGTCAGTGCCGTTCTCCGCGGAGTCGGGACGAACGCTCGTGATCGTCGTCTCCGCAGGTGGCCACATCGCGCCGGTCGAGCGCTTCGCAATCACGGGCGTGCGCTACTGAAGGCGGCCGATTCGATGACTTTCGCCCCTAAGCCCACAACGGCGGTCAGCCAGATCATGAATTCGGATGAACGGGCCGTACGCCACGATGAAAGGACATGCGATGAAAGCGAAGCCTGGTGATTGGTTGATCGTCGAAAGCCACAGCGTCGGAGAACACCCGCGGCGAGCGTTGATCGAGGAGGTGCACTCCACGGATGGCACGCCGCCGTATGTCGTCCGCTGGACGGACTCCGGGCATGAAGTGCTGATGTACCCAGGTCCCGGTGCGCACGTACTGACCAGCGAAGAGCTGGAACAGCAGGAGGCTGCCGCGGTAGCGCGTGCAGCCGCGGTCCAGGCCGAAATCGCGGCGCGGCGAGCCGCCCACATTCAGTGATCCAGACAGCGCAAAGGGCCGGCTAGACCGGCCCTTTGCTTTGTCAGTCTTCAGTTGACCGGACCACGGACGATCAGGATCGGACACTCCACTGAGTGCAGCAGTGCTTGACTCGTCGAGCCGAGCAGCATGCCCGCGAATCCACCTCGACCGTGGCTGCCCACGACAACCAACTGAGCATTCAAGGAGCGCTTGTAGAGCTCATGGGCAGGCTGGTGTTTGACGACCTCGCGTTGAACCGTGACATCCGGGAACTTCTCCTGCCACCCCGCGAGACTCTCGGCCAACACGAGATCTTCCGCAGTGGAGACGGCGGACCAATCGAGACGGAAAGAAAGCGACCCACTGACGTCACTCCAGGCGTGTACGGCAAGAAGTGGCGCCGTGCGGTGCGAGGCTTCCTCGAAGGCCACTGCGATCGCCGGTTCGCTGTTGGCGGTGCCGTCGACGCCGACGACGATGGGTCCGCGATCCTCCGTCGACTTTGTCGCGTGAACGATCGCGACCGGGCAGTGGGCGTGCCTCGCGAGAGCCGAACTGACCGACCCCAGAAGCGCGCTCGAGAAGGTGCCGTGTCCGCGGTTGCCCACGACGATGATCCGGGCGGTCGCGGACTCCGTCAGCAGGCTTGGGACGACGGAACCGGCGAGTGATTCGGTGCTGATGTCGATCGCGCGGATCCCGGCAGCGGATTCGGTTGCGATCGCCGCCGCTGACTCGAGGATTTCGCGGGAAGGGTCCTCATATTCGATGCCCGAGCTGAGGTTGCCGAACCCCGGAATGAAGTACTCCGATCGGTCGACGACGTAGACCATTCGCAGTGGCGATGCGTGCAGCGCAGCCTCGCGAGCCGCCCACCGGGCCGCCGATTCGCTCGCCGCGGAGCCGTCAACAGCGACGATGATTGGTGCATTGGTTCCCATGGACTACAGGCTCTCGCGTCGCGACCAGGCTGCAGAGGGTCGCTTGTCGACCACCAACAGGACGAAGGTCACTGCCCGGCTCCGGACGATCCGACCTCAAGCGTTCGACGCTTCATCCTCGAGTGCGAGAACGAAGTAGTTCTCTTCCTCTTGTGCGAAGTGCAGGCGCGCCAGCGCATGAAGTCCGTAGAGGGTCGCAACGAGATCGTCGACCTGGCTCTGCCGGATTGTGCCGGCGGCTTCGGCGGCTTTCCGGTGGGCGTGGATGCGGCGGGCCAAGCGAGCCATCTCGACATGAGTGCCACTCATGGCCGTCGTGGCCTCACCACTGCCGAGCGGGGCGGCAAGTTCCGGATAAAGCGCGGTCTCTTCAGCGTCCTCGTGGGGGAGCAACTCCTGGACGAGGAACGTGTCTGCGGCCAGCAAGGCTGAGAGCGCGCCGGAACTTCTGTGGCTGATGGCCCGCGCGGCCTCCGGCAGGAGGCTCAACTTTTCGCGCAGACTCTCGTGCTCATGAGAGAACTGCCGCAGTAAGGCGACCGTGGTGGTCGGCACGGGCGCGGCGGTGGCCCGGCTCCGCCCCCGGATCGCGCGCAGCGAGTTGAGGATGACTGCCACGTCGATGCCCTCTTGCAGCAGCGCACCGGGTGCCGGCGGCAGAAATCCGAAGGCGGCGAAAACCATCGCGACCAGCGACAGCCCCATCCCGACGGTGGCGGATTGAAGGGCAATTCGCCGCGAGTGCCGTGCGATGTCCATGGCGTCCGCGAGCCGATCGATTCGCTCGCTCGTCAACACGATGTCCGCCGCTTCCGAGCTCGCGGTCGATCCCCGCGCTCCGAGTGCGACTCCGACGTCTGCGGCGGCCAAGGCGGGAGCGTCGTTGACTCCGTCTCCCACCATCACCGTGACGCCGTGGAGCGACTCTTCGCGCACGCCGGCGACCTTGTCGGCGGGAGTCTGATGCGCGCGGACGACATCGAGGCCGAGCCGCAGTCCGATCTCTTCGGCTGGTGCCGTGCGGTCGCCGGTGAGCATGACCATGCGGGTCAGCCCGGCCGAGCGAAGCCGGCGCAGGGTGTGTGCGGCGTCGGTGCGCAGCGGATCACGGAGAAGGACGGCTCCCGCCAGCGAACCATCGATCGTGACCCAGGCGATGGCGGCGTTGTCCAGTTCCGCCTGCTCGAGAATGGCCTGCGCCCAGGCGGGCGCGCCGGCCGGTAGATCGAGGGCGCCCACCGTGATGCGGTGGCCGTCGACGGTGGCCGCCGCACCGATGCCGTGGTCCTCGTCGACCGCGGCGGGCATCGAAAGCCGAAGGTTGCGCTTGTGCGCCTCGCGCACGATCGCTCCGGCGATGACGTGCGGCGACATCTGTTCCGCGCTCGCCGCGATACGCAGCAACTCGCCGGGGTCGTGGCCGGGTGCAGCGATGACCTCGGCGTCACCCGGGTGACCGGTGGTGAGGGTGCCGGTTTTGTCCATCACCAGCGTCGTTGCGTGTCCAAGTCGCTCGAGCGTTCCGCCGCCGCGGACCACGACACCGAGCCGTGACGCCCGCGAGAGTCCGGAGACGATCGCGACAGGTACAGCGAGCAGGAGCGGGCAAGGGGTCGCGACGACCAGTACCGCGACGGCCCGAATCGGATCGCCGGTGACGAGCCATGCGAGACCCGCAACGCCGAGCGAGAGCGGCAGGAACCAGGCAGCCATCCGATCGGCGAGACGTACGACCGGAGCGCTCTCGGCGCCCGCCTCCTTCGCGAGCCGGACAATCCCGGCATAGGTGCTCTCGTTCGCGGTCACCAACGCCCGCAATTCGAACGCCGAACCGGCATTGATCGCCCCCGAGCGTGCGCGACTGCCCTCGGCGAGACGCGTGTGCAGCGGCTCGCCAGTCAGCGCTGATTCGTCGAGAACGGCCAGCGGAGAGGTGATCTCGCCATCGACGGGAATCGTTTCGCCCGGTCCGACCGCAAGGAGGTCGCCGGGCCGCACGTCACCGATCGGGACCGTTTCAATGCCGGCCGCGGAAATTCGTCGGGCAGACCTCGGCGCTCGATCGAGCAACGCACGGAGATCTCGGTTCGCCCGGCGGCTGGCGGCAGAATCGAGCGCTCGGCCAGTGGCCAGCATCGTCGCGATCAGCGCGCCGGCGAGGTACTCGCCGACCAACAGCGTTCCGACGAGAGCGAGGACCGCGACGGCATCCACTCCCACCTTGCCGCCCCGGACGGCGTCGACCACCCACCACACCGCACGCACCGTCGCCACGATCGTGGCGACGGCCCAACTCCAGTGCGCGCCGGTGGTCCATCCCGCCGCGCTGAGCGCGATGCCGAGGAACAGCGCGGAGATCGTCAAAACCAGCAGCGCGGCGCTCGGCGTGCGCAGGAATTTGGCGAATCGGCGTGTACGGCCGAAGTCTCGAGATTCGGCGACAGCGACTGCTTCAGACACCTGTCAGCATCCCTTCGTGTTAAGCCAGACCGTCGATTTCGCTGCGGCACACCATGACTGGGCACGGGCTGTGGCGCACCAAGAAGCGGCTCGTCGAACCCAGGACCAGCGATGATGCACGTCCGCGACCGTGGCTGCCGACGACGATGAGCCGAGCCTGGTGCGAGTACTCCAGGAAGGCGTCAGCCGGTCGCAGGGCGGCGGCCAACTGCGTGACTTCGACGTCCGGATACTTCTCCTGCCAGCCGGCGAGGCTCTCCGCGAGCAGGGCTTCGGCCGCATCTCGGCTGGCTCCTTCTACCCCCGCGCCCCACGCATGCACCGCGTGCAAACGGCATCCGTACCAGCTCGCCAACTCGAATGCCCGCTCGACCGCAAGTGCGCTCAACGGGCTGCCGTCCACTCCGACGAGCACCGGCCCGCTGCCCACTGTCCCGCGCCATACCACCACCGGGCACTCGCTGTGATTGACCACGCGCGCGGTCGTCGATCCGAACACGAGCGAACTGGCGGAGGTGTGCCGATGCGCGCCGACGACGATCATCTGCGCGCGCCGGCTCCATCCGACGAGCGCGAGGTCAGCCATGCCATATTGCCCCCAGGTGGAGAGCTCGATGTCGGGGAATGCGGACCGGACAGCCGCTTCCGCTGCGTGGAGATGCTCCTTCGCCTCGTTCGAAGCATTCACGCCCTGCATGTCCTCGATCGGGAGGTCGGCCGCATTGGCCACGTAGTACGAGGGAAGCATCACCGCGTGCACAAGGACGAGTGGCACGTGCATACGGTGCGCCAGATCAGCGCCCCACAACGCCGCGGAAATGGAAGTCTGCGAGTCGTCCACACCCGCGACGATCGAGGTTTTGTCGGCAAGAGTCATGACCTGACTGTCGTCGTTGTCGCGGCATGTCCATAGGGTCGAATCGCCTCTGTTGAAGTGACCTTTCGCGGCTCTGTTGCTAGTTCTGCGGGTAGCGACGGAGAACCCGCAGCGCCGTCAGGGTTATCCATCGACTCGGCTGTCCGGGCGCCTCCAGCGGTACATGCGTGGCGCCGGGATAGCCTCGATTGGCTGCCCACAGTCCATCCGGTCTCTGTCGCCCCGCGAGCACGGTGAGGGCGTCCTTCATCCGGTCGTCGAATGCCACGCCGGCGTCGGCGAGTGCATCGAGCCCGCGGAGGACATCGAAGTGCCATCGCGCCGGATGGTGTAGCCGAGTGAATTCGGGACTCATCGGGGCACCGGTCCGTTCGCTGCGATACAGCCGGTGCCGGAGGAGGAACTCGATGGCGGCTCCACGTGCTTCGAGCAGTCTGTCCATGCGATATCGGTAGCCGCTGCGGGCGTATTCGGTGATCCCCTCGATGATGTTCACCGTCGTGTGCACCGATGAATGCCGGGCACCCGAACGGTTGTATCGGCAGTTGAAACCGCCGTCCGAGAGTTGTTGTCGAAGAATGAAATCGACAACGCTGCCGAGTCGTTCGGGGTCGCCGCCGAAGTATGCCGAGTAGTTCAGCGCCATGCCGTTCACGCATGCGTCGCTGGGCATCGGTTGCCGCGCAGGGTTGAGGCCGCCGTCAGTGCCCTTCTCGTTCTGCAGAATGAGTTCGACAGTGTCCCGTGCGAGTTCGTTGTGGCGATCGACCGCGAGGTTCTTCAGCTCGAGCAACGTGTAGTGACTCGACGTCCATTTCGGCTGATAGAAGCCGCGACCCCAGTGTCCGGACGGAACGCGAGCGGCGAGAAGTGCGGCTCCGCGCCCCTCGGTGGAGACGCGGTGCCCCAACTCTGCATCTACGATGCCCAGCAGGTCCCGTTTGGTCTGGAACTGCACTGCGACATCGCCATCGAGCAGCCATCGAATGACTGCGGGGTCGATCAGCGACGGCACGGCCAGAACGTCACGCGTGTTCGTGGATCGCGCTGCGGCAGACGAGCACCGGGCAGGGGCAGTGCTTGATCAGATAGCGACTCGTCGAACCGAGCAGCAGAGACGAAGCCCGTCCTCGTCCGTGGCTACCGACGACCACCAGGCGGGCATTTGCCGCCGCGTAAAGCGGAATCGACTGTTCCGCGTCCACGGGTGCCACGATCCGCTCGACCGGGACGTCGGGATACTTCTCGGTCCATCCGGCCAAGCTCTCCGAGAGCAGGGCTTCGTGCTCGGTGCTGTCCTTCTCGAGATCACTCGTTACCCCGGGGATCCATGAGTGGACAGCTCGCACACCGGTCCCGAAAGCGCTCGCCAGTTCGAATGCGTGCTCGACCGCCAGCGAACTGAGCGGGCTGCCGTCGACGCCGACGACCACCGGCCCGTTGCCCACTGTCCCGCGCCATACCGCGACCGGGCATTCGCTGTGGTTGACGACCCGACTTGCGGTGGTACCGAGTAACAGCGAATCCGCGGACACGTTCTTGTGCGCACCGACGACGATCAGCTGCGCTTTGCGGCTCAAGGCGATCAGCGCCAGATCGGCTGGGCCACGCTGACTCCACGTCGAAAGTGGCAGGTCGGGGTACCTTCTCGCGACGGCGTCGCGCGCGGAACTCAAGCACTCGTGCGCGGCCTCGCGCTCAGATTCACCGAGTGGATACTGGACCATCACAGCGGCGCTCGTGTAGAAGTACGCCGCGTCCGTGACCGCGTGCGCAAGGACGAGCGGTACGTGCAAGCGGTGGGCGATGTCGGCGGCCCAAAGTGCGGCGTCGACGGACGTTTCAGAGCCGTCTACGCCCGCGACGATCGATGTTCTGTCTGCGAGAGTCATGTCCTCAGCCTGTCGTGGCGCGATCGGCGTTCACAGGGCCCTTCGTCATCGGTCAGCGGGTCCAAGAGCATGTCGCACGTGCTGCCCGAATGGGTGGGGAATGTTTCGCGGCACACCACGTTTATATACCCGTAGGGGTATACGACCGGGAGGATGACCCATGACAACCAAGACACTCACCACCGCCAACTTCAATGACGTGATCGCGAACTCGCCGTTTGTGATCGTCGACTTCTGGGCGGCCTGGTGCGGCCCGTGCCGCATGTTCTCACCGGTCTACGACCGGGTTTCGGCCAAGCATCCGGACATCGTGTTCGGCAAAGTGGACACCGAGGCAGAGCAGGCGCTCGCCGCGTCGTTCCGGATCTCGTCGATTCCGACTCTCATGATCATTCGGGACGGGGTCGTGCTGTACGCGCAGCCGGGCGCACTGAACGAGGCAGGACTCGAGCAGCTGATTGCCAAGGCCCGCCAGGTCGACATGGACGCGGTACGGCGCGAAGTCGCCGCGAAGACTCGATGAATCCGCCGCTACTGCTGCCCTGCAACGTCGCTGTCGCCGCGGGGTGGTGGTCGGCGCAGTCGGCAGCGTCACGGCGGGACATGCAGACCTCCTGAAATGCGCGAACCTAGGAGTCAGTCTTTGACAATCCGAAAACGACGATGAGGGGCGTAGGTCCCGCGAGATGTGGACGCCTTCCTCTCTTCCGCCGGGGGATGAGCGAGGCACGCTTTAGTCATGCTGAGCCTTGGCCCACCCGGGGCGAACCAACGAGGACATACGTCATCGCAAGATCTGGGCCAGCAGAGCCGTCTGCTGTTCCGGTTCATGTTGCTGTCGCTTGCGGCGGCGGTCGTGACCATTGCGCTGAAGGCAAGTGCAGCGCTGATCACCGGGTCGGTCGGATTTCTCTCCGATGCGCTCGAGTCCGGTGCCAATCTCGTCGCGGCGGTCGTCGCGCTCATCGCCCTCACGGTAGCGGCGCGGCCGCCCGACGGCCGCCATCACTTCGGCCACGGAAAGGCTGAGTATTTCTCCGCTCTGGTCGAAGGTGCCGCGATCTTCTTTGCCGCTTCCGGCATCGTCTGGACCTCGATCGATCGGCTTATCGCTCCGCAGCCCTTGCACCTGCCTGGGATCGGTCTGGCGATCTCCATCGGGGCCGCGCTCGTCAACCTTTCTGTTGCTATCGCCCTGCAACGAGTGGGGAAGCAGCATCGGTCGATCACGCTGATCGCCGACGCGAAACACCTCATGACGGATGTATGGACGACCGCCGGCGTCATCGTTGGGATTGGCATCGTCGCTCTGACCGGTTGGGAGCGACTCGATCCTGTCGTAGCCCTGCTGGTGGGGGTGAATATCTTGTGGACCGGGTACCGGCTGTTGCGGGGATCGGTCAACGGACTATTGAGCGCTGCCCTGCCAGCAGGCGACCAGGCTCAGATCAATGCGGTGCTCGAAAGATACTGCCGCGATTACCCGGTCGAGTTTGCTTCACCTCGGACTATCGAGTCGGGACGTCAACGCCAGATATTCGTCGTCATGAACGTGCCGGGATGTTGGACTGTCCGGGCAGCGCACGAGCTGACCGTTCGGATCGAGGCGGACATCGCAGCGGTGCTTCCACAATCTGAAACATTCATTCACGTCGAACCGCACGCCACGGAATCCAAGCGGTAGCCGCTGCGAACAGTCGAGCTGCTGAAATTCAGCTGGCGGTCTTGCCCGACAACGAGTGAGCGATTCGTCCGATTGCCCGGAACGCGTAGAGGGCCGCACGTTTGGAGACAAGTCCAGAGATCGGTGCGAGCACGACGTGGCGGAGGCCGGCGTCGCCGAACGCGGCAAGCTTGGCGGTCACCTGGTCCGGATCGCCCCACAGCAACGGTCCCTCGGTCAGTACGGCGTCGGGCACGGCAGCGATAGCCGCTTCGATCGTTTCGCGGTCGTAGCGGTCCGGCATGAAGTCGACCAGCGGATTGAAGTTCTCACCGAGCGGGTGAACCGAACCGGCCTGGCGCCAGAGTTCGGCGGAAGCCATCAGTCCGAAGGCCCGGACGACCTTCGTATCGAGCATCGCGCGCGCTTCCTGCTCCGAAGCGCCCACGACCAGGAAGCGATGTAGTGCGGGAGTGATTGAGTCCGGGCTTCGGCCCGCCGCGGCAGCCGCTGAGTGAATCACGGCCAGCTTGGATGCATACTCCTGCGGTGTCGCGACCATGGTCGGATACCACCCGTCGCCATATTGTCCGGTCAATCGCAGCATGCGCGGTCCGTGCCCCGCGACCCATATCTCGGGCATCCTGCCCGGCGCCGGCTTGAGGTCCATCGTCGCGTTGTTGAGCTGAAAGTGTTTGCCGGAGAAATTGATTGGACCGGGTTCCGACATGCACATCCGGATGATCTGCAGGGCTTCCTCGAGGCGAGCCACCGGTTCGGAGGCGTCGAGTCCGTAGGGGTCGAGATTCATCCACTCGCCAGCTCCGATGCCGAGGATGGGCGCGCGTTTGGTCAGGTGGGACAGCGTCATCATCGCCTGTGCGATCAGGACGGGATGCCGCCGGATCGGCTCAGTCACGCCGACACCCAGGCGTAAGCGCCCCACACGGGACGACAGGAATCCAAGCATCACCTGGTAGTCGAAGAACTCGTGCGGTGACGGGTGCTGGGCGGCCATCCAGGTGAGGTCCTTGTCCCAGACGGCGGTCGGGAAGACGTTCTGAAAATGGTCGATGACCATAGCGGAATCGAGTCGCATTGCCCGCGCAACGAGCAGGACCGTCCGCAAGGCGCTCAGTGGAGGCTGTGTCCCGAGCTGAAGGCCCACCGAAATACGCGAACCACTCATGACGACACCGGCTTCATACCGTCATCGTCGAACTCGCGCGGTGGAATACCTAGGGGACAAGGTCACACCTTCCTCGTTGCCTTGGGTGCTCGGCAACAGCTCCCGCAGCCTGACGACCGAGGACGATGGTCAGGTGCGGTAGTCCAGGCGCGTCATCAGTCCGGCCTCCATGTGGTAACCGTTGTGGCAGTGCAGCATCCAGTCGCCGGGGTTGTCAGCGATCAGGTCGACCGACAGCGCTGTCATGGGTTGGACGATGACGGTGTCCTTGCGAGGGCCGAGTGTGCCGTCGGACCGCAGGACTTGAAAAGTGTGCCCATGTAAGTGCATCGGGTGCCACATCATGCTCGAGTTTTGGAACTCGAGGCGCGCACGCTGGCCCTGCTTGATCGATAACGCCGTGTTGTTCGGGTACGGGCCGTCGTTGATCGCCCAGTCGTAGCGCATCATCCCGCCGGTGAGATTCACGGTCATCCGCACATCCGGAGTGCCAATGTTCATCCGCACGGCATCAGTGGCGGTCAGCGTCTCGACAGTGGCCACGCGACCGTTGAGTTCGGTCGGCTGGAATGCGGGATCAGGGGCTGTCCCGGCGCCGGTAGACAAGAGTGCCCGCGCACTGGCTTCTTTGCCTTCAGCCACCGCAACGAGAGGGAACACCCCGTCTTGGGCGGTGACGATCACGTCATAACGTTCACCCATGCCGAGCAGCACCGCGTCAGTTTCGGTGGGGGTCACGGGGAATCCGTCGGTGTGCGTCACGGTCATCGTGTGCCCAGCCAACGCGACCCGGAACGCCGTGTCGGCGCCGGCGTTGATGATGCGCAAACGGATGCGTTGACCGGGGGTGGCGGTGAACGTCGACGGCGCGGTGGAAATGCGGCCGTTGACCAGATAGTAGGGGTAGCTGATGTCGCCGGCGTCCCCACCGAGCAGTGGACTGCTGCCAACGCCGCCCATTCCGCCCATGCCGGAGCCTGGCCCGCCCATTCCTCCCATCCCGCCCATATCGCCCATGCCGCGCCGGGATCGCAGGTCATCGTAGAGCTGCTGAGGAGACTTTCCGACTCCGTCAGTCCAGTCGTCGAGAACGACGATCCACTCGGTGTCGTAGTTACCCGAGTCTTTGGGGTCATCGACGACGATCGGCACGTACAGGCCGAAATCGGTGTCGAGGCCGGTGTGCGGGTGCGCCCAATAGGTACCCGAGTGGGGAACCGAGAAGCGGTACGTGAATTGCTTGCCGGGGTCGATATCAGGGGTCGCGGGGGACGCGCCGTCCATGTCGTTGCGTAGCGCGATGCCATGCCAATGGACCGAGGTTGCATGGTCGAGGCGGTTGGTGACGGCGACGGCCAGGTCATCGCCGATGTTGGCGCGGATCACCGGTGTGGGGATCGTGTCGCTGTAGGTGAGGGTGTGGACGGTGATCCCACCAAGATCGATCGCCCGGCTCTCCGGAACGAGCGTTGCGGCCACAGTCCGGCCCGTATGAGGTCGTGCGGCTTCGGCGGCAGCGATCGCCGGCGGGTTGATCGGAGCAACCGGTCCAGCGCTCGATGACGAGCCTGACCGACCGCATGCGGTCAACGCCAGCCCGCCGACGAGAGACGCCGACAGCATTGCTCGCCGCGACATTTTTCTACCCAGAAGAGGATTGCGTTCTTGCATGAATCTGTCCGCTCGCTTGCTCGGGATCGTCGCGTTCGGCGATAGGACCAATATACCCCCGGGGGTACCTCGGCTTGCTGAGAGTTTTGCGGTGCAGCGTCGAACGCACGAAGTGAACTACGCAGTCTCGGCGCGGTGCTGCCGCACGTACGTCAATCCGAGCCTTCGCTTTACGCTCTCGCCGCCGGTCCCACACCGGCATTTTCGGCGATCAAGATCCGGTGTGCTTCCTGTGCTGCGCGCGCACCCCGAGGTGTGGAGTCGGTCGGTAGCTCTTCCAGCCCCTTGACCAGAACGGTCACCGCGTCGGTCAATGCCGCGACACGTTCTTCGAGGGCCTCGACACGGTCCGTCTTGGCCGGCTTGTCGTCGAGAAAAAGCACGTCCTCGACGAAGTCTTCGATCACCACACCGCCGCGCAGTAGCTTGCCCATCTCTTCCGGCAGCACGCGAAATACCGTGCTGAACTGCCCGGGCGACAGGAGATCGTCGAATGCTGCAGTGATCGCACTGGCGACGTCGGCGACATCGAGCGGCGCCACACCGGCTTGCTTCGCGAAGCTGGCCACGAACTTCCTGGTGTCGTGACTACGCGGCACCTGACTCACTTTCCAGCCTTCGAAAAACACACCCCGCAAGAGTTCTGGCAGCTGTGCGCTGAACCGCACTGCATTCGACACGGGGAGCTGGTCGCGGACCGCGTGCAGCCAAGCGCGCGTCGCCCGGTATGCAAAGGTCGGGTCCTCGGTGTCGAGTTCCTCGGAGATTCGGTTCATCCACGTTTGTGCCGTGGTCACCGCAGCTGCGAAGGGATCCGTGTGGTGCTGACTCGTGTTCATTGTCGTCGTCCTTTTTCGTGCTGTCAGTTGTCGCCGCGAACGATGAT
Source organism: Nocardiaceae bacterium (assembly GCA_021372355.1). GTDB lineage: Bacteria > Actinomycetota > Actinomycetes > Mycobacteriales > Mycobacteriaceae > Smaragdicoccus. The sequence goes on along the minus strand of JAJFUQ010000214.1, from coordinate 17,599 downwards.
GATCGGACAGTCGACGCTGTGGAGTAATGCCTCACTCGTCGAGCCGAGCATCATGCCGGCGAAGCCGCCGCGGCCATGGCTGCCCACGACAACCAGGTCGGCATGTGTGGACTCTTCGAGGATTCGGCGCGTTGCACGGTCGGCCACCACGAGCCGACGTACGGCTACGTCCGGGTACTGCTCCGACCATCCGGCGAGGTTTTCGGCCAGTACGGCGTGTTCAGACTGCTCGACGTCCGGCCACTCGAAGCGGTAGTCGAACGCGTCGGTGAAGTCGTGCCAGGCGTGCACTGCGACGAGTTCGGCGCCTCTGGTCGACGCTTCGTCGAATGCGATTCCGATGGCCGGCACGCTGTTCTCGGTACCGTCGACTCCGACGACGACGCGTCCTTGGCTCGATGCGGCACCTTGGTCATGAATGACAGCCACGGGACAGTGCGCGTGCCGCGCCAGTGCGGTGCTCACCGAGCCGAGCAGTCCGCGACCGAGCGCGCCCAAGCCTTGACTGCCGACCACGACCATCCGCGCGTCCTTCGACATGTCCAGCAGCGTCGCGACCACCGGGCCGCGCGCGACCTTGGTCGATACCACGACACCGCCGAGCGGTTCGGCTTCCTCGTTTGCGGCGACGGTGGCGGTCCGGAGAAGGTCGTGTCCGGCGCGCTCCTGGGGTTCGAGGTTGATTTGCGGGTACGAGAGCCCCGGCACGTAGAGGTCTGGGGCGGGCAGAACATTGACCAGCAGAAGTTCCACGTCGTGACGTGCTGCATCTGCAGCTGCCCAGCGCACCGCCTGCATAGCTGACGGCGATGCGTCGACGCCGACGACGATGGGGGAAGGAGGGTTCATGTCCTGACTCCGATATCTGTTGCGGTAATGGTTCGAGGGCGCACCACCATGACCGGACAGCGCGCTTGCTGGATCAGTGCGGTCGTGGTGGATCCGAGCGACAGTCCGTCTAGTCCGCCGCGTCCGCGCGCGCCGATGACCACCAGTTGCGCTCGCTGGGACCAGCGCAGGAGATGTTCGCGAGGTCCGTCGAGATAGACCTTGATGCTCACCTGCACGTCGGGGTACTTCTCTCGCCACGGTGCCAGGAGTTCGGCGATGGCTGCGCCTTCGCACTTCTGGAACTCCGCTGGGGGCGTGAGCAATTCGTGGCGCGACGCGACTGCGCCAAGACGCAGGTCGCTCCACGCGTGGACGACGATCAGGCTTGCGCCGCGCAACGACGCTTCATCGAACGCTGCGGCAACCGCACCGTCGACGGCAGTGCTCGTGTCCATTCCGAGGAGGATCGGCCCCGGTGTCGTGACATCTCGGGCCGTGCTGCCGCGGACGATGACGACCGGACAATGCGACCGGCTCGCGACCGCTGCGGTCGTTGATCCGATGGTTCCGGAGCCGGATTCGCCCACACTGCCGGCGGCGAGAACCAACTCGTACGCGGACTCCGAACACCGGACCAATGTCTGGGCGGCGGAGCCGCTCGCAATCTCGGTTTCCACACTCAGTTTCGGGTTCACGGCGTGTGCTGTCCGGACTGCCCTGGCGAGGGCGTCCTCTCCCCGAACACGAACTCTTTCGAGAGCTTCGGACACGTCGGGGTAGCGCACCCCCAGCACTGGATCGGCGCAACCGATGTCCTGCGCATGAACGATGCGCAATGGTCGCCCGCGTTCTGATGCGGTCCGAGCTGCCCAACGAACTGCAGTTTCAGTGTGGCGGGAGTCGTCGACCCCGACGATGACCTCGTAGTCCGGCAGGGTCAATGCCCGTTCCGGTGGTTTCGATGTCATGTGTTGTCCTGCAATCAGGTCGATGGTGGCTGTACCTCTATCTTCGAAATGCAGGGGTTCGGCGGCTACGGACGTTGGTCACCGACGTCTGGGTCAAACGGAGCACTTTCCCGGGACGAGTACGGCGTGCACGGGACAGTCGGGCCCGGAATTGGCCATCCGCGGTACGTCGAACGTCAAATTCCGACGACAGCCGAAGCCACCAGCAGGTAGACGAAGATGGACAGAATGTCCTGAATCACCGTCGCGAGTGGGCCCGAACCGTAAGCCGGATCGATGTTTGCCAGCGAGAAGATCCACGGCAGACCCATCGCAACGAGAGTTGCGATGGCGCACGCGGCGAATACCGCAATGGCCACCGACAGCGCCACTTCGGCGTTGCCCCAGATGATGACGGTGGCTGGATAGAGGACGAGCGCGATCAACGCTCCGATCACGAGCCCGGTGATCCACTCGCGGAAAGCGACGCGGCGAACGGTGACGCCGACCGACAGTCCGCGGATGACCAGCGCTTCGGTTTGGGTGCCCACGGCATCGGCGAGGTACACGATGCCTGGAATGAAGAAGGCGATCAGAACCTGACGTTCGAGCTGGGCCTGAAATGCGTCGATGACCACTGCTGCGATCATCGCGCCGATCGTGCCCACGAGAAGCCAGGGCAACCGATGCCACAGGCGCAGCGGGACAGGTTCCTCGCTTGCCGTACGGGCGCCGGCAGCGGACGCCAGATAGCCGGAGATCCGAGCGATGTCCTGGTCGTGTTCCTCGAGTAAGACCGTCAGGAGACGCTGAGGCGGGACGAGACCGACGAACTTCCCGGCGTCATCGACAACGGCAAGTCCAGGTTCATCGTGCTGCAGTGCTTTCCACACTGCGATCTCTTGTGCGTGGTGCGCGATCACGGTCGGTGGATCGGAATCCATCACGTCTTTCGCGAGGGCTCCGGGAGACGCGTTGAGAAGGCGTTCCATCGTGATCAAGCCGACCAATGTGTCGCCTCTGCACACCGCGGCGACGGACGCACACGTGAATCGTCTACCGCGAATTCGTTCGATGAATTCGTCGACCGGTTCGTCCGGGCTCGCCACGGGGACATCGGCCGTCGCGTGCGCCGCGGCGGTACCTACGGCGACGTCCTCGTCCTTCTCAGACACATGAAGAATCCTTCCGGCTGCCCCGAATGCGGATGAGGGACCTCAGGCACCTTTACGCGTTACCTTTGCCACCGCCTGTCGACGGCGCTCAATCCGATCGGGACCAACGTCGACATCGACCCCGCAGATCGCTGAGCTCACGCTAATGCGGGAAGAGCATCCGAGTGACGGGTGCCGCGGTCGCGTGCGGGGGTATGCCGAGGCGACGGACTTCGGGCGAGGGCGGAGGAATGAGCCGCCAGTCGCCGAGCTGGGTCCAGCCGGCCTTGTGGAGAATCGCGGTGGCGTGCGGGAGCGAGAAGACCGCACGATTACCCGCGGTTTCGAAGGGAATCGAGTCGAGTAGGCACACTCGTGAGCGTCCGAGGACGAGAACACATTCCGAACCGGGGAAGACCACCGCGAGTGGAAGGTCGATCTCGTCGTCGGCGGGTTCGTCGGTGGGTGCCGGACGGTCGTGGCTAGCAGGCAGGTCCAGCGGTGCGCGGACAACGGCGTCGCGGTGCTGATCCTTGGTCGATGAGTGCATGGATTGGCAGGGGCTTTCTCGGAGAGTTGGAATTCCCGGGGAGTTTTTCGGAGCGTTCCCAGCCGGATCGCGTGCAAACACTCGCCATGGCGTTTCTCGAATTGTTTGCTCGTGTCGGTTTGTCACTGGGAACTCGGGGTACGAACAGTCGATAGGTCCGCCTTCTGGGAAATCGCCGTCGTCGTCGTCCGCCCGGGATTCACTTTTCACCCGAAGAAAAGGACTATGCCGTGGCTTTCATGTCGCCGACCGACTCGCTGTTCTTGCTGACCGAGACCGACAAACAGCCGATGCATGTCGGCGGACTTCTCATCTTCGGTGCACCGGAGGATTCAACGTCTTCCGACCTCATTGATCGGGCACTCGAGGACCGGCGGGTCTCCGACTTCCTCCGTAATGTCGCAGAGCCGCAGTTTGCCGGAGCTGCATGGACCTGGCGTCACGATGCCGACATCGACTTCGATCAACACGTCAAACGACACCAACTGCCTCCGGGCGCGGCCGAAGGTGACCTGCTGGCCCTGTGTGCGCAGCTTCATTCGGAGCGTCTCGACCGCTCGCGCCCATTGTGGGAGATCCACGTCATCGAGGGTCTGCCGCTGGACCGGTTCGCGTTGTACGCCAAGATCCACCACAGCGTCGCCGACGGCGTTGCGGCGCTGTCGCTGCTGCGGAGTCGACTCTCCGAAGACCCGGACATTCGGGAGATGCCCGCTCCGTGGGTGGACGCGGCGCCGGACGAACAGCCGTCGCATAGCGGCCCCGGACCGCTTCGGTCACTCGTTTCTCTCGTCAAGGAGGGAGTGTCGCCCGCGCCCGCGCTCGCTGACATGACTCTGCGGTCGCTCACGTCGCGCGGTGGTCCGCTGTCGATCTCTGCACCGAAAACGATATTCGCCCAGGAGATTTCCGAAGAGCGCGCCTATGCCGCCAAGTCGTGGCCGCTGGAGAGGCTGCGCATGATCGCCAAATTCGCGGACTGCACAGTGAATGACGTCGTTCTGACGATGTGTGCCGGCGGGCTGCGCGAATTCCTCATCGAGATGGGGGAGTTGCCGCGCAAGTCACTCGTCGCGATGGTGCCGGTGTCGATGCGCCCGAAGTCCGATGACGCGACGGTGGGCAACCAGGTTGGCGTGCTGGCGTGCAGCCTTGGTACCGACATCCCGGATGCACGCGAGCGCTTACTGCACGTCAGTCGGCGGATGCGGGAGGGGAAGCACTTCATCGCCAGTCACAACGCCACCCAGAACCTGGTCACGAGTGCGGCCGGCCTGTCCGGCCTGGCGCCGATGGTGATGCTCGGCCGGAATCTGTTGGTCAGTCCGCCATTCAACGTCGTGATCTCGAACATTCCGGGCCCGACTGAGCCGCTGTACTGGAACGGTGCGCTGCTCGAAGAGATTCACCCGTTGTCGATACCGGTTTCCGGACTTGCCCTCAACATCACGTGCGTCAGCCAGTGTGACCGCATCAGCGTGGGTCTCACCGCGGCGAGTGACGTCGTGCCGGAGCCGGCCGAGATCACCGTCGACATCGATTCCGCGCTCGATGAGCTGGAGATGGCCGTCGGGCTCTGACTCTCGTCAGCGGTGAGCTTGAATCAAAGACCGAGCCATCGCCTTGGCGCGCTGGGCGGCGAGAAGGTCGCCCTCGGTCGCGGAAATGATCGAGCCCTTCATCAGAATGTGGAACGACCGGGCGAAATCGTCGGTGTCGCGTAGGCCGGCCTGTTCTGCACGGTCCCGCACCATCGCTCGGATGTTTTCGAGGTACGTGATGCTGGCCTTGCCGGCCGGGTGGGATGCGCCCATTTCAAGGAGCACGTTGATGAACGAGCAGCCATCGAACGCTTCACGGTGATGGAACCAGTCGTGGAAGACGTCGAAAATCGCGATCAGTCGCTCTTCTGGGGTAGCGCCACGCTCCTGGGACTGCCTTTCGACCAGGCCGCGCGTCCATAACTGTTCGCGGCGCTGCAGCACTTCCAGGATGAGGTCGTTCTTGGACGGGAAGTTGCGGTAGAAGCTCGCCTTCGCGACTCTTGCGCGCGCGATGAGCTCGTCGATCCCGACATCGCGAATGCCGCGCCTGGTGAAGAGCTCGTAAGCCACCTGAAGGATGCGTTCGCGAACGGATGCTGTCCGGCCGTTGGGGTCGAGGGTGGGGCTGTCGTCGTCTGCCATATCACTCCTCTTAATTCCAGGCTACCCAGAGACAGACCGGTCTGAATCTTCGAGTGGAAATCAGGTTTAACGTGTCCGGGTCTCGGGGTACCAAACACTAGAGGCGAACGAGACAGACTTGTCTGTTTCGTCAAGTGATCGGCTTCTGAGGAAGTTCCTCGCTGCACTTGCCATCGCCACGGAGGTGTAGAACCCAATGTCCCCGACCACTCAACAGTCAGTCCAGCAACCCGTCGAGACCGCAGTGCTCTCGAGCGAGAGATGCCCGGGGGCCATCCCCGGTACGCGCACCGCTCGTCCGCGTCGTGCGCCAAACGGAGTCGAGAAGCCGGGGCGGGAGACCGTCACCTACCGCGACGTCGATCCGCTTCTCCTCACGCTCAATTCGCTCGTGGACGGCGACTCCGTTCGTAAAAGACTCGAGTCTCGCATCATCACCATCTGCCTGCCGCTCGCCAAGCACATTGCGCTGCGGTTCAAGGGCAGGGGAGAAGCGATCGAGGACCTCGAACAGGTAGCCCGCATCGGGCTCGTGAACGCCGTCAACAGATTCGACCCGTCCAAAGGTTCGTCGTTCCTGTCGTTCGCGATCCCGACGATGATGGGCGAAATTCGCCGGTACTTCCGAGATCGAAGCTGGTCGGTGTCGGTTCCGCGCGCCGCCAAGGAGAACCATCTGCGCATCGGTCCGGCGGTCGAGGACCTGACTTCACGGCTCGGTCGAGCGCCGACAATCGATGAGATCGCCAACGAGATCGGCCTGGGCCGGGAGGCGGTCAACGACGCCTTGCTGGCGGGATTCGCACACACCCCGGAGTCGATCGATGCGTCACATGCCGGCTCTGACGACGAACGGACGATGGCCGATCAGCTGGCCGTCGATGACACCGGCTTCGAGTTCGTCGACCAATTCCTCAGCGTGAAGCCGCTGCTGGCGCTCCTGTCCGATGAGCAACGAGCCGTGCTGAAGATGCGGTTCTTCGATGAGATGACGCAGTCGCAGATCGCCACCAGACTGGGTTGCTCGCAGATGCAGATCTCGCGCATGCTGGCTCGCACACTGCAGTTCCTTCGGGACCGCGCGTCGGTCGAGGATTAGCTTCCGGCGCGTCGCGGCGGCCGATTGTCAGGCCGCCGCGTTCGACGCCCACGTTTCGATCAGGTGAGTTGCCAGGCGAGACTCGAGGTAGCCCGCGGATTCGACTCCGAACACGACGTCGCGGCGGAGCCCGGGCTCCCGGTCGATGAGGTCTTGCAGCACTTCATGACGCATGACTTGTTCATGCACCGCGTCCGCTTCGACGTGTTCGGCATAGAAATGGATGCAGGCGGATGGCGCTTCGAGCCGTTTCAACGCGTCGACCATGCGCGCGGCCGACGGTGGATTGACGATTTCCACGGCGGTGAACAGGCCGACCATCGCCCCGCGCAAGTCGCGGTGCAGTCCACACATCGACATGAAGTTCACGTTCGCCAATGCCTGGCCGGGCACCTCGTCGATGTAGTGCAGGTAGTCGCGGCTCAGTCCGGCCGCCGCCATCAAATCTCCGAAGAGAACCGAGTGCATGCGCTCTCCCCGGCCGCCGCCGTATTCGTCGAACTCGACGGCCACGAAGGCAGCCTTGGCCTGGCCGGTCAGCCGCGGAATGGCCCACGCGTGCGGGTCGGCCTCCTTGAGGTGATACATCGACCTGGCTTTGAACAGGTCGAGCATCTGGTCCCAGGTGCCCTGGCGTTGCATATGAAACGACAGCCCGACTTCCTCGTTGGGCACCACGGTCAGCTGGTCGATGGTGTGCTCGGCGTCATCGCTGTTCGAGGTCACCGATCGCAGGAAACGGCGGAATTCGGCTTCCACATACCCGCGCCACCCGATCAGGTCCGGGTTCCACTCCCAGTCCGCGGAGACGCCCGCAAATCCGCGGTAGTGCAGCTCATAGCAGGTGTACAGCGCCAACTGGACGTCCTCGTCGAGCGGGTCGTCGATGGTGGGACGCGGCAGCTTCGGGCTCGATCTGTCGTTCCGGAGAACGTCGATCACTTGTTCCGAGAGTGGCCCGCGCGGACTCGGGAGGCAGGCGGTCATGCGGACTTTTCTCCCCTCTGGCAAGACTCGGACCCCAGCGGCAGGGCGATCCCGTCGATCAGCGCGTCGAGGCCGCCCTGGGCGAGTTTCCGCTGCCGGGCTGCGCCGGTGCCATGCATCTCGACCTCATCGAGCAGTTGTGCCGTGAGGTCGTAGTCGCCGGCGTCGGCAAGTGCCTCCGATACGTAGTCGAACAGTTCCGCAGCCCGCGATGTGGCACTGAGGCTTTCTCCGGTGACGGGATCGACCGACGGCCCGGTCAATCCGTACCTCGCGGCCGTCCACACTGCGGCCGACCCGCATTGATCGTCGAAGTCGATCGGGGTGAGCCCGCGCTCGAGGTCCGCGATGGCGGTTTTCACCAGTGCACGGCACAGCGAAGCTTGCAGAATCGCATCATCAACCGTCGCCGCCGCGTCGGCGACGCGGAATTCGATCGTCGGATAGCGCGGGGAGCGTCGGGCGAGCCAGAACGAGGTGCGTTCGTCGAAAAGGGCGCCCACGGACGTCAGCACCGACATGCGATCCTCGTATTGGTCGGCCGACGTGGAATATGGCGGAAGTCCGGAACAGGGAAATCGGGACTGTTGAATTACTCGCCAACTACTGAATCCGGTGTCGACCGAATGCGCGAATGGCGAGTTGACGCCGAGGCCCACGAGAATAGGCAACCATTCGCGCACCTGGTTCAGGATCGCGACAGCCAGATCGTCGTCCTCGACGCACACGTGTACCTGGCACGCGCACACGTTGTAGTCACGGAGCGAGCCCGCGTATAAATCGTGAATTCCGCGGTGCCGTTCATCGGTTGCGGTCAAGTCCGACAAGGTGTCGTCGGCCCGGATCGGACAGCCGACCGGAAGCACTCGGACACCCAGTTCGTGGGCCGTAACCGCAAGGTGCTCACGCGATTCGAGTAGATCCTGCCGCAATTCGGCAAGTGTCTTGCGGGGCGGTGTGACGGCCTCGATCTGGCTGGCCCGCAGTTCGGGCTTGAAGGTCGACGGCAACTTCGCCAACAGGGCCGAACTCTGCGGAGTCGGGATGCCCTCGGCGTCGACGAGAAGGAACTCCTCTTCGATTCCGAGGGTAGATCCGGTCATTCTCGACAGCCGCGCCCTCATGCCCTGCGCTTACCCGGGGTGCCCCTGTTCAAACAGCTCGAGAAATGGGTATATCAACGGAATGCGAATAGGATCGGGAATTATTCTCATCTGGCTGATCATCGGTGCGATCGCTGCCGGCCAACGAGGGTATTTCACTCAATCAAACGACACCTGCGAAGGTATCGGAACCGTCGTGCTCACGGTTATCTCGGGCCCACTGAACTACATGGGTTTGAACCCGCACGTCGGCGAGTGCAAGAAGCCGGAATTGCCGCAGCCTTCGCCGTGAGTGGTTACTCAGGCGGAGAAAACGGTGTGGCTCGCAACAGTCGCGCCAGGTGCGCCGCATTAGCAGCGACGACCGCGTTCGCTGATGCGACCTTTTCCGGTGTCTTCTCGAGTTCCCGGTAGTCGGTTGTCTGCATCGCTTCGCCGGTCCAGTAGGTGCCGCCTTGCGCGGGAACGGTGACGCCGACGTCGTTGAGAGCCTGCATGAGGTCGGCCGTCACCTTGTGGGCACCATCTTCGTTGCCGACCACCGCGGTGATTCCGATCTTCCCGAACATCGTGGGCGAGCCGTCCAGTCGGGTTTCCGACAATTCGGCATCGAGTCGCTCCAACACTCGTTGCGCGACGCTCGACATGTGACCGAGCCAGATCGGCGTCGAGATCAGGATGATGTCGGCGGCGAGCACCTCGCGCAGGATCTCGGGCCAGCCATCCTTCTCGCTCATCCGCCGCGAGACACCCGGTTCGACGTTGTGATCGACGACGCGAATCACGCGACCGACGACGTCGTGTTTGGCGAGCTCATCGAGGACTTGGCGCGCGATCAGGTCGCTGCTCGACGGATCGGGCGATCGTGTCAACGTGCACACGAGAGCAAGTGCCTTTATCTCGTCCATTGACGACGGTTACCCGGTTCGGATGCCCCTATGCGTCATGGCTCCGGAGCCGATGGTGCATCTCCTCTTGCTCCGCCACGCTCTGCTCCTCGGCCTGGAGAACGTCGTTGCGGGCGTCGTCGTCGCTCCGGATCAGTTCGTCGAGTTTCAGCAGGATCGCGCTGGTGTGCTGGTGCGAGGTGTGCTGAATGACGAACAGCATGAGCAGCGAGACGAGTGCACCGGAAGAGTTCACGACGGTCTGCCACCAGATGGGAAAGCCAGTGAGGAACCCCGCTGTCAGCGCTGCCACAACCAGAACGGCCGCCGCCATGCTCGCCTTCGCTGATCGCGCAAACGAGGTGATCGTATGTGCGAGGCGAGAAGCGGGGGACCCGTCCATGACCAACTCCACGTCCGATCGGTGACATGCCGCTTCACCGGCAGTGTGTTGCACGTTGTGTACCCGTCCGCGCTGTGCGGTAAGCACCCTGCTGTTTGATGCGGATTTCGGCGGGTACGTCCCATTCGTTGGTCCCCAACGGAGGGAGATGGCGACGCTGATGAATGAGTCGGAGGTCGTCTCGGCGTGTTTCTTCGCCATTTTTGTGACGCTGGTGGTGGTGTGGTCACCGTCAATTGCGATTATTCAGAATGTCGACACCTGGCAACTCGTCATCAATACGGCGACGACGATCATCACATTCCTTCTGGCGGTCCTACTCCAGAATAGCGAATCGCGTTTGAATACTGCTGTTCTGCAGCAGCTGAATGCGGTAGCCACTGCATTGCTCGATTCCGTGCAGCCTTTCGAAAAAATCTTGGTCCGGATGATCAAACAATGCGTGATGCGTGCGACGAAGTCGCCGACTCGCTCGGTCTGGAACGACGAGAAAGTTCCTGACCGCCCAATTTTCGCCGCGATGTGAGGCACTCATGACCCAGGTGTTGGCCCACCCAATCTGGAAGCACCGGATCTTCCGGTTACCGACCGTGTATCGCCCCCAGGACGACTCGTTCCTTCTCATCCGTTCTCTCGCGGAGAATCCCATCGTGCCGGGGTCGCGCGTTCTCGACATGTGCACCGGAAGTGGAGTCCTCGCGCTGGCGGCGTCGCGATTCGCGCCACGATCGATCGTGGCGGTGGACCTGTCCTGGCGGGCGGTGCTGACTGCGCGGATCAACGCGGCGATTCATGGCGTGGACATCGAGGTCGTGCACGGCCAACTCGAGGCGGCGCTGGCCCGGGGGCCGTTCGACGTCGTCCTGAGTAATCCGCCCTACGTGCCATGCGCCGATGAGACCGAAGAACTGCGATCGCGCAATTGGGACGCCGGCCCACGCGGCCGGCTTGTTCTCGATCCGCTGTGTGACGCGGCCCCGGCGCTGTTGACGCGCGGTGGTTTCATGCTGATGGTGCAGTCGGAGTTCAGTGGGGAGAGAGCCTCGCTCGATGCCCTGGAGCGGCGTGGACTTGCGTCGAGTGTTGTTGCACGAGAGCGGGTTCCGTTTGGCCCAGTGCTCCGGAGTCGTCACTCGAGTGGCTGCCTCCCGCCTCGTCAGCACCCCGTAGAGGAGTTGGTGGTCATCCGTGCCGATAAGACAACCGAGTGACGCAAACCGGCGCATCCGCATCACGGCGGATGGTCCGATGCTGATCGATGGGCCCGTGGACATAGTGCTCGCCGACGGGACTCACGTTTGTTCGGATCGATTCGTGGTCGCGATCTGTATGTGCCGCCGAAGCGCGAACTATCCGTTGTGCGATACCTCGCATCGACGGAAGCAACGAAAGTAGTCCAGACAGGGGTGTGGCGCCCCGCCGTTGGGGCGCCACACATGCTCGTGTTTCGTGCTAGTCGTCAGCGCTCTTGATGTGCGCGCTGGCGCTGCTCGTCGGTCTCGGCTTCAGCGCGGGCCTTCTCGGCCTGTGCTTCGCGCTTGGCGACCTCACGCTGGTCTTCAGCCTTGTCCTGCTGGGCACGGCCTTCATCCCTGAGGTCTTCCTTGCCGAAGACGGTCCCGGCGGCTTCCTTAGCCTTGCCCTTTACGCCTTCGACGACGCCTTCGATTCCCTCGCGGGGTCCAGTGCTCTTGTCAGTCACGTTGGATTTCCTTCCGTGTTGGCAGTTGTCCCTGCACTAGAAGGCCTACCCGGCAGTCGCGGGGCTAAACATGACCCGAGGAGATCCGCGCTCGTTTTATCGGTAACTAGCAGGGTATTCGCTAGATATGGAAAGTTACGCAACCAACAAGGATTGGCCAGTTCGTCGGATTACCGACGCCAAGCCAGCGGAGCTCGCTGAATTCCCCACGAACATCCGCAATCACGTGACGTTCCATAACGCGGAAAGCGGCCGTATCGCGACCGCCGCGGCACGGTGGATATTCCGGCCGGCGATCAATGTGTGGACCCGAACGCAAGGTTTCGCGTGGCCGCTCCGTTTGATTGACGACACCGCGCGAATCTTCCCGTTGCCGCGCGGCACGACGATCGCGACCGTGCACGTCCCGCACTGCCGAGCCGAGCTGATCAGTGCGAGCCGGGGCTTCACCGAAGCCGCCGCGTCGAACCCGCGGTGGTCTGCGACCCGAGCCGTTCTCTACCTTCACGGCGGAGCGTTCGTGGCGTGTGGCCTCAATTCGCACCGACCGGTCGCCGCGCGGATCTCCCAGACCGCGGGTTCGGTCGTGCTCAACCTCGAATACCGGATGCTGCCCTTGCACCCGTTGACTGACGCGGTCGAGGATGCGGTTGCTGCCTACCGGTGGCTCTACGCGCGCGGCTTCAACAGCATTGTCCTGGCGGGTGACTCCGCGGGGGGATACCTGGCGTTCATGACGGCCCTCGCGCTCCAGAAAAGCGGTCTGCCGGCTCCGGCCGGCATCGTCGCCATGTCGCCGCTGGCCGATCTCGATGTCGCGCGCAAGGCGAGGCACCGCAACGCCGGCCGGTGCGCGCTTTTCACGCTGCAAGCAGTCGAAGCCTTCATCGAGCACCTTCATGTGGTCCAGGCACGGTTTGCCGAGGATGGGGCGTGGACGTCTCTGCAGTCGCCCGTCGATGCCGATCTATCGGCGATGCCTCCGGTGCAGATTCACGCCGGCGCGGAGGAACTCCTGCTGCAGGATGCCGAACTCATGACTCAACGACTGGTGGCTGCTGGCCGGCCAGTGGACCTGCACGTGTGGAAAGGCCAGATCCACGCGTTCCCGGCTGCGGCCTTCGCGACCCGCCCCGCGCTCGAGGCGGTCGCCGCGGTCGGAGAGTTCGTGCGTAAGGTCGCGCCGGCGAACCTCGCGATCGCGGCGTAGCGGGTCAGCTCATCTCTTCGAGGTCGTGCGGTTCGGGCGTCTCCACGAGTTCGACCTGGTCGTCGATTTCGGCATCGGGAAGATGCTCTCGGACGATCGTTTCGAGCGCCTGTCGACGAAGTGTCGAGCTGATCAGCCCGGTGAGGGTGACGTGGTTGCCGGCGACGGAAACCGAAATGCCCAGCTCTCCAGCGCGAGGATCGTGCGCGAAGGCTTCGCGCAGGCGGGCTTCGACGTATGCCGACAACTCGTGGTCGTGCTCGTGCACCGGATCGGTAGTCGGCGTGGTGATCCGGAAGTCCTCGAGCAGACCGAGAAAGGCGCGCGCGTACGGCGACTGGTGCGTCAACGCCCGCACCGCGGACCAATCAACCTGCTCCCGCAACGACCGCGCGACCTGCAGCAACTCCGAGAAGTCGAGCTTGCGGGGATTGAGCACCTTCAGACTCTCGATGATGAGATCGGTGCCGCTGAGGACATATGCCGACGTGGGGCCGACCCGCATCCAGGAAGCGCGTGTGAAGATCGCGTCGCCGTCGGCCCGGGGGATGAGGTTCACGAGGATTCCGTTGTCGGACAGCGTTGTGTCCCGGCCCTCCGGTTGGGGGCTGACGTACATGCCCGTCCGGACAACTTCGTTGAATGATCTGTCGGCGTCCTCCCGTTTGATGAACAGGTCGACCGCTTGGGCGGTCGCCGGCCCTCCGCGGGCGTAGACCGCCGGACTGCCGCCGACCGCGAAGGGGATGGCGGCGGAACTGAGCGCATTCGCCGCCTTGGTCAATGAATGCAGGCAGCGATCGATCTTCGGAATCACGAACAGCTCCCGTGAACGTCAGTCGGGTTAGTCGGATTTGCGGGAACGGCGACGGTTTTCTTTCTTGATCGCCTCGACGAGTTCGCGCTTACTCATCGTCGAACGCCCGTGGACGTCCAACTTCTTGGCGACCTCGTACAGATGTTCCTTGGTCGAGTTCGCGTTGACGCCCTCATCGGCGCGGCCCGTGGCGTTCGGGCCACCACTCTCGGAACGTTCGTCGGAGGGGCCACGCTGGTCCTTTGCCTCCCAGTGATCGCCGATCTTCTCGAACCCGTCCTTGAGAGCGGCGAACGCCACGCGATGTGCGCGTTCACCTTCGCCGTACTGCTCGGCAGCGGAGTCGTGAACTTTCGCAAACGTCCGCTGCGCCTTCTTGGGGGAGCGCTTGAGCGTGTCGGGGAGCTCGTCCTGCCTGACTGTCCCGCGCTTGCTGAGCTTCGGCATGGTTCCGATTCCTTTCACTGATTCGGTAAACCGCGAAGAATCCGTACGACGGCGCAATCTCGTCGGGCCATCGAAATCTCCAGCGGAACGAAACCCGTACAGATATCGGCCTACCCCTACGTGACATGGGTAAACGGTTCCGTCGTCAAACGTGGGAGGGCTTCTGAATGGTCGGCACGATGATCCAGAAGATGACGAAGCCGGCAATCGCGACAGCGCACGCCGCAACCGCCCAGGTGTTCCCGGCGACGACGTCGAAGATGATGAATGTGACTGCGGCCAACGCAACGCCGAGCAGACCGAGACCTGCGAGCGCCAAACGGTGCGCGGTCATGATGGTCGCTTCGAGCTTGCGTTGCCGAAAGAGAATGCGGTGTGCCGCAACGGGGCTGACAAGCAACAACGTCGACATCACCGAAGCGGCGACGGCGACGAGGTATACGCCTTTGAGGAGCGGCGAAAGACTGTCGAAGTGTTGCTGGAACGGAAGGGTGAGGAGAAACCCGGTCAGCAGCTGGACCCCGGTCTGCACGACGCGAAGCTCTTGCAGAAGGCTAGACCAATTGCGGTCCAGCCGCTGAGCGGATGTTTCATGCCTCTCTTTGAGGCTCCAGTCCTCCTGAGTCGAATCACTCATGTGAAGGACTCATGGGTAGGTCAATACCAGTACCGGCGACCCATGACTGGACGGCCAGCCGAGCCCATGATCCAGAAGACCGCTCCGACGATGATGGCGATGATGCCCAACGTCCAGAGGAACGGCACTCCCAGAAGGTATCCGAGAAGCAGGAGAACGACTCCCAATGCAATCATGACTGGCCTCCTACAGCGTCATTTCATATGAGTTGAGTTCCCGGCCAACGGGTGTTCTAACGGTCAAAGCCCGGAATTCTCGATCAACTCCGATGAGCGCTCACCGTGGATCGGCCGACGGCCCGACGATGAGTTCGCGTACGTCGCAGTCGGCGGGTTGCTGGAGTGCGAACAGCACGGCCTGCGCAACCGCCGCGGGTTTCACCGACGCCAGGTCCGTCAGCGCCCGCACGCCAGCCGACTGCCCGGTGAGGATGCTCGTGTCCATGCCCCCCGGGACAAGCAACGTGACGCGCACCCGGCCGGCGGTTTCCGCGGCAAGAGCCCGGGTGAAACCCACGATCCCGAATTCGGACGCGCAGTACGCGGTCTCGGCGGGGAAAGCTCGAAGGCCCAAGGTCGATGCGCACGTGACGACTTGCCCGCGGGATTTGATGAGGTAAGGCAGTGCCGCTCGGATGGTCGCGGCCGTCCCGAGCAGGTTGACCTTGATCACTTGCTCCCACTTGTCCGCGTCCACCGTGTCCAGATCACCGCCGGCGTCGATACCTGCCGCGGTGAAAACCGCGTCGAGGGTGCCGCCGGCGCGAGCCACGACATCGTCGACGGCGCGCTGAACCGATTCGGTGTCGGCCACGTCGACCAATGCGCTGAATTCGGCATTCGCCGGTGCGGTGACATCGAGAACGAGTGCTGTTCCGCCGGCCTCGGCCACTGCGGTGACCGTCGCTGCGCCCAGCCCGGAGGCGCCGCCCGTGATCAGAACATTTCCGAGGCGGCCAGATGTTGTGTCCGCCATGTAGTGAGAACTACCCGGGACGTGGGTAATGAATCAGCGCAACGAGTCTGGGCTGCGTTCAGTAGCTGCGCGCGGCGGCGATGAAGGCACGGATCTTCTTCAGGTCCTTGACACCCGGACTGGCCTCGACGCCACTGGAAACGTCGACGCCCCACGGAGCAACCGCCTGGATCGCCTCCACCACGTTCTCCGGAGTGAGCCCGCCGGCGAGAATCCACTGACCCGCGGGCTTGGTGGTTGCCAGCGCCGACAGATCCCAGCGCTCGCCGGAACCGGGTACCGGGGCGTCGAGGAGGAGAACTTCCTCGCCGAACGCGCCAACCGTGAGGTCCGGGTTGGCCTTGAGGGACGTTGCACGCCAGACGCGCGGGCCGACCGCGAGCGCGGCGGCGAAGTCGTCCGCGGTGTAGTTGCCGTGAAGTTGAACGACCCCCGCGCCGATCTTGCGAGCGATCTCGGCCGCGTCGACGGCGGGCATGTCATTGACCACGAGAACGGTGTCCGTCTGCGTGCCGGCGAGCGAGAGGATCTCACGAGCAGCGTCGATGTCGAGCCGGCGCGGGCTCGTCTTGTTCATGACGACGCCGATCGCGTCGGCCCCGGCGGCGATCGCCGTTTCCGCGGCAGCGATCGAGGTCAGCCCGCAGATCTTCACGTACACGAGAACGACGATAGCCGCTCAGGCGTCGAGGTCCTGTGCCACGAGCGCGACGATCTCCGTCAAGGCGTCGGCGTTGTCGGACGTCACGGTCACCTCGGCTCCGTTTTCGGCACCGAGCGCCATGATCATGAGCGCTGACGCGGCGTCCGCCTCCTCGCCATCGAATTCGATGAGAATCTCCTCGTCGTACTTGCCTGCGGCTTCGGCGATGATCGCGGCCGGTCGGGCGTGCAATCCGATTGCAGATCCGACGACGACAGTGGTGCTTGCCATGGGATTTCCTTCGATTTCTTGAGGGGTCGATTCAGCTGGCGAGTGCGGGGACTGGACGGGTGGTGAGGGACTTCGCGGCGACGACGGCGGTCGCTCCGAGAACCGTTCCGGCGGCGAGGGCGACGATGAACTTGAGGATTCCGCCGATCGCGAACGCGACGAAGATTCCGCCGTGCGGCGCCGACAGCGTGACGCCTTCGGCCATGATGAGCGCCCCGGTGAGTGCGCCGCCGGCCATCATCGATGGGATGACCCGCAGCGGATCTGCCGCGGCGAAGGGGATCGCGCCTTCGGAGATGAACGACGCACCCAACAGCCAGGCGGCGACGCCGTTTTCACGCTCGGCCTCGGTGAAGAGCTTGGGTCGGATGACGGTTGCGAGGGCCATCGCGAGCGGCGGAACCATGCCCGCCGCCATCACCGCCGCCATGATCTTCAGCGACGCCGGGTTGGTGACCGACAGACCGGCGACCGCGAACGCGTAGGCCGCCTTGTTGACCGGGCCGCCGAGGTCGAAGCACATCATGAGTCCGAGAATGATGCCGAGCAGGACCGCACCGGCGCCGGACATTCCGTTCAGCCAGTTCGTGAGGCCCTCGGTGAGGGCGGCGAGCGGACGTCCGAGCACGAGGAACATCGCGCCGCCGGCAATGAGGGTCGCGAACAGCGGGATGATGACGACCGGCATCAGGCCGCGCACAAATCTCGGAACGTTGAGTTTGCTGATCTG